>CAZVSA010000008.1:0-32169 GCA_964629955.1 uncultured Luteolibacter sp.
GTGCGGGCGGGTTCGGCAAGGGCGGGGAGCGTCAGCGCGAGGGAAAGAAGGAGGGTTGGTTTCATGGTGTTCTGGGGGGAAGATAATAAGAGATTTGGTTGGTACGGAGGGACGGTTCGCTGGGACAATTGAAGGACATCAATCCAATTCCCGTGGCAAGCATAATGTGACAATTGAAACAAAGCCGGGCGGACAGGAGCTTGATAAGCTTGTTTTTTGGATCGTTTCGGACAGCTTCGTGAGATCATCGGCACCGTGTTGCGCGGCCGGCGCCTTTTGGCGAAGCTGACGCAGCAGGAACTGGCGGACCGCGCGGGTCTGGAAAGGAGCTATCTTTCGTTGCTGGAAGCCGGAAAGCGCATGCCCGGGGTGGAAATCGTTTTCCGCCTGGCAACAGGCCTTGGCGTGCCTCCGCTTGCGATCTTCCGCGAAATCGAGGAAATCTGGAAGACGGGCGGGGAGAGGTGAGAGCTTCGCGTCGCTCGATGGCGGTTCGCCATGTGCAGGTGGTGCTCGCACGGACTACCCTGCCGAAGGAACTCGTCTTCCAGCGCGAACTTCCCGCCGCCCGCCTTGCCTGACCGGGGAAACGGGTGTGGAATGGGGAAAACCCCCGTTCCCATGCCACTCCATTCCCTGATTCGCCGCCTGGGCGTCTGCCTTCTGCCCTTCGTGCTGATCACAAGTGCGCCCGCCTTTGAAAAAACCCACTCCTGGTTCCGCTTCACCCCGACAAAGCTGCGGGATTCCCCCGGAAATCCCAATTCCGTCCAGGTCTCCGAATTCCGCCTCCACCGGCACGGGCAGCCCGTTTCCATGGCCCAGGCCACCGTCACCAATCCCGGCGGCAACAACCCCGCCAGCGAAGGACCGTCCAGACTCACGGACAACGACCCCGAAACCAAGTGGCTCGACTTCAACAAGCGTCCCGCCGTTTTCCGGTTTCCCGCCCCGGTCACCATCGGCGGATACTCCTTCACCACCGCCAACGATCACCCCGAGCGGGATCCCCGCAACTGGCGGCTCGAAGGAAGCGACGACGGCGTCACCTGGTTTCTCCTCGATGAAGTCATCAACGGCACGGTTCCCGACGGCCGCCACGCCCCTACCGGCGAATTCCGCCTCAAATCCGCCGTCCCGCCCTACGCCTCCTTCTGGCACCCGGACTACCTCCTGAAATGGACCCCGGCCATCGACACCAGCTCGGACTTCAACCGCTCCTTCGTCCCCCGCGCCACCCGTTCGTCCAACCCCGCCCTCAATGTAAACCCCAACGCCCGGCCCGGCGAAGGAAGGGTCGCCGTCCTCACCACCTTCGGCCCCACCAGCTTCCAGCCCTCCCAGGGAGCGGCGGAAACCCATTTCAACGCCTACACCGGCTGGCCCTACACCGACAAACTCGTCTTCTGGGGCGGCTCCGCCGGCGAAGGCCTCATCCTCGCCCCCTCCGCCCCCGTCATCGACGCCGCGCACCGCAACGGCGTCCCCGTCCTCGGCACCATCTTTTTCCCGCCGGGAGTGTACGGCGGGCAGTTTCACTGGGTGCAAACCTTCCTCCAAAAGAACGGCAACGCATTCCCCGTCGCCGACAAACTCATCGAAGTCGCGCGCCACTACGGCTTCGACGGCTGGTTCATCAACCAGGAAACCGCCGGCGGGAACTCCACCGACGCCGACAACATGCGCGACTTCGTTTCCTACTTCCGCGCCCAGGCATCCGATCTGGAAATCATGTGGTACGACGCCATGACCCAAAGCGGTTCCATCTCGTGGCAGAACGCCCTCACCGCGAACAACGAGATGTTCATGAAGCACAACTCCCAGCTCGTCTCCCACACCATGTTCCTGAACTTCTGGTGGAACAACAACGGCCTCATCAACTCCCGCACCCGCGCGCTGAATCTCGGCATCGATCCCTACTCCGTGTACGCCGGAATCGATGTCGAAAGCGGCGGCTCCAACACCACCGCCAACTGGGACTTCATCTTCCCCGCCAACCAGCAACACCGCCTCTCCGTCGCCTTCTACGGCCAGCAGCGCGTTTTCCACAACTCGGGAAACCCCTCCGGTTTCCAAAACGCCGAACTGCGCTTCTGGTCCGGAGCCAACCACGACCCCTCCAACACCACCACCGATCACCACTGGAAAGGTCTCGCCCACTACATCCCCGCCAACACGCCCATCCACCAAAAACCCTTCGTCACCCACTTCAACCGCGGCCAGGGCACCCGCTTCGCCGTCAATGGCAGCATCCTTTCCACCGCCGGCTGGAACAACCTCAGCCTCCAGGACGTCCCGCCCACCTGGCGCTGGATCGTCAACAGCACCGGCACCAAACTGCAACCCACCCTCGATCTGGACGACCCCTACTACGGCGGCACCTCCCTCCGGATCTCGGGCACCCTGAACACGCCCAACGAAATCAAACTCTACGCCGCCAGCCTCCCCGTCACCAGTTCCACCATCCTGCGCCTCACGTACAAAGCTCCCGCCGCCGGGGCCACCCACATGCAGGCCGCCATCGCCTTCGAGGACAACCCCTCCCAGTTCACCTACTTCCCCATCGGAAACGCCCCGTCCTCCAACTGGTCCACCACCACCCTCAACCTCGGCGCCCATGCGGGAAAAAACATCGCCGTCATCGGCCTGCGTTTCACCAGCCCCTCCACCGTCAACAACTACCAGATGAGGATCGGCCGCCTCGCCATCCTCGAAAGCAACGCGCTTGCCGCACCGCCGCCGCCCACGAACCTCCACGTCACCCGGCAGGATGCGATCGATGCCGACCGCCTCGCCGTCCGGCTCAAATGGACTCCCCCCGCCACCGGCGAAATTCACCACTACCAGATCTTCCAGCGCCTCCCCAACAACACGCGGCTCTGGCTCGGCGGCACCCCCAACAACGTCTTCTTCATCCCCGGAGCCCGGCGGCAGGCGGTCGAAAGCAACCTCACCTTCGAGGTCGCCGCCGTCGGAACCAATTTCTCCATCTCCTCCGCCGTCACCGTAGCCACCCCCCTTCCCGGTGCCCCGGACACCACCCGCCGCCTTGCCGGCTCCTCCATCGGCACCCCGGGCTCCTGGAACAACAACGGCATGACCCGCGAACGCTCCTTCGACGGAAACGTCAACACCTACTTCGACGCCCCCACCGAGTCCGCCTGGACCGGCCTCGACTTCGGTGCGGGCAGGGAAAGGCGCATCACCGCCATCCGCTATTATCCCCGCACCGGCTGGACCTCCCGCATGCTCAACGGCGTCTTTGAAGGCGCCAACCAATCCAATTTCAGCGATGCCGTCACCCTCGGAGCCGTCGATTTCGATCCTCCCTCCGGCGTGTTCACCACCATTCCCGTCACCTGCCCGCAGCGTTTCCGTTACTTCCGCTACAACAACACCATCGGCAACGGCAACGTGAACGAAATCGAGGTCTACGGCTACGAACTCCCCGCCACTCCCTCGAATCTCTCCGCCAGCCTGCAAATCGGCGGCATCAACCTCTCCTGGAACTCCGTCCCCCAGGGCGGCGGCTACCGGCTCGAACGGGCCGCAACGGCGGGAGGGCCTTTCACCCCCATCGCGGAACCTTCCGGAATCACCTTCCACGATGCCACCGCTCCTCCCGCGGCGAGGCCGTTCTACCGCGTGATCGCCGTAAATCCCGCTGGGGAAAGCGCCGCGAGCCCCCCGGTCCAGGCCCTTCCCGCCACACCCTTCATCGGCTGGCAGATCGACCGGTTTGAAGGCGAAACCTCCCCCGACATCATCGGCCCGCATGCCGATCCCGACCACGACCTCCTCCCCAACCTCCTCGAATACGCCCTCGGCCTCGATCCCCGCAACCCCGACGCCCTGTCCTTTGACCCCCGCATCGAAGACAACCGCCTCGCCATCACCTATCCCGAAAACCCCGCCGCCACCGACGTCACGCTCGAAGCCCGCTGGTCCGACGACCTCGCAACCTGGCACTCCGACGGCATCACCTACGAAGTCCTTTCCGAAACCCCCGGACAAAGGCAAATCCGTGCCCTGGCACCCGCCGGCGGCCCCGGACGCCGTTTCATGCGGCTGGAAGCCTCCACCCCCTGAGCAAAACGTGGCGCGGGCATTCCGCCAAAAGTGGAGGCAACGCCGGAGGCGGGGTTTCCGGTAGGGACGGACCGCCGGGCCGTCCCACTTTTTCCCGATTCGTATGGCATCCATCCCGGCCCTTCCACTTTCTCCGCCAAATATAGCCCCACCCGCTGCGGAAAAGACAGTCACGGCGCGCCCGGCGGTCACGCCCTACCTGCCGGAACACAACTGGCATTCCGCCCGCCGCTTTTCTTTTTCCCGGGGCAGGCGAAAAACCCTTTTGGAACCTTGCCCGTTTCCCTATATTCGAGCGGATCGGCTGCGGGAAAAATGCCCGCTCCACGTTTTACCTCCCGCATCTCCCACGTAGCATCCGGAATGAACCCGTCCCATCCCCTGATCTTTTGCCTCATGGCTTCGCTTTCACCGGCATGGGCGGCGGATTTGGAAAACCAAGCCGCCACCTCCGCGCTGCCGCAGGGGAAAGGTCTTGCCGCCGGATACCACGCGGATCGGAACATCGCGGAAAACCCGCAGGTGATCTTCGCCGACGGCTTTGAAACCGGAGACTTCCGCGCATGGGATGAGCACACGAAGGAGGAGGGAATCCTCCGCCTCGCCGATGAATCCGCATCCGGGGCACCGCTCGGCAAACACTCCCTTCGTGCAACCGCCACTTTGGGAAAAAACACCGGCGGCGGCGTCACGAAGTGGTTTGAATCCGCGGACCCATTGTTCGTGAGATACTATGTGAAATTCGCAGCCGATTGCGGCCACACCCACCACCTCGTGCGGCTGCGCGCGAACAAAAGCCTCCATGGCGCGGACCGCTGGTCGGGATTCGGCAAAGCCGGCATCAAACCCGAAGGCGACGACCGCTTCACCACAGGCATGGAACCCTGGGGAAATCACGGCGAATTCCCTCCGCCCGGAAAATGGAACTTCTACACCTACTGGCACGAAATGAAAGCCAGCCGGGACGGAAAGCACTGGGGAAACTCCTTCATGGCGGAAAACCAGCCGGACATCCCCCGCGACCAATGGATTTGCGTCGAAATGATGGTAAAACACAACACCCCGGGCGAGCCGGACGGGGAGCAGGCATACTGGATCGACGGCAAGCTCACCGGCCACTGGACCGGAATCAACTGGCGGACCTCCCCCACCCTTTTTGCAAACTCCCTGTCCGTCGAATCCTACGTTACCGACCGTTGGACGGACAACCCCGTCAACATCGTGTTTTTCGACAACGTCGTCGTCGCGAAAGAATACATCGGCCCCGCCGGGCCCGGACGGTGAAGCAGCGCAATATTACGCAAAATGCCTTTACCATGAATTTACATTGGAAAAATTCATAAAAGAGATCGAAAGTTACACTGTGCAATCCACGCGAGCCATTCTGGTAAGACGGACCCGGTTGACGGATACGAGTCTCATCGTGCATTGGATGACCGAAGAGCACGGGTTGCTCAAGACCGTGGCCAGGGGCGCACGGCAGCCGAAAAGCCCTTTCGCCGGAAAGCTCGACCTCTTCTTTGGCGGGGAAATCACCATCGCCCGCGCCCGCCGGGGGGAATTGCACACCCTGCGCGAGGTCGTGATCGACCAATGGCGCGAGGGCCTGCGCCGCGACTACACCACCACCCTGCTCGCCGCATATTGCTGCCAGTTGCTGGAATCCGCCGTCGAGCCGGAACACCCCGAACCCGGCCTGCATCATCTGCTGGCGCGCGCGCTCGACCACCTCGACCATCAGGGCGCCAGCATGCGGGCATTCCTGCACTACGAAAAAGAACTGGCGAAACTTCTCGGCATCGCCTCCCTTCATCGTCAATCTGGCATTGCACTCCGCGATGCACTCGGCACTTTGCCTGCTACCCGCAGCGAATTGTTGGAACGGCTTCCCCCCGTAGGCCGGCTCCTCCCGTCCGCTCCGGAGACTTCCTGAAAACACCCACCCCTCCATCGCCATGGACTCTGCAAACGCCACCCTCATCAGCATTCTCAGCGAACGTGTCGAAGCGCTCCGCCAAGCGGGAGACCTCAAGGAGGCTCTCCACGCCACCACCGCCGCGGTCGAAAAAACCCAGCAAATCCTCGACGCCGATCTGGAAACCATCGATGCCTTCGCATCCGCTCTGGAAAGCCGCGCGGACCTTTACCGGGAACTCGGCAACCATGAAGCCGCCTGCGACGACTACCGCCAGGCGATCGACCAGCTCGACAACCGCCCCGACCGGCTCGAACAAATCGGCCGCCTCCATGCCAACATGGGCGGCGCGCATGATGCTCTCGGAAACAATGCCAGCGCCATCAAGCACTGGGAAAAGGCCGTCGAAATCTTTGAAAAACACGAACCCCCGCTCCTGCTCGACATCGCGGGGCTCGAAAACAATCTGGGCTTCGTGAAAAAAACCGCCGGAGATCTCGATTCCGCGGAAAGCCACTTCCTCCGCGCGTTGGAAATCCTCCACGCACAGCTCGGTCAGGAACACGAGATCACCGCTTCCGTCTCCAACAACCTCGGCGCGCTCTATCAGGCCGCCGGATTCCACGAGCAGGCGCGGGAGATGCACATGATGGCGCTCGAAACCCGGCGCTCCCTGCTGGGCGAGAACCATCCCGACACCGCCCAATCCCACAACAATCTCGCGCTCGCCCTGTTGAATACCGGAGATCGCTCCTGGGCCCGCCGCCACTTCGAGAAAGCGCTCACCGGTTTTGAATCCCTTGGTTCCGAATATTCTTCGGACCTCGAAGCCGTCGCCTCCAACTACTGCGACTTCCTCCGCTCGGAAGGCGAGGCCAACCTCGCCGACATCATCGCCGGCCGGGTGAAAGACGTCGTCGGCGAAGCCGTCGCCTGAGGAAGAGCTTGGAGCGGAGAGCGGAGAGTTCTCCCCCTCTTCTCTTGACTCCAAACTCTCAGCTCTCAGCTCCAGGCTCTCCGCTCTTCCTGCTTGGAATGCTGCGGATTCGCGCCATGATTCCGCGCGACGATGGATGAATCCGGAAACAGCAAGGAAGAGAGCCCGGCGGAAGATCCCGTCTCCCCGCCCATTGCCCCCGGGGAAGAAGCCCCACCCCGCCCCGGCCTGCGGCAGGACCTGGCGGTGCTCATGAAAGTGCGGCTGAATTTCTTCGTCCTCATCACCACATTCTTCGGTTTCCTGCTCGCTTCCTTCGGAACCGGCATCGACTGGGCGAAGCTCATCCACACCCTGCTCGGCACCGCGGCCGCGGCGTTCGGATCGGCGGCGTTCAACCAGTTGATGGAAATCGATCTGGATGCCCGGATGGGCCGCACGGCGAACCGTCCGCTGCCATCCCGGCGCATGGACCCGCAGGTCGCGTTCGGCATCGGCTGGATTCTCTCCGCCATCGGCATCATCCACCTGGCGGCGATGGTGGGCCATGTCGCGGCCTATCTGGCGGCGGCCACCATCGCGATTTACGTTTTCGTTTACACGCCGCTGAAGCGGGTGAGCTCGGCCAACACCCTCGTCGGCGCGATCCCCGGGGCGATTCCCCCGATGATCGGGTGGGTGGGCGCGGGCGGCCCGATGAACACCGAAGCGTGGTTTCTCTTCGGCCTTTTGTTCTTCTGGCAGTTGCCGCACTTCATTGCCATCAACTGGCTGTGCCGCGAGGAATACGAGTCGGCCGGCTACAAAATGTGGTCCAATGGAGACGAAAGCGGGCGGAAAAGCGGATGGCTGTCGGCGATGTTCGCGGTGGCGCTGGCGGTCTTTTCGCTGCTGCCCGCGTTCTTCGGATTCGCGGGATTGTTGTGGAATTTCACCGGCCCCCTGCTGGCGCTGGTGATGGCCGGGCTCGCGTTGAAATTCGTGAAAGACGGGGAACGGAAATCCGCCAGAAAACTCTTCCTTTTCACCCTGCTCTACCTGCCTCTGGCGCTGCTCGTGCTGGCCATCTCATGGCGGAACTGATTCCTTCCTCTCCCATGAACCGACTGACCGCATCCGCGGAACGCCTGGCCGGAGCGCTGCGAAATTTGAAATTCTCCCCGCCGGTGAGCCACGTGTATCACCCTCTGGACTACGCTTGGGCCGCTCACCGGGAATACCTCGAACGCTTCGGAAAAGGCCCGAAACGGGTCATTTTTCTGGGAATGAATCCCGGCCCCTTCGGCATGGCGCAGACGGGAATCCCTTTCGGGGAAATCCCGGCGGTCAGGGACTGGATGGGCATCGAAACCGAAATCGGCAAACCGGAAACCGAACACCCGAAACGACCGGTGGAAGGATTCCGATGCACCCGCTCGGAAGTGAGCGGACGGCGCTTGTGGGGTCTTTTCGCGGAGCGTTTCCCCTCCGCCGGAGATTTTTTCCGCGACCATCTGGTGACGAACTACTGCCCCCTCGTCTGGATGAGCGCGACCGGCGCGAACCTCACCCCGGACAAACTTCCCGCACCGGAAATGGCCCCTGTCGAAGCCGCCTGCCAGGAGCACCTGCGCGACATCATCGAAGCCTTGCGCCCCTCCTTCCTCATCGGCGTCGGAGCATTCGCCGAAGAACGGCTGCGCCGGGCGGCCAACGGAAGCAACGCCGTGATCGGAAAAATCCTGCACCCCTCCCCCGCATCTCCGGCGGCCAACCGCGGATGGGCGGAAGCCGCCTCCAGACAACTGGCCGAGCTGGGCGTCTGGTAAAAGATCAGGTTATTCGTTATTGGTTATTCGTTATTGGGGAAGACCGGACTCTGGATTCTTCCCTTCGACGTTCGATGTTGGACGTTCGATGTTCGATGTTCAATCGCCGCCCATGCATCATCCTCTGACCACCAGGAGCTGAAAAATCACCCGGTCATACGCCGCAACTCCCCGATCAAACCGGCATCCTCGGGACGCCCCGTCTCCATCAGCGACTTCCCGAGATTGTTCAGCAAACGGAGGAGAATCGTCCCGGGATCCGCCGTCCGGCGCAGTTGCTCCTTCTGCCCCGTGCTCAGATCGCTCCCGCTTTCCAGCAACGTGGACTGAAGATGGAGACGTCCCTTGTCGAAACAATCGATGATGACCGGAAAACCGTCCTGAAAGATCCGGCAAAGGAAATGGCCGGGAAAATTCACCCCCTCCACCTCCAGCCCCAGACGGCGGCCCACAAGAATGAAGATCACGCAGAGGCCCAGCGGATTGGATTTCCCTTCGTCGATGCACCAGGCGAGATCGGAATTCCGGGGATCGTAGTACTCGGATTTGTTGCCACGGAGACGCCCGCTGCCGAAGAGGAAGGCGCGGAGATCATTTTCGGTCGCAACCCCCTCCCCCGCCGCCTCCTCCGCGAGGAAATCAAGGGCATCGGAAAGCGGCTGCCGCAAGGTGATGCCATCATGAAGAAAATCGGAAAGAGCGCGGAGAAGTGCCTCGAAACAATCCCAATCCTCCCCCAGCGCCGCCGCGCCGCCGGTGGGGAACACCCACTCGCGGGCAAGAATTTCACGACGGGAGGAGGCGAGAATCCCGGACAGGATTTTTTTCTCCTCATTCGTAAGTCGGCGGGGGTGGGTGGCCAGCCACTCGCTCAGATCCCCGCCGCAACTGGACAGGCGCTCGGCCACACGGGCCCGGACCACGGGGGTTTCATCATCAAGAAGCCGGAGCAACGCGTCGAATTCCTCGGGCGCGGGCGGCTCCACATTCATCTCGGATGTCAAAACGAAAGAAGGACGACAAAAGAAAGGATGGTGCGCGATACTGGGTTCGAACCAGTGACCCCCTCCGTGTCAGGGAGGTGCTCTACCACTGAGCTAACCGCGCTTCGTCCGCGCCCTCCCGGGCGGGCGGGCGGGAAGCTAGGGCCTTCCCACACCGGGATGCAACCCCTTTTTGGCAAAAAAGAAACCGCCCCTTGACCGTCCAGCATTCTCTTGCATCGCCTTGAACCTCCGCATAGCCTCCCGCCGCTGTGCCGAAAAACGCCATTCTTGCCCTTGAAGACGGACGCTGCTTCGAAGGAACCGCCTTCGGGGCCACCGGAACCACCACCGGGGAAATTTGCTTCAACACCTCCATGAGCGGCTATCAGGAGGTGATCACCGATCCCTCCTACCGCGGCCAGATCGTGGCGATGACCTACCCCCAGATCGGCAACTACGGAATCAATCCCGAAGACGGGGAATCCCGGGAGCCCCACATCCGGGCTTTTGTCATCGGGGAGCTCTGCGAGGTGCCGTCGAACTGGCGCTCCTCCCGCAGCCTTTCCTCCTACCTGGAGGAACACGGCATTCCCGGCATCGAGGGCATCGACACCCGGGCTCTCACCAGACATCTCCGCTCGCTCGGTGCGATGCGCGCCTGTGTCAGCACCGAACTGGATCAGGATGCCGCCGTGGAAGCCGCCCGCAATTCCCCATCCATGGAGGGCATGGACTATGTAAAAGAGGTTTCCACCCCGGAATCCTACCGATGGACCGGGGAATCCCGCGACTGGGTGCTGCCGAACGCCTCCACCGGCCTCGACGGCCCGTATCTCCCTCTGCCACCCGTCCGCCACCGCATTGTCGCATACGATTTCGGATTGAAATACAACATCCTCCGCCGGCTCAGGCAGGCGGGGTTTGAGGTGGAGGTCGTCAATTCCCGCACCACCGCAGCCGAAGTCCTCGCAAAAAACCCGGACGGGCTCTTTCTCTCCAACGGCCCGGGAGACCCCGCCGCGCTGGGCTACATTCACGGGGAAATCAGAAGCCTCCTCGGCAAACTTCCCGTGTTCGGCATCTGCCTCGGCAACCAGATCCTCGCCCACGCCTTCGGCGGTTCCACCTTCAAGCTCAAGTTCGGCCACCGCGGCGGCAACCAGCCGGTCAAAGACCTGCGCACCGGACGCATCTCCATCACCTCCCAGAACCACGGATTCGCGGTCGATCCCGATTCACTCCCTCCGGAAATCGAGGTCACCCACATCAATCTCAACGACGGCACCGTGGAAGGCATGCGCCACCGCGAGTTTCCCGTCTTCAGCGTCCAGTACCACCCGGAAGCGGCCCCGGGCCCCAACGACGCATCCTACTTTTTCGACGAATTCGCGGCGCTCATCGATGAATCGAAGAAGTTATAAGTTATTTGTTAGAAGTTGTTCGAGCAAAACCTATAACAAATAACCAATAACTCTTAACGAATTTCATGAACACCATCATCGTCGGTCTCCAATGGGGGGATGAAGGCAAAGGCAAAATCGTGGATTATCTCACCGAGGCTGCGGACGTCGTCATCCGCGGCCAGGGCGGCAACAACGCCGGGCACACCGTCATCGCCAAAGGGACCAAGTACATCCTCCACCTCCTTCCCTCCGGCATCCTCTGGGACTCGAAGACAAATGTCATCGGAAACGGCGTCGTCATCGATCCCGTCGGCCTTGTCCAGGAGATCCAGCGCGTCGAATCCCAGGGAGTGAAGATCACCCCGGAGAAACTGCTCATCAGCGATCGCGCGCACGTGGTCCTTCCCCTCCACAAGGAACTCGACGCCGCTCGCGAGGCCGCTCTCGGCGATCAGAAAATCGGCACCACCAGGCGCGGCATCGGTCCCGCATACGCCGACAAAGTGAACCGCTGCGGACTCCGCGTGGCGGATTTTCACGACCACGATTTCGTCACCTCGCAGATCGCCCGCCGCGTCGCCGAAGCCAACGAGGTTCTCGCGAAATACGGTTTGCAGACGTTCGACGC
Organism: uncultured Luteolibacter sp.; assembly: GCA_964629955.1. GTDB lineage: Bacteria > Verrucomicrobiota > Verrucomicrobiia > Verrucomicrobiales > Akkermansiaceae > Luteolibacter. The sequence goes on from CAZVSA010000008.1 coordinate 11,767, forward strand.
CGCCGCGGTCCGCGACGAAGTCCTGACCGCATTCCAGCGGCTTCTCCCCCACGTCACCAACACCATTCCGGTGCTCCACAGCGCGTGGAAATCCGGCAAAAACCTCCTCTTCGAGGGAGCCCAGGGAACCCTGCTCGACATCGACTTCGGCACCTATCCGTTCGTCACCTCCTCCAACACCACCGCGGGAGGCTCCTGCACCGGCTCCGGCCTGCCGCCCACCGCGATCGACTCCGTCATCGGAGTTTGCAAGGCGTACACCACACGGGTGGGCTCCGGCCCCTTCCCCACCGGCGACGAAGGACTCTCCGAATACCTCCACGGCCTCGGCCGCGAGTTCGGAGCCACCACCGGCCGGCCGCGCGGATGCGGATGGCTCGACACCGTCCTCCTCCGCTTCGCCTGCATGGTGAACGGAGTCACCGGACTGGCCGTCACCAATCTGGACGGGCTCGATGCCTACGAAACACTCTCCATCTGCACCGGATACGATGTCGATGGCACCATCCACACCCTGCCGCCCGCCGATCGCAAGGCATGGGACCGCGCCGTTCCGGTGTATGAAACCCTTCCCGGCTGGAAAGCCGACACCACCTCCTGCACCCGCTACGACGAGCTGCCCGCCGAAGCCAAAGCCTACCTGTCCCGCCTCGGCGAACTCTGCGGCGCGCCCGTCTCCTTCGTCGGAGTCGGCCCGGACCGCTCGCAAACCCTCGTGGTGTGAGTTCACCGGAAACTCACACCGGCATCACACCCACTTCACTTTCATCCTCCAGGAATCGCACGAAACCGAACGATCCTTGCAGTGAAAACCGATTGCCTCCCGCCACCGTCCGCCTCCCTCACTCCCATGCGAGACCAGCCCGAGACCCCGCGCCACATCGCCGTCATCATGGACGGGAACGGCCGCTGGGCAAAGGAGCGCGGCCTGCCCCGCCGGGAAGGCCACCGGGCAGGTGCCGAATCCGTCCGGGAAGTCATGGAAGCCTGCAAGGAACTCGGAGTGGAGTATCTCACGCTATACGCCTTTTCCTCGGAAAACTGGAACCGGCCTGAATCCGAAGTCGAGGCGCTGATGGGACTTCTCGACCGTTTCCTCGACGAAAAAGCCAAGGATCTCGACAAACAGAACGTCCGCCTCCGCGCGATCGGCCAACTCGAAAAGCTGCCGGAAAAAACCCGCGCCCGGCTCGAACGAATCGAAAAACGCACCGCCGGGAACGATTCCATGACCCTCGTTCTCGCCCTCTCCTACGGAGCCCGCGAGGAAATCACCGCCGCCGCCCGCTCCCTCGCGGCGGACGCCGCCGCAGGCCGCATCGACCCCGCGGACATCGACTGCAAGCTCTTCTCCTCCCGCCTCCAAACCGCGGGAATCCCCGACCCCGATCTTCTCATCCGCACCTCCGGCGAGCTGCGCGTCTCCAATTTCCTGCTCTGGCAGATCAGCTACTCGGAAATCGTGATCGTGAAAAAATTCTGGCCCGACTTCCGCCAGGGCGACCTTTTCGACGCCGTGGCCGAATATCGGAACCGCAGCCGACGCTTCGGGGCGCTCTGATCATCCGTTTGGAATCTTCCAAACGGGGGAGCGCATGCGCCCTCGCATGCTGTTTTCGGCGCCATCGCCGGAAACGGGCTGACATGGCGGGGAGTTTCCCGGATGCGGGACGGCTTGGTTTTTCGGAGCCCCCGGAGCGCGGGAGATGGCGACCAATGATCGCCACCACGCGGCGCGTGTGCTCCCCATTGCTTGCCCTATTCCTCCGCCAGCCAGGCGTCGATTCCGCCGGTGACGTTTTTCACCCGGGTGAATCCGTTTTCCATGAGCAGGGAAACAGCTCTGGCGGATCGCCCGCCGGATTTGCAGTGGATGAGGATTTCGCGGTCGCGCGGGAGGGAATCGAGATGACCGGGAAGCGTGCCCAGCGGAATGAGCCGGGAACCTTCGATCCTCGCGATCTCGTGCTCGGAGGGCTCGCGGACGTCGATGAGCAGAACGTTTCCGGCTTCCGGAGAGAGCAGGAGTTCGCGGAGTTCGCGGGTGGTGATGGCATCCATGGAGGGTGTGCAGGTGTTGTTGGCGAGGGTCTCGGAATTGGACACGGAGTCAATCCGGGGATTGTCCCCGCAGAGCCGGCATTCGGGATCCCGGCGGAGGCGGAGGGACCGGAAGGAACTACGAAGGGCATCGTAGATGGTGAGCTTGCCGAGCGGGATCTCTCCGATTCCGAGGAGAATCTTGAGGGCTTCCGCCGCCTGGAGGGAGCCGATGATGCCCGGCAGAACGCCGAGGACACCGGCCTCCTGGCAGGAGGGAACGCTGCCGGGAGCGGGCATGGCGGGCAGGAGGCAGCGGTAGCAGGGACCGCCGAGATGCGGGGCGAAGACTCCGGTCTGGCCTTCAAAGCGGTGGATGGCCCCATACACGAGGGGTTTCCCGAGGAAAAACGCGGTGTCGTTGGTGAGAAAGCGGGTGGGGAAATTGTCGGAGCCATCGACGATCACATCATGGGAAGCCGCCATTTCCATGGCGTTTTCCGGAGTGAAGCGGCTGCGATGGGTGATGATTTCGATATGGGGGTTGATCTCGCGGAGGCGGTCGGCCGCGCTGTCCAGCTTGGCCTTTCCGATCCAGGATTCACCATGAAGGATCTGGCGCTGGAGATTGGTGGCATCCACCGTATCAGGATCCACGATGGCGATCCGGCCCACTCCGGCGGCGGAAAGATACATGGCGGAGGGAGACCCCAGCGCCCCCGCTCCCACGAGCAGGACGGAGGAATTTTTCAAACGAAGCTGACCCTCCTCCCCGATGCCGGGAATGAGGAGATGGCGCGAGTAGCGGTGCCTCTCCGCAGGCGAAAGAGCTTCTGTCATGCGCGGCGACGATGGCCCGGAAGGCGCGTGTGTCCAAGGGGGAAAACCCTCGCGCCCGCATGCGCCGCACATCCCGGCATGTGACGGAAGCGCCGGATTTCACCAGGCGGCAGCTTTTCCATTGCCGTAAAAACGCGGTCTGCTAGTTTCCCCATGTTTGAAATTTGGAAAGGTGATGAGCGCTGTATTGGAACTCCCCGTGCTCGTATTGAACCGGTTCTGGCAACCGGTTCACACCTGCTCCGTCCGGCGGGCGGTGCATCTCCTCTGCCTAGGCCATGCGGAAGTGGTGCAGGTGGAAGGCGGGGAAAAGTTCCGGACGCACGATCTCTGCTCCTGGATCGATTACTCCGGCGACACAATGGAAACGGAGGAGGAAGCCGTTCACGGGGTGCGCCTCGCGCTGAGGGTGCCGAAGATCGTGGTGCTGGCGGTTTACGACCGGTTGCCGCGTCTGGAGGTGAAGTTCACCCGGCGCAATGTGTTCCTGCGCGACAAGTTCACCTGCCAGTATTGCACGAAGGTATTGCCGGAGGGACAACTGAACCTCGACCATGTGATGCCGCGCGACAAGGGCGGCCGCACCACTTGGGAAAACATCGTCACCTCCTGTATCCGCTGCAACACCCGCAAGGCGAACAAACTCCCCCACGAGGCGAACATGCACCCCCTCCGCAAACCGGTGGCACCGCGCTGGCGCCCGCTCTTCGGGCTTCATGAAAACGGCTTGGGAGACGAGAGCTGGAGCCACTTCATCCACACCGACCAACCGGACGTGAAACTCTCGGCGTAGGCACCCGCATGGGGGAGGCTGGCAGAGGGAGATCGTGAACCCGGGGCAATGATCCCGCCACTTGTGACATATTTGTCACCATTTCCCACCTGAACTCGCCATAATAGTTGCACGAGGATTCTTCCCAGCGTCTTTTTTCAATGCCATGAAAATCAAATATCCCCTATTAGCCGGAATCATCCTCACCCTGACTCATGCTCAGGGAGCAATCGTCATCACGGAATGGATGTACAACGAAACTCCCGAGTTCATGGAGTTCACCAATATCGGAACAACGGCGATCAATATGAACGGCTGGTATTTTTCCGACAGCAACCGGGATTGGGAGAAAAGCTCGCCAAACACTTACTTTGATTTGAGCGCGTTTGGTCTCGTCGCGGCGGGAGAATCGGTGCTTCTGGCGGAAGGCGACGCGGAAGCCTTCCGTCTGGCCTGGGGATTGCCCGGAACGATCAAGATCATCGGAGGGCTGGGTGCCTCCGGTGGTGTCTCCGGTCCGAATCTCGGACGAAACGACGAGATCAATCTATATGACGGCACCGGGGAAACTCCGGTGGATCGCCTTACCTATGGCGACCAGGATTTTCCAGGTTCCATTCGCACAGTGGACCGCTCCGGAGTCACCACTGTGGACAACTACGGAACCAACAATGTTTCCGAATGGTTCTTTGCGGACGAAAACCTCACATTGGTGGATTCGTTTGAAAATGCGACGCCCGGCTCCTATTGGATTTCCGCAGGAGGACAAACGGGGAATCCCGGCATCGCCCCCGTTCCGGAGCCAGCCGTAGCGATTCTTGGCGGCATCGGACTCTTTGGCCTGCTGCGCCGCCGTCGTCACTGAGCCCGCGCCACAGGCAATGTGGTTCCGACTCCGGCTGCCCGGGAGGTGCGGAGGTTCCCGCCTGGAGCGGCTTGCGGAACCCGTATTTTCAGATCACCCCTGCCTTGGGGAGATCCCCGCTTGTCGCCGCACCCCGCTCTGCTATCATGCCGCCCATGCTTTCAAAAATCCGCATCCTGTCCCTTCTCCTCGCCTCATCCCTTTCCCTTCCGGCCGCGATCGGAGTGGAGAAAGTCGCGGACGGATTCGAGCGGCCGGTGTGGGCGGGCACTCCTCCCGGAACCAGCGGAAAACTCTGGATCATGGAGCAAGCCGGGCAGGTATGGATCGTGGACGAAAAAACCGGGCAACGCTCCGAACAACCGTTTCTCGACATCCGCTCCGATGTCAGCAGGCGCGGCAACGAAGAAGGATTGCTCGGCCTCGCCTTTTCTCCTGACTTTGAAACAAGCGGCCGTTACTATGTGAACTTCACCGACAACGAACGGCACACCCGGATCGTTCGTTTCCTATCAGCCGACCGCGCCACCACCGACCCCTCCACCGCGGAGGTGCTGCTCCGCTACCAGCAGGATTTCGACAACCACAACGGCGGCTGGATCGGCTTCGGGCCGGATGGCATGCTCTACATCGCCAATGGCGACGGCGGCTCGGGCAACGACCCCAGGGAACGCGCTCAGGATCTGGACAGCCTCCTCGGCAAACTTCTCCGCATCGATGTCTCGGGAGACGAAGGCTACACGATCCCGCCGGACAACCCCTTCGCCAAAAGAAAATCGGCCAAACCGGAAATCTACTCCTACGGGCTTCGCAATCCGTGGCGCTGCTCCTTCGACCGCGAAACCGGCGACTTCTGGAGTGCCGATGTGGGCCAGGGCCTCTGGGAGGAAATCAACTTCATGCCCAGGGGCGAAGGCTCCGGCGCCAACTACGGCTGGCGGCTCAGGGAAGGTCTTATGGAGACGGCAGGCGGAGTCGGGGGCAGAAAGCCACGGGGCGCGATCGATCCTGTATACGTATATCGCCACGGTTCCGGTCCCCTTGAAGGAATCTCTGTCACCGGAGGATATGTCTATCGCGGGCCGATCGACGAACTTCAGGGGAGATACTTCTTCGGTGATTATCAAAATCCCCGCATCTGGTCCTTCGTCCTGGAAAACGGCAAGGTTGCGGATTTCAAAGACCACACGGACGAGCTCCAGCCAAACGGCGGACGCATCAACCTGATCGCCTCGTTCGCGGAAAACAACGAAGGCGACCTCTACATCATCGACCACGGCGGACCGGTCTACCGGATCGTCGGCCGATAGAAAAAATCACGCCGTGCCGGGGGCGGCGCCCGGACCAGCCCCCCGCCCGACGATCTCCCGGAAAGCGGCGTGCATGCCGTCAAGCTGCGGATCCTCCGCCAGAATCTCCGCCGCGCGCGCGCGCGCCTCGCGCATCAGCCCGGTGTCCGTCAGAAAATCGGAGAAACGAAACTCCGCAATCCCGCTCTGCGCGGTGCCAAGAACATCACCGGGCCCCCGGAGTTTCAGATCCGCCTCCGAAATTTCAAACCCATCGGAAGTCTTCTCCATCACACCCAGCTTCTCCATGGACTCCGGATTTTTCCCATCCGAAAGCAACACACAATATCCCTTGTGCCCCCCGCGCCCGATGCGCCCGCGCAACTGATGGAGCTGGGCGAGGCCGAAACGCTCCGCATGGTGAACGATCATCAGGTTCGCGTTCGGAACATCCACCCCCACCTCGATCACCGATGTGGACACAAGCGCGTGAATTTCCCCATCCCGGAAGCGGCTCATGATTTCCTCCTTTTCCTCCGGACGGAGTTTCCCATGCAGCAAACCCACCTGGAATCCGGACAAGCGCTTCGTCCATTTCGCGAAAGCCTCCGTGGCGGACTCCGCCTTCAGCGAGCCGCTTTCCTCGACCAAAGGATACACCAGATAAGCCTGCCGCCCCGCCTCCAATTCCCGTTTCACGAAAGCGTTGACCTCCTTCTGCTTCGCACCGGTGCGGACCGCCGTCACCACCTTTCCTCTCCCGGCCGGTTTCTCATCGAGCAGGGAAACATCGAGATCCCCGTAAACCGTCATCGTCAGCGTCCGCGGAATCGGTGTCGCCGTCATCACCAGCACGTCCGGCCTGACACCGCGCCCGATGAGCGCCGCCCGCTGCCCCACGCCGAACTTGTGCTGCTCGTCGATGACCACCAATCCGAGATCGTTGATACGATCATCATCGTACATCAACGCATGGGTCCCCACGAGGATCTGCGGAAGCCCCTCCATCTCCAAATGGTTCCGGTCCTCGCGGCTGCCCGTCCTCAACGCCACGCGCACCCCCAGCTCCTTCATCCACTTGCAGAGGACGAGGTAATGTTGCTCCGCGAGAATCTGCGTGGGCGCCATCAGCGCCGCCTGGCAGCCGGAATCCACCGCCAGCAGCAAGGCCGCGATGGCCACGAAGGTTTTCCCGGACCCCACGTCCCCTTGCAAAAGCCGGTTCATCGGCCTCGGCAGCCGCATGTCCGCCACGATCTCGCGGATGGACCGCTTCTGCGCCTCTGTCAGATCGAATGGAAGGCTCTCGTAAAACCGTTTCAGCAACGCGGTGCGTTTGCCGAGCACCCGCCCTTCCAATTCGTGGTGACGCACGCGCGACCACAAGACCCGGAGCTGGATTTCAAAGAACTCCTCGAATGCCAGCCTCCGCCTCGCCTCCGCCGCCTTTTCCAATGAATCGGGAAAATGAATGTCCGCGATCGTCTCCATCCGGGAAAAGCCGGGGCAAATCTCATAGGGCGCGGACAGACTCCCGGAATCCACCCGATCTAACAGAAGATGAACAATCTCCCTCAATCTCCGCTGGCCGATCCCGGCGATGTTTTTGTACACCGGAACAATCCGCTCCATGTGGATGGAAGAGAGATCGTCCCCCCGGAGCAGTTCAAATTCAGGATGGTCCATCACCAGCCTCCCGCCCGATTCCTTCACTTTTCCATAAACCACCACCTCCTGCCCCGCCGCGATCATCTTCTGCATGAACGGCATGTTGAACCACCGGCAGGTGATCTTCGAGGAGCCGAAGACACCGCCTTCCCCATCCATCACCACCGCCTCATCCATGCGGCGGCCTGCCCCCATTCTCCGCACGAAAGTATCCACCACCGTTCCCCTCAGACAAACCGCCTGCGGAGAAGGCTGGTTGGGAAACGAATCAAACGCCCTCCGGTCCTCGTGCCTTCTCGGAAGATGATCGAGCAGATCCGCAACGGTGGAAAATCCCGCGGCGGAAAACGCCGCGACTTCCTTTGCGGACAGCAGGGCGGTTCCGGCCAACGGCTCACGGGCATCGATCACGCCGGAAACCATCTTCCTCCCGCGGCGGAGGTTCAAGCCAGCAACCTGCCACAGCGGATCAGATACGGAAAACTGTAGATCCCGGAAGAATGCCCGTCCCCCCAGAAAAGCTGCAACGCATACCCCCCCACCCCCTCGAATCTCCTCAACTCGAAAGCGCCCGGGCCATGCTCCACCTGCGGCCTCAACACCCGCCCGAGAGCATCCGGCTCTCCCTGGCAGGCGGCGCAGGGGCACGCCCGCCGGAGCCCCGGCAACGGAAGAAACAACTCCGTGCCATCCGCAAAGGACAACGCGAACTCCTCCCCGATCACCACCGCCTGTTCCAAAACCATCTGCATAATCAATTCAGCCAAGCTCCCCTTCCACCCGATACGCGCGTTTTCCGAAAATCGCGGAACCCACCCGGACATGGGTTGCACCTTCCTCCACGGCCACCTCGAAATCCCCGCTCATCCCCATGCTCAGCGCGGGCAACCGGGCTCCGCTTCTTTTTTCCAGCCCATCCCGCAACTCGCGCAGTTGCCGGAACCATGGGCGGGCAGCCTCCGCATCCCTTCCTTCCGGTGGAATCGCCATCAAACCGAGGATCTCAAGGTTCTTCCATTCCCACAGCGAATCGAAACAGGACTCCAGCTCCGCGGCGGAAAATCCCCCTTTCGATTCCTCCTCCCCCACGTTGAATTGCAGAAAAATCTTCGCCCGGATTCCCATCTCCCCCGCGATCCGGTCCGTGTGTTCGGCCAAACGCGCGGAATCGATGCCATGGATCACCTGGAAGGAAGACAACAATTTCCGCACCTTGTTCCGTTGCACCCGCCCGATGAAATGCCACGACAACCCGGAAGGCAGCTCCGCGATCTTCGGCTCCGCCTCCTGGAGCTTGCTTTCCCCGAAAATCCTTTGCCCCGCAGCCACCGCCTCGCCGATCAATCCGGCGGGAAAAGTCTTTGATACGGCGATCAGCTCCACTTCCCCCATACCCGCCGGTCTCCGCCCGCATGCATCCGCAATGCGGCTGCGGATGACCCCGAGATTTTCCGCAACCCCCTGCATCAGCGGACGTCGGAAGCAGCCGGCTTCAGCAAGCCCGCCACACGGGCATCCTCGGTCATCTTCACAAGATCCTCCACCACCGAGATCGCCTCGCGTTTGACCGAATCCAGCCCGGACGGCCACTTCGGGGTGTCATCCAGATCCTCATTCTCGTCTTTCGCCCGCCGCATGTACTCGGTGTTTTCCGCCCCGGGATCATAAGAACGGAGTTCCGCTTTCTCGTTCAGATCATCAAGCGTGAGGCGGTAAAATGTGAACATTTCCTTATCCCGGGCGCTGATTTCCGCGAAACGCTCCCGGCGCTCGGCATTGCGCTCCTTTTGGGTCGCGTCCGCCTCCTGAAGCTCGGCCCTGCGTGTATCGATGTTCAAGGAAACCTGATTGCTCTCCAGCCGCTCCTTCGCCCTCATCACATCCTCGATGACGTATGTGAAATCTTTCGATTCACTCATCCGCTCCTGGCTTCTTTCCTTCAAAAACGGAATGAACAGCGGCTGGATGTCCAGCGGCTTGAAATCGGAGGCCGGCCGTATCCGGTCATGCGGCAGCGAATTCTCCAGAAAAGCCTCACCCATTTCCAGCGCATCGGTAAGGCTTGGAACCACCACATGCGGCACGACTCCATCCATCTGGGTGGAAGAGCCCGACGGACGGTAAAACTTCTGGATCGTAACCTTCAGATACCCGGCCCGGTCCCGGATCGCGAACGCCGGCAGCATCCGGCTGATGTCCATCGGTTGCTGGACGGTGCCTTTTCCGAATGTCGAGGATTCCCCGATGATCACCGCACGGTTCAGATCCTGGAGAGCCCCCGCCAGAATTTCGCTGGCGGACGCGCTGCTCCTGTCGGTCATCACCACCATGGGGCCGGAATAAATCGGTTTTCCGTTGTCCGTGTCCTTCTTGTCCGTGTCTTTCACCTGAACCTGGCCAAGGGTGTTTTTCACCTGTACCACCGGGCCGGGGTTGACGAAAAACCCGGTCATCCGGCGCACCTCCTCCAGGGAGCCCCCCCCGTTGTTCCGCAGATCGAGAACCAGCCCATTGATCTTTTCCTCAACCATCCTCTTCAGCAACGCCTCCACGTCATCGGAGCAGCGGACCTTTCCCTCCTCGAAATCCGCGTAGAAAGAAGGCAGCGTGATCACTCCGATCCGGTGGACCAATCCATCCTCCACCTTGGTTTCAATGATCTCACCGGACGCCTGCTCGTCCTTGAGTTCCACCATCCCCCGCTCGATCACCACCAGCTTGGTCTCCCCCGGAGGGCCGCCGGCCGGTTCGATCTTCAGAGCGACGGAAGTCTCCTCCTTGCCGCGGATCAGATCCACCACCTTGTCCAGTTTCATGAACATGATGTCCGTCATTCCTTCGGACGTCCCGGAATTCAGTGTATCCACACCCACCACACGGTCGTTGAGCTTGAGCGTCCCCTCGCGATCGGCGGGACCGCCGACCACAATGCCACTGATCTTCGTCGCACCATCCTCCACGGCCTGCAAAAGCGCCCCGATCCCCACCAGCTCGTTCTTCATGCTCCCCCGGAAACGCTCCATGTCCCGGGCGCTCATGTAGTCGGTGTGCGGATCGTAGGACCTCGCCACCGAACTGAGGAAATAATTCGCGATATCCTCGTCATCCACATCCTGCACGCTCTTGAGAAAGCGCTTGTAGCGGAGGGAAATTTTCTCGGCCGGCTCACGATCTTCCGCCGTGGGATCGTCCTTGCCACGCTCCTCGGCCAATCTTGCCAGCGTTTCACGGCGGAGCATTTCGGAAAGAATCGCCTCCTTGATCTGGATCCGCCACAATTCGGCGGCCTCCTTCTCATTCTTCGGCCAGGAAGCCTCCTTCCGGCTCAGCATCGCGAACTCATCCTTCGTGAAATCGAACTCATTCTTTTCGAGCAACTCCTCCACATAAGCCACACGGCTTTCCACCCGTTGCTCAAAAACCCGGTAGATTTCCGTCGCCATGCCCATGCTGTTGCGCTCCAGCAAAAGGGAATGCAGGCGATCCCCGTATTTTCCCCGGAACTCATCCACATCCGCCTGGGTGAAATAGATGCGCTGGAAATCCAGATTCTTCAGGTAATTGTCCAAAAACCGCCCGCTGAGTTCCGCGTTGTACGGCAGCCTGGCGAAATGGCTGTTCTGAAGCATGATCGCCATCTGGCGCCCCACCTCGTTGAAATCAGCCTGCTGGGCGCATGCCGAGCACGAGATGGCAACAGCGGAAACGGCGACGGCGGCTTTGCGGAACCGGGAAATTCTCATAAATATCAAGCGCAACGGGTTCTGAAATTTTTCAAGAATTTGCCATGAGACCCCGTGTTGTCGATGGCTAAAATTTACGGATACGCGTTACTGGCGGCCCAGCCACGCCCGGAAATACGCTTCTTTTGCCGCACGATCGCTGGCTTCGATGTCAATCCGCTCCCGGTTTGGAAAAAAACGATTGTCCATGAAACGGTTGTTGTTCAGATCCCCAGGCCTTCTCATCAACCTCACTTTCAGGTCCATCAAATCCCCGTCCCGCAGGATTTGCAGCACGATCTCCGTGTCAGGCTTGAATTCCCCAACTTTCCCCGAAAAAGCCGCGGGCATCGCATCAGCCTCGAAGGATTCACCGTTCAATCCGACAATCAGATCATCCACTTTGAGCCCGGCCCGTTCCGCCGGAGTCCCCCCCATCACCGACGTGATGCGGATCGCCCCCACCGGCGGCTGCGGCTCCCCGGGCAACTGAACCTCCTCCGCCTGCATCTCGATTCCAATGAATCCGGTTCCTTCCTTGAGATAATCCCTCGTCACCAGCTCCTTCAGGATCCTCAGGCTCCGGTGCCTCACCTCCGGATCCACCGCCGCCCGGTGCAATCGGAGAAAATCCGCACGCACCTCGGGATCACGGTCCACCGCCCATTCCAAAAGCTCCTTTTCAGCTTTCTCCCTCTCCTTGAAATCCTCCGACTCCAAAGCCGCCAGCAAATCCGGAGGCACGCCGTCCGCCCGCGCGACTCCAAGCGCGGGGAAAACGAAATGCCCGGCGAGAAAAACGACTCTCCACCGGGCGCTGACGGCAAGCTTCATCGGCAATCGGCTACCAGCCTCTCCAATCCTTCTGAGGCACCTCGATCGTATCGTTGGCTTCAAGGGGAATCCGCATGAACTGGGCTTTTCTCAAATCGTATTGTTTCTGGCTGGTTCCACGGAAAAGAGTCACCCTGCGCATGCTTCCAAACTCCGTCGGCCCCCCGGCGGCTTGCACCGCCTGGTAGATCGTCAGACCACGAACATACGGCACGGGGCCCGGCCTGCGAACCAGTCCTCCCACGTGAACCATATCCCGGCTCACGTCTTCCTCTCCGGAGGAAATCACCTGGATTGTCGGGTTGCTGTAAATTCCCGCCGCAATGTAACGGTTCTGGATGCTCTGCGCCAATTGATCGGAGCGAAGCCCCGCCGCGCGAACAAGACCGATCATCGGCATGTTCACCATTCCATTATCTGACACCGGGTACCTCCCATCGACTTTCGCCCGTTCTTCCGCAGGTACCCCCAGAATGGTGATCTCAACCGCCCTTCCACCCCGAATCTGCGCGTCGACCGGAACCAGCGATGCAAAAACGGCGATCAGCGCCACCACAAGATATTTGAAGTTCATACTAGGATTGTGTTATGATTGATGGGGTTTAGTACAATTCGGAATCCTGTCCCCGGGCCGGAGACTGGGGTTTGGGAGACTGCGCGGGCGCACTTCCCACACCCACCGCAGGCCCGATCTGGGATTCCGCCGGAGCATAATAAGTGTAATAGCTGGTATAATATTGATACTGGCTGTCGCTGCGGACATCCACATTGTTGAGAACCACCCCGATGACGGTTCCGCCAACGTTTTCCACCGCCTGCTTCACCCGCAACAGCATGTTCCTTGGAAGCTTGCGGTGTTGCACCACGATCATCGTGAGGTCCACTTCGCTTGCGAGCACCGAGGCATCGCTGACACCAAGAATCGGCGGGCTGTCAACCAGCACAAGGTCGAAGCGCTGCTTCACATCCTGGATCAATTCGGACATTCTCCGCGAATTGAGAATCCCCGCGGCATCGGCGGGAAGAATGCCGGAAGGCATGAAATACAGGTTGTCCACCGGAGTTTGGAGAATCACATCCTCCAGCATCAGTTCCGTGGTGAGATAATTGGTAAGCCCCACCGAATTGTTGATGTCAAAAAACGTGTGCAAACGGGGGCGCCTCAAGTCCGCATCGATCATCAGGGTGGTGTATCCGCCCTGCGCGCAGATGTAGGCGAGGTTCACCAAAGTGGTGGATTTCCCTTCCCCCGCGCCTCCGGACACCACGGTAATCGCGTTGTCCTCCGGATTCTTCCGGTTGAATTCGATGTTGGTCCGGAGAATCCGGTACGCCTCGGCATCGGGGCTCATGCCGCTTTGCTTGTGAAGAACCCCGACATCCTTGGGAATGACGGCAAGAACGGGAACCTGGAGATAGCGCTCCACATCCTCCAGGCTTTTCACCGAAGTATCCAGATACTCCAGGAAGAAGGCGATGCCCACTCCGAATATCAACCCCACCACCGCACCGAGCAGCAGATTGAGCTTCACGTTGGGACTTACCGGAATGTCGGAAATCACCGGAACATCATGAATGACAATGCCGTCATTCATAATATCAGTGGAAATCGACTCGCCGATCAGTTTCACCTTGAGAGTTTGCAACAGTTGCTGATCGGTTTCGAACACACGCTTCGCATCCATGAAGTCATGCGTATCAATGCCCCGGGTAATCGCCTTCGCCCGCGTTTCATCTTTCAGCTCCTCCACTCTTGTCAAACGGTCCGTGGCCAGATCGAGCTGGGCCCTCAGGGTATCCCGCAGGCTGACCACTCCTTCATTCAGATCCCGCTTCATCTGTTCGACCATCTCCGTCTGAACGCGCATCGTGGGATGGTTCGGCCCGAGGCCGCTCACCTTCAAAGTCTCCAACTGGCGCCTTTGCTCCAAATACTGCGGATGAAGGATCTTGACGATGTTATCAGGCAGATTCAGCCCGGCCGCATATACCATGAGTTGATCGCTGTCATACTTCAGAAGATTCTGAATCTGGCTTTCCAACTGCATCTTATCCTGCTCAAGCTGATGGAAGTTTTCCTGCGTGCTGCGCACCCCGATTCCCTCGTCAAACCCGGAAAGCCTGAACAGGGAATCCTCACCGGTATACAAAATCCCTTTCGTCTCCATGATGGTTGTAAGCATCTTGCGGCTTTCCTCCGCCGTTTCCTCCTGATCCCTGACAGCTTTTCTCAATTCCTGCAGCGCTTTCTCCGCATCCTTCCCTTCAAGCTCCATGCGGTATCTGCGGTAGGCATCCGCCACTTCCACGGCGATATCCCTCGCATCCTCCTTGTTTGGATGGCGGACCCGGATCGAAATCAAATCGGTTCCACGGATATTCTGGGTGTGGACGATCGCCGAGAGCCGGCGCAATACGAGTTCCCGGTCCATGCCCCCCCACTTGGTGACCAGATCGAGCTTCTCCACCACCATCGACAACGAGTTGCGGCTTTTGATTTTCTCGAACTCCGTGCCAAAGAACTGCGGTGTCATGCTCATCCGGCCTCCGGAACTGACTTCGGAATATACGTCGCCAAGCGGCATCATGACAGGAATCCGGGGTTTCACCTGGATTTTCGCGGAGCTTTCATACTGCTTGGGCATCACGTAGGTGATCACCGAAGCGGTCATGAAAACCAGAAGCAGGGTCAACAGGATCACGCCATAGCGGTTCTTGATGACCTGCCAGTAATCGACCGCGTGCAACGCGGCTTCATTTTGTTGGGACGTCGGCTGGTTCATTGGGGATTAATGTTTCACGAAATGATTCGAATTCCAGTGGAAAATGAAACTCCCGCAATGAATGACATTGCGGGAGTTTGCTACTACAATTGATTTTTTGAAATTGATACTTTTGCTATCTGCAAACCTGATTCTCCATGATCAGAACTCCGCGCGAACGCCGAGGCTGACGCGGCTGCGGTCGTAGTCACGATTCACGAAGTCCGAGCTGGAATCCGTGAAGTTATACGAGAGAGTCCCGAAAAGGGTGTCGCTGAATTTCACGGAAACGCCGATGTATGCGTTGAAGAGATCTTCGTCCGCATCACCCACCGAAAATCCGGTCGCGATATTGCGCCCGCTGTCAAAAGTAGCGGAGATGTAATCAATGCCACCGAACAGGGAGAGCGTCTGGGAAAGCGAATACTCACCCGAAACACCGATCCGCAGGGTTTTGCGCTCGTCATATTCAGCGAATCCGCCGCCAATAAACTGCACGGTATCATAGCTCTCAATGCCGTAGCGGGTAAAAGCACGGACACGGAGCTGCTGGTTGATCTGTGAGTTGAGAGCGAGTTCCAAATAAGGATTGGTGGAGTCATCCCCCGCATCCACATCACGGAACTGGGCACCCGCACGAATGATACCGATTGTATTGGGGCTGAAGCGATGCTCCGCGCCAATCAGCAGATACTGGTTGGTGGAATCGGATGCAAGATCGTTGGCATCAGTCTCACTGTAGCGATAATCAGCGGTAAGCACGGTCTGCGCGCTGAGCTGATAACGGAACTGATTGTAGAGAGTCCAGGTGAACCGATCCGAGTGATTGATATCGGAGTAATTCAGATCCTGGAGGGAGAACCCGGTGTATGTGGCGAATCGCTCCGACCACCTGAAACCAACCGAATTGTCCGTCTGCCAGAAGAGGTATTCCCCGAGCTGGCGGGTGGTGGCAAAGCCGTAGGAATAATCGGGCTCCAACTCGTAGGAGATGAAGTTACGGCTGGAGAGGCGGAGACGCTCACTGAACCGATGGGTGATGTTCGCTCCCAACCGGGCCTGGCCATAAGCATCATCGCTTCCTTGCGCCGCAGGCTCATCGAAGTAATAGATCAGTCCCAATCTCGCATAGATGTCGAGCGTGGTTTGCGGTGTGATATTGACAAAGGAAAGACCCACGTATGGATTGATGCTGAACGAGTCATCGTCATCGAATCCGGGAACTCCGGGAGTGGTATTGCTGTCGTAGATCGTATTGAGCCCGACCACCCACTTGAGAGGCAGGGACTCCTGGGCATCCGAACCCACGTAGTAAAGGCCATCAGCAGCGGCCGCACCGGCCATCAGAAACGAAAGAAGCGCTAGGGAAGAACTGGTTTTCATGAGAAAATCGAAAAAGGGTTAATCAATCAGGGCAGGGTGGGTGAGTATCGGAACAAACCGGGAACGATCAACCAGCGTATGGATAGTACGGGTAATATGGGTATGGGTTTGGCTGTGTAACCTCGGGAATATTGATGACGGGAGGAACGTCAGTGGGAGTTCCGGGAGGAAAATAAATGTTTCCCCCGGGACTTCCTGGAGGCGGTCCAACCGGACCTTCACCCGGAAAGTCGAGCGGATTGAAGTCGCTGGCGACTTCGCCGGGGATGAATTTGGAACCCTTGGCACTCTTGGCGCTGTAGCTTTCACCGCTGTTCGGATCAAGCTTCGCAACGACCGCCTGGACGCTTGCGAGAGCATCGGGAGCCATCGCCACGGCGCACTGGGAAATCAGGCGCATTTGCTCGGGAGCCGCGGTGGAGGCAGCTTCCACGATATTGGCAACCATGCCGACATCCGCATTGGAACCCTCGATCGCAGCTTTCACCACCTCGCAAGCGCAGGCAGGGGCGGCAGCCACTTCCGCAGCGACAATCTCAAGAACCCGGGATTGCTCGGCGGCAACCGCAGCTTTCACCGATTGCGAAAGTTTCGAGCAATCGACTTCCGCGGAAGCGGAAAGAAGCCCAAAGGCCGCACTGAAAAGCGCGAAATACATAGATTTTTTCATAAGGTAGGATGGTTTGGCTGTTTTGGGAAAACGACAGTGGAGCGGGCAGCGGGAATCGAACCCGCGTGTCTAGCTTGGAAGGCTAGGGCTTTACCATTAAGCTATGCCCGCGCTTTCGAGGGAGATAAGACGCCAATTCTCCAAGGGCGGCAAGCTTTTTTTCCATTTAATTCTCGGGTTCTCCCGCGCATATTTCCGACAATCTTCCCTGTTTTTTGATTGCCAGGGGAAAGGGAATGGGGAATGGAGGAGCCGTCGCCCTTCGGCGGGTGTAGTTCAATGGCAGAACGCGAGCTTCCCAAGCTTGAGGCGTGGGTTCGATTCCCATCACCCGCTCCATTCCTCATTCCTCATTCATCCATTCCTCATTCAGTTTCCGAACGGGCGGCTGAGCGACTTGGAGGAAGCCTCCCCGAACCGCCAGGGACGCTGCATGGCCTTGGAAATCCCGATCCGGGGGCCACACGCCAAAGGCGGGTTTTCCCCTTTGATCAAGCCGCCGCCGGGAATTCGCTCAAGCGGGAGCTTGTGGCCGGAGGGGCCGGTGATTCCAAGCGCCTTCGTAAGCCGCCCCGGCCCCGCGCACAGCAAATGATCCGGGCACTTGCCACGCCGGGCCCGCATTTTTTCCAATCCCGATACCGGCTCGAGCGCGCGAACGAGGACGAATCCCGACGAGTTTTCGCCTTTGACAAGGAAGTTGAGAAGCCAATGCACGCCGTAGTTCAGATACACGTAGAGCGCCCCCGGCGGGCTCTCCGCGATGAACGCCCTGGCGGAAGGCCTGCCGGCGGTATGGCAGGCGGGGTCGCCCGTTGCGTCGTAGGCTTCCGTTTCAACGATTCTTCCCCCGCAACCATCCCACAGAATGACGCAGCCGACGAGATCCCGGGCGCATGTCAGGGGATCTCTTTCAAAAAAACCGGAGTCGATCCAGCTCATGGTCAAAGGCCGGAGGGGTGATCGATGAACGTGGCGGAGAGTCCGAATTTGCCCTCCAACGCTTTCGCCAGGGCCTTCACGCCGAAAGTCTCCGTCGCGTAGTGGCCTCCGTAAAAAACGTTGAGTCCCAGTTCCTCGGCCAGCGGAAAACTCCAGTGAGGTCCCTCGCCGGTGACAAACGCATCCACACCCGCAGCCGCGACGTCCTCGACCTCGCCGCCCGCTCCTCCGGTGATGATGCCAACGGTGGAAATCCGCTCCTTCCCTCCGGCACATATCGTCACCGGGCCGCCCACCGCTTTGGACACCGCATCGGCAAGCTCATCCCGCGTTCCTTTCCATGAGCCCCGGAGACCCGCGAAGATTCCCCGCTTCTCCAAAAACGGGATCGGATCCGCCATTCCGATCGCATTCGCCAACCCGATGTTGTTTCCCCACTCTTGGTGCACGTCCAACGGCAGGTGGGAGGAGTAAATCGCCAGTCCGGCATCCATCGCGATCTTGATTTTCCGGTAAAACGCTCCGGTCACCGGGCGAACGCCCTGCCAGAACATTCCGTGATGCACGAGCAACAACCCGGGGCCTCCCGCCGCAGCTTTTTCAATCACCGGCAGCGATGCATCCACCGCGGCGACCACCCGCTCCACACGCCCATCGTTCTCCAGTTGGAGGCCATTCACCGCCCCGGAATAGTCCGGAATGGACGCGGTTCGCAGCTCACTCTCCAGAAAGGAAACGATCTCGTTCAATGATGCCATGCCGGAATCTAACGAGCCGTTTCCGGAATGGGGAGGCGAAACAGCCGCTCCTCTTCAATCATGCCGGCTCCAGAGCACCACTCCGGGCGTGGCCGACAACGCCGCTCCACTGGAAAAATCCCGCAGATCCCGCGACAACTCCGCCTGCCATTCGATCCATCCCCCGCCCCACGGCACGCCCAGGCACGCGGCGTGCAAGGCATGGCGCGGAAGCAACAACCGCTCCTCCAGTGAACCGGTCCAGCCCGTCTCCATCCACTCGATGTATTCGGCTCCTCCGTGGGAGTACAGCTTGTCCCCCAGAATCGGATGCCCCGTATGCGCCAGATGCACGCGGATCTGGTGCATCCGTCCCGTTTCCGGAAAACACCGGACAAGGGAAAATTTTCCTTCCTCCCGTTCAAAACGATCCTCCACCCGGAACTTCGTCATGCTCGGCCTCCCCTCCGGATGCACCACCTGGCGCACCCAGATGTCCGACGGCCTCACATCGCCGGCCCGCAGGATGGACTCGCGGCACTCCCACGCATCGGCAACCGGCCAGCCGCGCACGATCGCCAGGTATTCCTTCACCGCCAGCCGCTTCTCGAAAATCATCCCCAGCTCCCGCGCGGCCGCGGGATGCTTCGCGATCAGAACAACCCCGCTCGTCTCCCGGTCCAGACGCGTGACGATCGCCGGACGCGCGCCGTTCTCCATTTCATACGCCAGCAGCATTTCCACCCCGCCCAGCAAGGTGGGCTCCGGCTTCCGGTTCGCCGGATGGACGATCAGCGGCGCGGGCTTGTCCACCACGATCCAGTCATCGCTCTCGGCGATCACCCGGAAATCCACGACCACCTGCAAGCTCATGAAGCCACGACTCTACCGCCGGTTCCCGGCAAAACAAAGGCCGATGACCGGGAAATCCCGGGCACCGGCCATGGCGGAAAGGAATGATCCGCGGATCAGGACTTGTAGCGGAGACGCTTTTTGTGGCGGTTCTGCTTCATGCGCTTCTTGCGCTTGTGCTTGTTGATCTTGGTTTTACGGCGTTTCTTGATGGAGCCCATGGCGTTGCTATCGTGGTTGTTTGGCGATGAAATTGGTGCGGATCAGGGGACGATCTTGTTGAGAGGATATTCGATGATCCCCTCCGCACCGAGGCGCTTGAGTTCGGGGATCATGTCGCGGACGACGATTTCGTCAATCACTGTCTCGACGGCCACCCAGCCGTCCTCAGAAAGCTTCGCGATCGTCGGCCTCCGGAGAGAGGGGAGTTTCAAAAGCAGATCCGGCAGACGATCTTCGGGAAGATTCATCTTCAGGCCGACTTTGCCCCGCGCGGCGAGAGCCGCCTTGAGCAGAAGCGCGATGCGCTCCATTTTCTCCTTTTTCCAAGGATCTTCCACCGCGGCGGGACTGGCGTAAAAGTGCGGGAAGGACGTCAGCAAGGTATCCACGATCCGCAGCCGGTTCGCCTTGATCGAGCTGCCCGTTTCCGTGACATCGACGATGGCATCGACCAGATCGGGGACTTTCACCTCCGTGGCTCCCCAGGAAAACTCCACTTCGGCGTTGATGCCCCGCTCCTCCAGATAGCGCCGGGTGATTCCCACGCCCTCGGTGGCGATCCGCTTTCCTTCGAGATCCTGCGGGGTGCGGATCGGCGAATCCTCCGGCACCACCAGCACCCAGCGGGTCGGGCGGACCGTCGCCCGCGAGTAGGGCAGCTCCGCCAGATCCACGAGATCCTGGCCGTTTTCGTACACCCAGTCGTAACCCGTGATCCCGCAATCCAGGAAACCCTGCCCGATGTAGCGGCCGATCTCCTGCGCGCGGATCAGATACAGATCCAGCTCCGGATCGTTGGAACCGG
>CAZVSA010000008.1:32179-32872 GCA_964629955.1 uncultured Luteolibacter sp.
CGGAGCCCGCGGGAAGACACGTAAATGTCGTAGCCCGCCTTGGCCAGAAGCTCGACGGTCGGCTCCTGAAGGCTGCCTTTCGGGATCGCGATTTTCAGCGTTCGTGAGGGGTCCGGCATGAGGGGGCGCGGTTTTAGCGTCGAAACTCAGGGAATCAAGCCATGTTTTGCTTTAAATTGCCGCGCCGAAATCCAACCGTACTCCGATGCCACGCCTCGCCCTCCTGCAATCCCGCTCCTTTCCCTCGAAAGAAGAAGCCTTCGGCCATCACGCATCGCTGATCCGCGAGGCCGCGGAAAATGGCGCCAACATCGTCGTCACCCAGGAACTTTTCCTCACCCCCTACTTCTGCACCGTCGAGGATCCCGCCCTTTTCGATCTGGCCGATCCCCTCCCCGGGCCGGTGACGGACCGCCTCGGAAAGCTGGCTGCCGAGCTCGGAATCGTCCTCATCTCCTCCCTCTTCGAGCACCGCGGCCCCGGCCTCTACCACAACACCGCCGCCATCCACGACGCCGACGGCACCCTCCTCGGCCTCTACCGCAAATCCCACATCCCGCAGGATCCCGGCTTCGAGGAAAAATTCTACTTCACCCCCGGCGACACCGGCTGGCCGGTGTGGGACACCAAGTTCGGCAAAATCGGCGTCCTCATCTGCTGGGACCAATGGTATCCCGAAGCCGCCCGCCTCAT
>CAZVSA010000009.1:0-1502 GCA_964629955.1 uncultured Luteolibacter sp.
CGCCTCCCCCCTTCTCACAAGCCGGAATCCCCGCTCTCCATTCCTTCGATGTTCACATCCCCCAAATCCCGATAACCCCATTCCCCGATGAAAGCCGCCACCCTCCTCACAACGCTGGCTGTTCTCCAGCTTGCCCATACAACATTCGCCGCCACCCACTCCGTCCTGCCCGGTGAATCGATCCAGGCGAAGGTCAATCTCGCCCAGCCGGGGGATATCGTCGCCATTTTCGGCGGGACCTATCCGGGCGATGTGGTCATCAACAAGGCGATCCGGCTGGTGGAGGTGGATGGGCAGGAGGTGGAGATCACGGGGAATGTGACGTGGACCGGGGTCACGGATGCTCCACCCTTCGAGGGATTCACGGTGGGATCGGCGGGAAAGGGGATCACCGTGAACGACACGACCGGGCTGGTGATCAAGAATGTGGTGTCGAATGCGGGAACCGGAGTCACGAGCAATGGAAATTCGAAAATCTCCATCGTCGGAGGGCAATATCCCGCTATCACGCAAGGCGGCGGCGAGCTGGCGGTGTGGGATGCCACGGTGGCGGGAGCGTTCAATGCGAGCGCGGGGAGCCAAAAGACCGCTGCCGTCCGGTGTGTGTTCAATACAGGAAATTGGAATACTCTGCGTGGATACTTGGGATATTGCTATGATCTTTTGACTTTCACGCATTCAGGATCGAATGGAAAGATGGTCATCATCGGGTGCCGATTTGACAGGCAGCATCATTATGTTGATACTATTAATATTCAGGGATCGAACAATGATGTTTTAATATCGAATTGTGTTATTACAAATGCTCGATGGGGTCATTGGAATGACAGGAACGTTGCTTTTGATTACATAATACATAACGCCGCCCGAGGAATTCTGGTTGCTCAAGGAGGGAATAGATCGTTGATATTCAATAACTATATCACGGTTGTTAAATACACATGGGGGTGGGTTTACACGGAGTTTGGATCCAGCGCTGGCTGCGGGATTAGGGTATTCGACGCAACATCAAAGATATACAACAATATAATTGCGGATTCAAATTACGGTATATCTGCGCCATATGGCGTTGATGTATCCAATAATATTATTTATTCTCCCCGTGGTGGAGCAGGCCGAGAAGGGGTGATACTTAAAAATGCCATTACCCAAGCTCCCGCTTTCGTCGCCTCAAGTGATTATGTCCTGCAGGCTGGTTCCCCCGGCGTCAATGGCGGCGTCGATGATCCCATATTCAACGATTTGGACGGAAGCCGGAACGACGTGGGTATCTGGGGCGGCTGCCTCTTTGATCCCGAAGCCCGGACCACGAACAAGCCCATCGTGATCTCCTTCGATCTCGCCCCGCAACAACTGCTCAAAGGGGTGGATACCGAAGTCACGATTTCCGACGGCCAGGCGGTGGCGCAGCCGTGAGGGGCGTGACACCAAACATTTTCCGATCATGAACCGTGCCCGTCAGGATGAGAAGTGTCCGAACCCCGGAAAGCGGGAGGTTGATC
>CAZVSA010000009.1:1512-7128 GCA_964629955.1 uncultured Luteolibacter sp.
GATCCCTCGCGCCCCGGCGGGCTCGCAGGAGGCAGGGACGGCTCTCCGCAGCCGTCCGGCTGGGGGCGCACTCCGGAACACGCGGGGGCGCGGGGCGTTCCCCGCGGGGAGGCTTTTTCACGCATCCTGCAAGACCATGGCGAAGGCACGGTTGCGCCCGTAGCGGTAGGTGCGGAAACCGCGCTCGTCGAGCGTCAGGATTCGATCCGTTCCCAACTCCCCGGCCAGTACGACAAGTGTCGCGTCGGCGAAATCCATCGGAGTATCGCCGTAGCGTTCCATGAGGGCCGCGGCGGCGCGGAGTTGCGGCGGTTGGAAACTGTCGCGAATCACGACCGCGGGATCGGCCAGAAGCTCGAAGAGTTTGGAAATGCCGTCTTTCACGTTTTGCAGGAAAAACGCGGCCTCGGTCACGACCGCCCCGGTGGTGACCAGCTTCCCTTGCAGGCGATGGACGCGCGGCAGGATCCATTCGTGCCAGGGATCGTTCCGGTCGAGGAGAGCCACGAGCGGCCCGGTGTCCAGAAGGGCGGGCTTCATTTCCGCCAATTCCTCTCACGAATCAGGTCTTTCAGCGGATGGGGCTCACCGGTGGTCCGGGACGAATCCACGCTGCCCGCCAGATGCCCGGCCCGTTCGCCGAAGGGACGGGAATCCAGGTCGCGCTGCAAGAGATCGCGGATGTACTCCGACTCGGTTTTCTTCAAGGCGTTGGCGGAGCGTTTCAGCGCCTCCCGCTGTTCCTGCGGCAGGCGGATGGTCAAGGACGAGGTGCTCATACCGCCGGAGAATACCGCGTGTTTTACATTCCGCAAGACGTTCCCTCGCGCCGCGTTCCTTGTGTTTCTCTGCCTGTGCCTGCCGGGATTCGCGGAAGACGAGGAATACCCGGTCCCCTACTCCCCGCTGGCGATGGCCGAGTGGTTCATCGGAGAAGACCCCGGCGAGGGCGAGGGCACTCCGCTGGCTTTGGCCGGCAGCTCTGGACTGGCCCGGGATCTTGCCGAGGTGACCATTCCCGTCGGCGATCTGCCGACCGGAACGCACGAGGTGAAGATCCGCGTTCAGGACGAAGCGGGACGCTGGAGCAATCCGTTGATCCGGCGTTTCACGGTTTCGGATTTCACCATCGCGGGCGGGGTCGATCCGGACAATCCCGACGCGGCGAACCTGTTCCCGAAGCCGTATTTGTCGCTGGCGATGGCGGAGTATTTCATCGGCACCGACCCCGGCGAGGGCGAGGGCACTCCGCTGGAGTTGGCAGGGAGTCCGGGACTGGCCCGGGATCTTTCCGAAGTGACGATCCCCGTCGGCGATCTGCCGGTGGGAACGCACGAGGTGAAAGTCCGCGTGCGGGACGAGGCGGGCCGCTGGAGCAATCCGCTGATCCGGCGTTTCACGGTTTCGGATTTCACCATCGCGGGCGGGATCGATCCGAACAATCCCGACGCGGCGAACCTGTTTCAGAAACCGTATCTGTCGCTGGCGACGGCGGAGTATTTCGTGGGAGAAGATCCGGGGGAAGGGAACGGCATTCCGCTGACGCTGGAGGGCAGTCCGGGCATCGCGCGGGATCTGGAGGAAATTCCCATACCAGTGGCGGCTCTGCCCCACGGCACCCGCAATGTGGGCGTGCGGGTGCGGGACGAGGCCGGGCGCTGGAGCAACCCGCTGATCCGGCGTTTCACGATCTACCGGCAGGACGTGCAGGCGCAGCAAAGGGCGGGAACGAAGCTGGTGGATCTGGAATTCGATCTCCTGCACGGGCCGCGGCCCCTCACGGTGACGGTTTTCATTTCCAACGACGGCGGACAGACCTGGGACGTGCCGAACGGTTCGCTGACGGGGGACGTGGGCGCGAACGTGGTTCCGGGGATCGGGAAACAGGCCGCGTGGCATGCGGGGGAGGATTGGAACAGCGGCTTTTCGGAGGACGTGCGTTTCCGGGTGATCGCGTATGAGACGGTGCAGGACACGCCGCCCGGGTTCCAGCCGGTGATGCCGGGGGAATTCGCCATGGGCAGCCCGGAGGAGGAGATCGGCCGCGGCGGCGATGAGGCGCAGCGGCAGGTGACGATGGGCCGGCCGTTTTTCCTGAAAACCACGGAGGTGACGTGGACGGAGTGGAATGCGGTCCGCAACCAGGGCCCGGCCTACGGCTACACGGACATCGCGGCGGGCCGCAACGGCCTGAACGGCGATGGCGGCGGCAACCACCCGGTTACGGAGGTGAGCTGGCTGGATGCGGTGAAGTGGTGCAACCTGCGTAGCGAGATCGAGGGGCGCAGGCCGGTGTATCACGCCTCCCCTTCCTTGAACCCGGCCACGGTGGTGCGGACGGGCATCCCGGATGTCCATCCGCTGTGGAACGCGAGCGGCTACCGGCTGCCGACGGAAGCGGAATGGGAGCGGGCCTGCCGGGCGGGCACGGCCACGGCATTTTCCAGCGGAGAAATCACCGACGCCACGGCGGACGCGAATCTGGACGCCGCGGGCTGGTATGCCGCGAACAGCGGCGGAAACACCCGCCCGGTGGCGGGCAAGCCGGCCAATCCGCTCGGCTTCCGGGATCTGCACGGGAATGTCCGCGAGTGGTGCTGGGACGCCTACGGCAGCTACCCCGCCGGACCGCAGTGGGATCCCGTCACCGGGGCGGACGGAGCCGCACGGGTGCTGCGCGGCGGAAGCTGGAACCTGTCCGCCGCGGCCTGCCGCAGCGCGGCGCGGTCCTCCGGCGGGCGGAATTCGCGGGCCACGGACATCGGCTTCCGGGTGGCGCTGAATTTCCAGGGCGGCACGATGCTGGAAAACGCGGCGGGCGTGCCGGTGGATTCGCGGAATCCCGAGCCGGGGAACCTGATCGCCGGCCTGCGGCCCTCGGTGAATGGCACGGTGCTGGCGATGGTCTCGCAGCCGGACGGAAAAATCGTGATCGGCGGGGATTTCAGCACGGTGGACGGAGTGACACGGAACCGGATCGCCCGCCTGAACGTGGACGGAACCCTGGACGGAAGCTTCAATCCCGGCGCGGACTCGACAGTGCATGCGCTGGCGGTACTGGCGGACGGAAAGATCCTGATGGGCGGGGATTTCTCCAGCGTGGCCAGCGGCCCGGCGGATTATCTGGCGCGGGTGAATGCCGATGGCACGCTGGATGCGGCCTTCCAGCCGGGGGTGGATTATGTGGTGCGGGCGCTGGCGATCCAGCCGGACGGGAAAATCGTGATCGGCGGGGATTTCCAATGGGTGGGCGGCGCGACGCGGAACCGGGTGGCGCGGCTGGACGCGGAAGGGACGCTGGACGCGGCATTCGACGCGAATGCGGACGGGCCGGTGCGGGCGCTGGCCTTGCAGGCGGACGGGAAAATTCTGCTGGGAGGGGATTTCACGACGGTAGGCGGCCAGGCGAGAGACCATCTGGCGCGGGTGAACGCGGACGGCACGCCGGATGGGGCCTTCCTCGCGGATGCGGACGGCCCTGTCACCAGTCTGGCGGTGCAGGCGAACGGGCAGATCCTGGCGGGAGGAGAATTTTTCTCGCTGGGCGGCGCGGCGCGGGCCGGGCTGGGCCGCCTGAGCGCATCCGGGGTGGTGGATGCCGGGTTCCTGCCGGAGCCGGATGGAGCGGTCCACGCGCTGGCTTTGCAGGCGGATGGGAAGATCGTCGTGGCCGGGGAGTTCACCGGTGTGGGCGGGGCCGGACGGATGCGGCTGGCGAGGCTGGCGGCGAACGGAACGGCGGACGCGGCTTTCAACCTGAACTTCGATGCGGCGGTTCACACGCTGGCCCTGCTGCCGGATGGAAAACTCGTCGCCGCCGGGGACTTCGGTTCGGTGAGCGGAGTGGCGCGGCAGCGGATCGCGTGGCTGGACAACGAGCCTTCGACCGAAACTCTGGCCGCGATGAGCAGCAGCCGGGTGCGCTGGCTGAGGGGCGGCGCGGCGGCGGAGGCGGGCCATGTGGGTTTCTCGATTTCGACGGACGGCGGGGCGACGTGGCTGCCGCTGGGCAATGCGGGGCGGATCTCCGGCGGCTGGGAGCAAACCGGGGTGAATCTTCCCGCCTCCGGCCTGCTCCGTGCGGAGGCCCGCATTCCGGCGGGCCGGGGCAATGGTTCCGCGGGGCTGGAAGTGGCGGAGACGGCCTTCAGCGGACTGGTGACGATCCCGGAAATCGCGGTGGAGACGGAAACCGGAGCGGACCTGCCGGATGGAGGAAGCCACAGCTTCGGAGTGGTGACGATGGGGGCGGGCCGCACCGCCGTTTTCCGCATCCTGAATCTGGGCTACGGGGATCTGACCGGCCTCACGATCAGCAAGGACGGGGAAAATCCCACGGATTTCCAGGTAACGGTCCCACCGGTGGCGCCGGTGCCGGGGCCGGACGGCTTCACCATGCTGGAAATCACCTTCACGCCGGGAGACATCGGGGAACGCTCCGCCTGGTTCCGCATCGCGAACAACGACGCGAACGAGAACCCCTTCGACATCCATGTGACCGGGGCCGGGGTGATCGCCGGGCAGCCTGCGGATGATTTCAACCCGGCGGTGAGCAACCGGGTGAACGCGATCGCCGTGCAACCGGACGGGAAAGTGGTGATCGGCGGGACGTTCACGAACATCGGCGGCACGGCGCGGGGGCGCTTCGCGCGGCTGAACCCGGATCTTTCGCTGGAATCCACCGCGAGCTTCGCGGCGGGATCGGGCGCGAACACCAACGTGCTCGCCGCGGCGATCCAGCCGGACGGAAAAATCCTGATCGCCGGGCAATTCACGAGCATCAACGCGCAGGCGAGGGCCCGGATCGCGCGCATCCAGCCGGATGGCGTGCTGGAGCCTACGGCCACCTTCAACACCGGCACGGGGCCGAACAACACCGTGCAGGCGCTGGCCGTACAGCCGGACGGAAAGATCCTGATCGCCGGGGATTTCACGACGGTGAACGGGCAGTCCCGCCCCCGGATCGCCCGGTTGAACGCGGACGGCACGCTGGAAGCCGCCGCCACCTTCAACATCGGAACGGGAGCGGCCGGCGGAACGGTGAGCAGCCTGGCGTTGCAGGCGGACGGGCGAATTCTGCTCGGGGGGGCGTTTTCGTCGGTCAACGGCGAGCCTCGCGCGGGGCTGGCGCGGCTGATGCCGGATGGCAGCCTCGATCCCTCCTTCGCACCGGAGGTGGATGACAAGGTGTCCAGCCTGGCGGTGCAACCGGACGGGAAAATCGTGCTCGGCGGGCTTTTCACGACCATTGGCGGCGAGCCGCGGGCGGGAATCGCGAGGCTGCGACCGGACGGGCAGGTGGAGGACAACAGCGCCTTCGACCCCGGCACCGGGACGGATGGCGAGGTGACCAGCATCGCCTTGCAAGCGGACGGCGGCATCCTGATCGCGGGGAGTTTCCAACTGGTGAACGACGAGCCTCGCGCGGGAATCGCCCGGCTTTATCCGAACGGCACGCTGGAAAGCCCGGTCACCTTCGATACGGTGGTCGGTCCCGACGAAGTGGTGCGCGCGGTGGCCCTGCGGCCCGATGGCGCGGTGGTGGTGGGCGGGGATTTCACGGATTACAACGGCTTCCAGCGCGGCCGTCTGGCCTTGCTGGCGAACCAGCCCGCC
>CAZVSA010000009.1:7138-11951 GCA_964629955.1 uncultured Luteolibacter sp.
CGTGGATGAATTGACGGTTTCCGGCAACGGCCGGATCGACTGGAACCGGGCGGGAACCGCGCCGGAGATCGTGCCGTTGGCGGCGGAGCTGTCGGCGGACGGCGGGGAAAGTTGGTCGCCGCTGCCCGCCTGGGAACGGAAGACGGGCGGGTGGGAGATCGAGGGGCTTTCGCTGCCATCGTCCGGCTTGGTGCGGGCGCGCGGACGGACATCGGGAGGTTTCGCGAACGGCAGCGGCGGCTTGGTGGAGACGGTGCGGGTTTTCGTGAATCCTCCGGCGCTGGCCACGCTGCCCGCGAGCGGGGTGGGAATGGATTCGGCGGTGCTGAACGGGACGGTCACGCCCAACGGCGCGGCGTCGGTGTTTTTCGAATACGGCCCCACGACGGCCTATGGCTTCACGACACAGGCGCGGGAGCTTTCGGGTTCTCTCCCGCTGAACCAGGCGGAGGAAATCGGCGGACTGTCCGGGCTTTATCATTTCCGCATCGTGGCGGTGACATCGGGCGGAACGTATTACGGTGAGGATAGTACTTTCGTGACCGCCCCGGTGCCGCCGCTGGCGGTGACGGCGAATCCGGTGGCGGTGTCCCCCACCGGGGCGACGCTGGTGGGCGCGGTCAATCCGAGAGGGCGGGAAACGACGGTGTATTTCGAGTATGGGGCCACCACGCTCTACGGCAACACCACGGAGCCGCAGATCATCCCCGCCGGGAACAACGCGGTGGAGGTGATCGATCCGATCACGGGCCTGAACGCCGGGGCGACCTACCACTACCGGATCGTGGCGGAAAATTCCGGCGGCACGGCTTACGGATCGGATGTCAGTTTCCAGGCGACCAGCGGGGGAACCACGACCGCACCGCCCTCGGTCGTCACCGGCGGTGCGACGGAAACCACCACCACCGGCGCGATACTCAATGGAACGGTCAATCCGAACGGCGGGTTCACGAATGCGTTTTTCGAATACGGAACGACTCCCGCGCTCGGCAGCGTCAGCCCCGCTCTGGGCGCGGGCAATGGAAGCGTGCCGGCCAATCTTTTCTGGACTGTGGCGGGGCTGGAGCCGGGGACGGTATATCATTACCGCCTTGTGGCCGTGAACAGCCTCGGAACCACCCAAGGGAGCATGCTGGTTTTCACCACGAATTTCCCGGCGCCTCTGGCGGTGACCGGCGGGGCGGAAGCGATTTCCACCACGGCGGCAAGGGTTTCCGGCAGCGTCCGGGCGAGACATGCTGCCACACAGGTGTTCTGCGATTTCGGAACCGACGGCGTCACCTTCCCCAACAGCGTGAGCGCCGTGCCGGCAACGGTCACGGGTGACGAGGAAACCCCGGTGACGGCGGATCTGGTGAATCTGCAACAGGGAGTAACCTACCATTATC
Organism: uncultured Luteolibacter sp.; assembly: GCA_964629955.1. Lineage (GTDB taxonomy): Bacteria > Verrucomicrobiota > Verrucomicrobiia > Verrucomicrobiales > Akkermansiaceae > Luteolibacter. The sequence goes on from CAZVSA010000009.1 coordinate 8,527, forward strand.
GCATCCGTGCGGTGAGCGGCGGCGGCACGACGATGGGAGAAACGGGTTCCTTCACTCCCGCCATTCTTTCCGGCCTCACGCGGGTGTTCCCCGCCGCGCCGTCCTCCACGGCCGGGACGCTGATGGTCACCCTGAACCCGGCGGGCATCGCCTCCGGCTGGCGCTTCACCGGCGAGCGCGAGTGGCGGGCCTCCGGCTCCACGGCCACGGGGTTGACCGCCGGCGACCGACAGGTGGAATTCCGTCCCGTGCCGGGCCACATCCACCCGCTGCCGGAAATCGTCAGCGTCACCGGCGGAGGCGTCGCCCGCGAATACGATTACTACGAGACGGAGGCCCCCGCGACCGGAGGGCTGACGGTATTGCTCAAACCGGACGATCTTTCCGACCCGGGAGTACCGGACGAGGAGCGCCCGAAATGGCGCCTGCTCGGTGAAAACGAGAGCCAATGGAAAAACGGCGGCGAGACGCTGGCGGGGCTGCCCGAGGGCCGTCACCTCATCGAGTTTCGCGAGGCGCCCGGCCGTGCGACTCCCCCCGTGGCGGCGGTGACGGTGGAGGCCGGTGAAACTTCGACGGTGACGATCACCTATTTCCTCTCCCCGTCCACGGTGGGCGCGGCTCCCGTTCCATTGGATTTCGCGACGGTTTCCACGGACCAGAGCCTGCCCTACGCCCATATCGGCCAGATCCGCAGCGACGCCGGGCTGGCATCCGGCTTCGTGGTGAAGCCGCGGGTGGTGGCCACGGCGGCGCATGTGGTGTTCGACGACGGCTCGCTGTCCTTCGTCACCGGCCTGCAATGGCTGTTCCAGCGGGACCGGAATGTCCACGAGCCGGTGCCGCAGGTGCCGCGCGGGTTCTATGTCTTCGACGGCTACGCCGCCTTGCGCGAGGCGGAGAACACGCCGGGAGATTCCTCCCCGCAATCGCAGAACCTCGACGTGGCCACCCTGTATTTCAACGAAGACGCCGGGCGCGGCGGCAGCTACGGTGGCTTCCTGGCCAGCGACACGCTGGTCAACGAGTTCCTGATCTCACCGGCTCTGAAGACATTGGCGGGCTACCCGGTGGACGGAGTTTCCGCAGCCTTGCGCGGGCGGATGCACGCGACCGCTCCGGTCAACGCCGCCTTCACCGCGGGCTATGGCCGCACCCACTCGACCGCGGACCTCCGGGGAACCGGCGGCATGTCCGGCGGGCCGCTCTGCGTCCGCCACCCGAACGGCAACTACTATCCCGCGGCGATCTATCTGGGCGGCTCCGCGCAAGCGATAGTGAGGGCCATCGACAGCGACGTGATCGAGCTTTTCAACCGCGCGGAAAACAGCGCCAACGGCGGCCCGCCCCATACCGGCGGCGGCATCACCCACACCAGCGTCAGCGGAATCCCCAATCCCGGCAATCCGGGAATCATCAGCATTATCATCAAACCACCTGCCGGATTCCCTGACTCCGCCGTTGCGAATGCCCGCTGGGGCCTCAGCCCGGAAACCCCGGCCCGCCCCGGCGGAAGCCAGAGAGCCGGCCTCAGCCCCGGAAATTACATCCTTCAGTTGAATGCCATCCCGGGATTTCAAACCCCGCTCCCGCAAACCGTCCAGGTCACCGGCGGACAAACGCGCGTCGTCACTTTCACCTATGTGGCGTCCCTTCCTCCTCCCCCGGTCATCACCTCGTCCGGAGGCGTCACCGTCGCGCACGGCCAGCCGCTTTCCTATCAGATCGCCGCCACCAACTCCCCGACATCCTACAGCCTCACCGGCACCCTCCCCGGCGGAGTGACCTTCCATGCAGGCACCGGCCTCATCTCCGGCATCCCGCAGGAAGCCGGAAACTTCCCCGTCACCGTCCGCGCCACGAACGCGGGTGGCACGGGCAGCAGGCTCGTCACCTTCACCGTCAACGCCCCTTCACACACCCCGCTCGAAGAATGGCGCTTCCTGCACTTCGGCACCACCGAAAACACCGGCATCGCCGCCGATCACGAGGACGCCGACCACGACGGCCAGAGCAACCTCGCCGAATACCACGCCGGCACGGATCCGAAAAACCCGGCGGACGTTTTCAAAACCCTCTCCACCGTCCGCACCGGAAACACCTTCACCCTCACCGTCCCCGGAAAAGCAGGGCGGGTCTATCAGCTCCAGCGCCGCGACAACCTCTCCGCCGGCCCATGGACTCCCGTTGTCACCACGGAACCGCTCGGTGCAGACGGAGCGGTGGAACTCACCGATCCCGCTGCTCATTCCCCGCACGCCTTCTACCGCGTATGGGTCGAGCTTGCGGAACCATGAAACCGTAAAACGGAAGGCAGGAACTCACCCCGGCATTCGATGCCGGACGTTCGATGTTCCATCCTCCCAACCAACACCCTTTCCCCATGCCTCCAAAAAAAACACCCTCCGCCGAGCGTCGCATCCGCCTCGCGACGGCGCTCATCGGCATCCTCCTCGCCGTTGCCGCCGGCTGGCTCGCCTTGTTCCGCATCGGCGGTTCCCTGCAATATCTGAGCTACGATCTCCCCTTCGCCGTCCACCGCGCCGGTGCGGCGGGCGATGTGTGCATCGTATACATCGACCAGTTGGACGGCGATTTCCTCGACCGCACATCCCAGCCCGCCCTGCTCGACAAGCTCAACGAAGCCGGCGCCCGCGCCGTGCTCTACGACATCATCTTCGACTTCCCCTCGAAAGACCCGGAAACCGACATCGCCTTCGCCGCCGCCATGCGGCGCTTCCGCGGCGTGGACGAAGATGGAAACGCCATCCCCGGCCTGCCGCGCCGCCGGATTCTCCTCGCCTGCGGGCGCGACACCTTCGAGCAAACCGGAATGGCGATCGAGCAACTCATCCCGCCCACCGATGAACTGCTCGATGCCTCCGACGGCTTCGGGCTCGTCGCTTATGCCAACGACAAATTCACGGTTCGCGAGCTGATCGCAGGCACCCGCGACGATCCATCCCTCGCCTGGCAGGCCGCGGCGGACCTCGGCGCGCCCCTCAAGGAAAGCGAACGCCTCGCCGAACGCTGGATCAACTACGCCGGTCCCCCGTCCGCCCTCGCCGGTCCCGGCTCCGCCGTCTCGATCCAGTCCCTGGGCGCCTCCGAAGTCCTGTCCGGCGTCCAACCCGGATTCTTCCGCGACAAGATTGTCATCGTCGGCGGCAAACCCGGCATCGTTGGCAACGAAATCGGCAAGGACCTCTTCTACACCCCCTTTCACCGTTTCGACCGCCGCAATTTCCCTCCGATGAGCGGCGTCGAACTCCAGGCGAACACCTTCATCAACCTCCTGCGCGGAAACTGGCTCGTTCGCTCCGGGCCGGGCTTCGACCTCTGGTTCATCGTCCTTTCCGGTATCCTCGCCGGCTTCGCCCTCGGCCGCATCCGGCCCCTGCGCGGCCAGGAGCCCGCGCAGGGGC
>CAZVSA010000009.1:11961-31031 GCA_964629955.1 uncultured Luteolibacter sp.
CCCCTGCGCGGGCTCCTGGCCGCGCTGGCCGCCGCCATCGCCCTGATCGCCGCCGGAACCCTCTCCATCCACTACGGCAGGTTCTGGTTCCCCTGGAGCGTCGCCGCATTCCTCCAGCTCCCCGTCGCCTTCGTCTGGGGCACCGCCTCCCACTTCTACGTCGAGAAATTCTTCCGCACCAAACTCGCCGCCGAGCAGGAACAAATCCGCGAAGCCTTCTCCAAATACCTCTCCCCCCAGATGCTCGACCGCCTCACCGCGGAAGGCTTCAAGATGAACCCCGGCGGCGAAAAAGCCCGCGTCGCCATGATGTTCACCGACCTCGAATCCTTCACCGACATGTGCGACCGCGTCCGCGATCCCGAGCGCATCGTCGCCACCCTCAACGACTACTTCGAGCGCACCACCGGCCACATCTTCGATGACGACGGCGTCATCATCAAATTCATCGGTGACGCCATCTTCGCCGCCTGGGGAGCCCCCGTGCCCGATCCCGACGCCCCCCGCAAAGCCGTGCGCTCCGCCTGGAAACTCTTCCAGAGTGACAAGCTCGTTGTCGATGGCGAGAGCCTCGACACCCGCATCGGCCTGCATTTCGGAGATGTCGTCGCCGGCAACATCGGCAGCAAGCGCCGCGTCGACTACACCATGATCGGCGATGCCGTGAACCTCGCCGCCCGGCTGGAAGGTCTCAACAAGCTCATCGGCACCCGCATCCTCATGAGCGACGCCATCCGCGAAACCGTCGGCGACGAATTCCGCACCCGCCGCGTCGGCCGTTTCCGCGTGAAGGGCCGCAAGGAAGTCACCATCGTCCACGAACTCCTCGGCCCCGCCCGCCAGGAAAGCGTGCCGGAGTGGATCACCGCCTACCACGAAGCGGTCGAAGCCCTGGAAAACGGAGATCACGACCGGGCGCGTTCCGGGTTCGGGCGCGTGCTCTCCCTGCGCGACGGCGACGGCCCTTCCCGGTTTTTCCTCCACGCCCTCGATCAAAAAGACGTCACCGCGGATGGAGTTGTCGAAATGAAGGAAAAATGAAAGTCTCCGGAGTTCCATTTTCCATGCCGGAAAAAAATTCGGAAAATTTCGCAATTCCCCCAAATCCCCGCGTTCTCCCCCTCGATCATGCCTGTTTCCAAAAAAACGCTGCTGCTCCTCCTCCCCCTCCTCGCGGGCGGCGTGATTTTCATCCTCTTCCCAAAACAGACCCCGGCCCCCGCCGGTTCCGGGCAACCCGCTCCCTCCTCCCGCTCCTCCCCTTCGCAAAATCCCCTCCCTGCCACACTTTCCAACATCAAGGGCGACCGGGAGGACGCCGCCACTTTGGCTGCTCTCCGCTCTCGCCTCATCGCGATGCCTTCCTCCGAAGCCGTCGCACTGATCCGCTCCTTCCTTGCCAGCGGGGAAGACCGCCCCACCGGCCTCGACTTCAAAATTTCCCCCGGCGGCTCCCTTGAGGAATGGCCCACCTTCCGCACCTTCCTGCTCGACACCCTCCTCGCCATCGACCCCTCCGCCGCCGCGGCCATCGGCCGTGAAATCCTCTCCTCCCCCGCCACCGCCGACGAATGGGCGCTCTCCCTCCGCAACGTCGCCCGCGGGGAATCCGGCTCCGATGATGATTTCCTCCGCGAAAAAACCGAAGAACTCATCCGCAATCCCGCCTGGCAGGCAGACCCCTCCGTTGGCTACCTCAACTCCTTCGACGTTCTCGTCCACACCGGCTCCGTCTCCAGCACCCCGCTCCTCTCGGACCTGATCCAAAACAAAGATCGCAGGGATCTCGCCCACGCCTCCTTCCTCACCCTCGACCGCCTCGTCCAGCGCCGCCCGGCCGAAATGCTCGAAACGCTCGCCGCGGACTCCGCCCTGCACGCAAGCCGTCCGGAAATGACCGCCCAGCAATTCGCCCGCGCCGACCTCCGCGATCCCGCCCAGCAAACCATCGTCAGAAACTGGCTCCTCGATCCCGCGCGGACCTCCACCGAACTCCACAACTTCGCCGCAGTCTATCCCAACCACAACCGTTTCGTCTCCGCCAACCTCCTCACCACCGAGCTTCCCGCCGATGGCGCGGACCTCGCCGCGCACGACCGCGAAGCTCTGGAAATCGTCCTCTCCTGGCGGGAGGACCCCGCCTTCGAGCCCGTCGCGGAGCACCTCGGAACCATGCTCTCCCGCCTCCACTCCTTCCTTTCCCCTCCGACCGATTAGAGCCATGAACCTTCCGCATCGCCGCAGTTTCCTCCTGAATCTGGCCGCCGCCATTTTCCTTTCCAGCCTATGCCATGCCGCACCTCCAACGATCGGGATCCAGCCCACGGTCTCCCAAATGATCCCGAACGGCTCCTCCGCCACCCTGACCGTGGAGGCGGACGGCCTGCCCGCGCCTTCCTATCAATGGTACCTCGGAACCAGTGGCGAGACCTCGGCCCCCATCGAAGGAGCGACCTCCCCCACCTTCACCACTCCCGGACTCACCGCACCGGCAAACTACTGGGTCCGCGCCACCAACAGCGAAGGCCACGCGGACAGCGACACCGCCGCGATCCTGACGACCCCCGCCGATCTCTTCGGAACCGTTCTTTACTATGACAATTTCGATGGCGGTGCATCCGACTTGAACGGGCTGAGCCCGGATGTGGGGATCGCTTCGCACCAATGGGTGGCCCACAACTCCTTCAAAGCGGATGGGACCTATGCAGGCAATCCCACAGGCTCGGCCACTCTCGCCTTCGCCCCCGTGAATGGGAACCGCTACCAGCTCCAATGCCGGGCCGATCTTCAGGGCTCAGCCCACCACTGGATCGCGCTGGGCTTCGTCGAGGACCAGGGCCCTTTCCCCTTCAACTTCTCCCAAAGCTTCCTGCCGCCTTTCGCGAAAGCATGGATGATATTCCGGAACACCATCAGCGGCGCCAGTCCCAACCAAACCTTCCTCGGCCCGGACAATCCCTTCATCAATGGTCCCACCACCTCGAACAGCCTGAATTGGCAGGATGAGGACCTCGCGCATCAGTTCGGCGGCGAAATGGATCTCAGGATCATTCTCGACACCACCGGCGGCACCGGCAACTGGACCGCCATCATGTACGCCAGGCGCGCCTCGGACAGCGCCTGGTCCCTCGTCAGGGAAACCAGCCTGCTCCCGGGCCAGTATATCACCGCTGTCGGCTGCTCCACCTCCGGCTCCGGCAATGCCGGCAGCAGGATCAGGTCATTCTCCCTCACCGACATCACCACCGTGCCCCAGGCGCCGGAATTCACCCTCCGCCCGGCGGGGAGGACGCTTCCGTACGGCGTTTCCACCACCTTGAACGCGCTTGCTTCCGGCTACCCCGCGCCATCCTATCAATGGTATGCCGGAGAAAGCGGTGACACCTCCAACCCCATTGAGGGAGCGACTTCCGCCACCTTCTCCACTCCGCCCCTTGCCATCACGACAGACTATTGGGTCCGTGCCGAAAACAGCGAAGGCTCCGCTTCCAGTGAAACGGTCACGCTCACGCTTCTTCCGGAAGGGGCGGGACTTCATGTCAAAACCTACGACACCACCTCGGGGGAGCAATTCCTCAATCCGATTTCCAACCTGATGGCGGTTGCTCCCAGCGGGACGGGAATCCAGTTCGAAAACATCGACTACACGAACGAGGGCTTTCCGGGGCCGCATCTTCCGGGCCTTACCCATGGAGATTACTTCGCGATCCTCTGGGAAGGATGGTTCGATATTTCCAAGGACGGCCCCGGCGATTACACCTTCGGGACCTCCAGCGACGACGGCAGCGTCATTTTCCTCGATCTGAACCACGACGGTGACTTCGACGACCCCGGCGAGTTGATCGTGAACAACAATTTCGTCCAGGGCGCGACCGCCCGCACCGGAACCGTCCATCTCACGGGAGACAGCGTTCGCATCGCCATCGGATATTTCGAGGCCACCGGCGGGGAGACGATGGTCGCCCGGTTCAAAAAAGGAAGCAATCTGGCGTTCAACGATCTGGACCCGGTCAACGGGCTGTCCGGCCACTTTTTCCAGGAGAACCCGGGACCACTTTCCGCGCCCGAAATCACTTCGCAGCCAGTCAGCCGGACGATCCTCAAGGGCACACCGACCGTTCTCACGGTTGGAGCGTATGGCAATCCGTTTCCCTTGTTCGAATGGCATGAGGGTCATGCCGGGGATCCCGAATCCACCTTGCTCCAATCCGGGCCTTGGCCCGCGTTCACGACCCCACCGTTGCACTCCCAGACCAGCTACTGGGTGCGGGTGACCAATGCCGAGGGCTCCGTGGACAGCGGGACCGCGACGATCTCTGTGGTCTCGAACAACACCTCGCTGGCAAGCTTGTCACTGAGCCCTTCATCCGCGCCGATCCATCTTGTCGCGGGTTCCCTGGCGTATTCCACGGTGGTGGGGCATGAGGTGGCTTCGGTGGCGATTTCCGCGGTGGCGGAGGAGGACTCCTCGCTGGTGGTGATCGAGGGAGTGGACGTCGGCGCGGGGGGCACGGGTGGAAGTCTTCCGCTGGAGGTGGGGATGAATGTTTTCCGGATCGTGGTGACGGCGGAGAATTCGGATGTCGCGACATATCACCTGATCGTGGAACGGCTGTCGGCGGACGGGCAGCCTCCGGCGGGCCGGATCATCGACGACGCGGTGTTCGCCCATGACTTCGAGGAGGTCGATGGCGACATCATCACGGCTCTGGTGGGACCGGATGCGGTCAAATCGTCCGCCATCACGGCGGAGACGGACCATGCGGGCGTGCCGGACGGGCTGGCGTTCTCCCCCGCGTTTCTCAAATTCCCGGACTCGACCAGCTACCTCCACATCGCGGCGAACGTCCGGCAATCGGCACCCACGGGAGGACTCTCGTTCAGCATCTTCTACAATGATCGCGGCGACAACGGTGCGGACGGTGGATTCGGCGTTTCTTCCAATGTGAAACTGCTTTCGACCTTTCCCGGAAGCAACCAGCCCGGGCCGGTGGTTCCTCCCGGGATCTTCTTCGGCATCGAGTTTGTCGGAGGCGAACGCAAACTGGTGTTCCACACCCAACACGGCAGGGTGGAGTCAACGGCAACAGTGCCATTCCAGGACGGACTATGGCACCAGGCCGGATTCTCCTTCGATGAAGGAACAATCCGGTTTTTCTTCGATGGCCAGCCACTTGGAGAGCCGGTCAGCATCGCGGATCTGGGTTATCTTTTGATTCCCGCGCAGGTGCAGGACTGGTTCATCGGGGAAGACGCATTGTTTGGCAACGGCAACTACGGTGCCGTCGGAGACGAATATTTCGACAACGGTTCTTATGACGAGGCGGCCCTGTGGGAGCGCGCCCTGGCTCCGGCGGAGATGTTGTTGCTGTATTCCCAAGGTCTTGCCACCGCGCCGCGAATGCCGGCCGCTCCCGCGGTGGAGGGGGATTTCAGCCATCTGGTGAAGCGTCTGGATTTCGGGTTGCTTCAGGAGGGATTGCTCACGAAGGCGGATCCGGAAATAGCCTTCAACGAATATACCGGGGGATTGGGAGAGTCCGTGGCTTCTCTTGAGGATGGATTGTTAAAGTTCAGGAATTTTGACAGCGGAGGATCTTACGAATTCCAATACGATATCCTGAACACGCCGGACCATCAGCGTATTTTCCCGGACGAGGATCTCCGGGTGGAGGCGGAAATCACCACCATCAGGAACGACCATGGCGCACATATCAATGTCGCGGACGGCGTGTATGGCTATGGTTTCCAGATCCGGGGCGGCGGATTGCATGTGGGAGGCACATTCGTTCCGATGGATGTCAGTGGAACAAAAACCTACCGGCTCGAATCTCCGGCCAACAGTCCCGAGTATCGGATTTATGTCGATGGCATCCTGCGCCATATCGGAACGGCCGGGATGACCGGCATGATGTATCTGAGATTTGGCGATGGAGGATCGGATTCGGATTGGTCATATCTGGAGGTGAGGCAAAGCAAGACGCAGGAGCGCCCGGAAGAGATGGCGGTGCGCTGGGACGGAAACGTGATGGAGCGCGGTCGTTTGCATTGGTCTGAGTCGGCGAATTGGAAGCTCTGGGAGGATATGAATTATCCGTTTCCATTCGGCCTGCCGCGGAATTCCGACAATGTGGTGTTCGACCAGAACCCCTTGGAATCCACGGTTTTCATCGGGGGCAGCCAGCGGGCGACAAGTCTTATTGCACCCGACCATGCGGTGGTCGCCGGACTCCGGCTGAATCAGGAAGGACTGGACGTGTGGATTCCTCATGCGGCGACCAACGGGGTGGGTGGCCGCTCGGTCAGCATTATGGACGTCAGGGGCAAAACCCTGGTGCAGAAAGACGCGCAAGTGCAGGCGGCGGTGATCCCGGCGTTCTTTGCCACAAGAGATCTCCATATGACTGGTGTGGACACCAATTTCATCACAACTCTCGGACGCATCGACGGACGGCTTTCGGGAGCGGGCAGGATTCAGATCAACCCGATCACCGATCCTGAGCCGGTCCACTATCAATACCTGACCAACGATCCCTATCCGATGCTCGAAGGTCTGGTGATTTTCGGCACGCATTCTCCGGGAGGGGAGCTGGCGCATCTGGACGCGGACTACGTTCCGGGCGTCGGTTTGCAGACGATCACCGGACAAATCCGTTACGACAGGGGATCGGTGTTCGAGTGGGATCTCGCGGCCACCTACCGGGACAGCGCCAGCGGCACGCGCGGGGTGGATTACGACGCGGTGACGATCGACGGAGATCTGTCCGGCGGCGGCGCGGTCTTCCGCGTCGTGCTGCCGGGGGAGGATACCTTTGCCGGAGGGTTCTGGTCGCGGAACCGGACGTGGACGGACATTTTCGCCGCCCAAAATCAGGCGGAGGTGAATCTGGGGGAGATCTTCGCGCGTTTCGAATACGCCAATGCGGAGGGCTTGCTGCACGGGGATGGAAGGCCGCACGCGTATGGCCACTTCATCCGCAGCGGTTCCTCGTTGCGCTGGATCGCGGCTCCACAGCCGCGGCATCCGCTGGTGGGGCGGGAGCTTGTCAGGAATGGCGATGCGGAAGCCGGGGACGGAAACGGCTGGACGGGCGGCGGCATTTACAGCGTGCCCGCAAGCATCCTGTCCGCGGATGGACTCGGGACGCAACACACCACCAATCGCCGCATCTTCAAATCCGGCAACATGCCCGGCGCCAGCGAGCTGTTCCAGAGGGTCGATCTTTCGGAACTCGCGGGCGCTGCGGGGCAGTCGGCGCTGCGTTTCGCGTTCAGCGGCCTGATCCAGTCCTTCCAAAGCGAAGGCATCGTGGAGCACGGGGAAATCGAGGTGACGTTCCGGGGGGCGGGGAACCAGCCGCTCGCGCGGTTCACGCTCACGGACGGGAACGATGAGACCAGGAATTGGGATTATGTGGAAGAATTCGGAATGCTGCCCGCGGGCACGGTGGCGGCGGACGTCGTCCTGCGTGCCACGGCTCCATCGGGCGGAACCCGCCGGGTGGGATTCGACAACATTTCCCTCGTGGTGACGGCGGCTCCCTTTTTCGCGAAGCTGGATCTGGATGCGGAGGCGCATACCCCGGAGCAACCCCTGACGGTCACGCTGCATCCGGGCAGGTACATGGTGCGGCCCCTGCCCTCCGGGCGTTTCCAGGCGTGGCACGGCTGGCTGGGAGGCACGGGGAACGACGCCGGCGTGGACACGAGCGGCACGAATTATCTGCAGGGTTGGGAATGGTCCTATGCCTCGACCGTCGGATCGCAGGGCCGGACGATCGTATCAAAGAATCAGACCGGATTCTTGCATGAAGACCCGGAGGGGGCGTTCCGCGCGGGTGCGGGGCATTGGGAGTTCGAGTTGCAGGAAACGGAGACGATCGCCTTCGACATCCCGGAAGATTCCCCCGTCGACAACGGGGGCGGGATTTCCCTGATCGTGGAAGAAATCCCTCTGGAACAGCGGGCCTACCTGAAAGCCGCCCATGCCGCGGCGGGGGACCGCTTCGGCCATGCCGTTGCGGTGTCGGGCGATACGGTGGTGGTGGGCGTGCCCGGAGAATCCGGCGGCGCGGCGGAGTCCGGTGCCGCTTATGTCTTCGTGCGGAATGGCAATATCTGGACCCAACAGGCGTATCTCAAAGCTTCCCATCCGAACGCCGGCGATCGCTTCGGCTCCGCGGTGGCCATTTCCGGGGATGCGATTGTCGTCGGAGCCTGGGGGGAGGACAGCGGGGCGGTGGATTCCGGCGCGGCCTATGTTTTCCGGCGGGACGGGGCGGTGTGGAGCCAGCAGGCGGTGCTCAAGGCGCCTCATGCCGGGGCAGGGGATTGGTTTGGTTTCTCCGTGGGGATCGACGGCGACACGGTGGTCGTGGGCGCGCCCGGCGAGGGCAGCGATGCGACGGGGGTGAATGGCGACGCGCTCAACGACCGCGCCACCCGCTCGGGAGCCGTATATGTCTTTTCCGGAAACGGCGGTGTCTGGACCCAGCAGGCCTATCTGAAAGCCTCGAACACGCGGGCGGGAGACTGGTTCGGGTTCTCCGTGGGCATCTCCGGCGATACCCTGCTCGCCGGGGCTCCTTACGAGGACGGCGGCGGCATCGAATCCGGGGCCGCGTACGCATTCGTGCGGGATGGCGGGGACTGGAGCCAGCAACAATACCTCAAGGCGTCGAACATCGGCGCGGGAGATCTCTTCGGACATTCCGTGGCGGTTTCCGGCGATATGGCGGTGGTGGGCGCGCTCTTCGAGGACAGTCAGGCGACCGATTCCGGCGCGGCTTACGTTTTCCTGAGAAGCGAAGGGGAATGGGCCCAAGACGCTTGGCTGAAGTCTTCCAACACCGGACCGGGAGACCGCTTCGGCATCTCGGTGGCGATTTCAGGACAAACCGTGGTGGTGGGCGCGGCGGGCGAAGACAGCGGAGCCACGGGAGTCGATGGCGACGACGCGGACAACAGCGCGCCCGATTCCGGCGCGGCTTATGTGTTCACGCCCTACGGAGCCACATGGATGCAGAAAGCCTATCTGAAGGCTTCCAACACCGGGGCGGATCACAACTTCGGCCATGCCGTGGCGCTTGCGGGCGGGACGGTGGTGGTCGGCGCGCCATCCGAAAACGGCACCGCGACCGGCGTGAACGGAGTCCCCTCCTTCGGGTTCGCGGGCGATTCGGGCGCGGTTTACGCTTTCTCCTTGCCTCCCTTCGCCCTCATCACGTCGCAGCCCCTCGCCAGCCAGACGATCTCCAGCGGCACCACGGCCACTCTTGCGGTGGCCGCCGCCGCTTCGCCCGCTCCCTCCTTTCAATGGTATCTCGGCGAGAGCGGAGACACCTCTTTCCCCATCGGGGGAGCGACCTCGGCGACCTTCACGACCCCGCCTCTCGCGGAGACCTCCCGCTTCTGGGTCCGGGTGACGACCCCGGAGGGCCACGCGGACAGCGACACGGCGACGGTCCATGTCATCGTCTCGCCGGATGCGGATTTGATCGATCTTGCCGCGAGCGATGGCACGCTCTCGCCGGAGTTCCACCCCGGCACGGTCTCCTACACGGCTGCGGTCCCTCACGTGGTTTCCTCCGTCGCCATCGCGGCCACCCGGTCCAACCCGCGGGCGACGATCCGCATGCGGTGGAACGGCGGGAATTTCTTCGACGCCGTTTCGGGCGAGCCAAGCGGCCCGCTGAATCTGAACGTAGGCTTGAACACCGCCCAGATCGCCGTCACCGCCGATGACGGCTCGGTGAAAACCTACACGCTCGCCGTCACCCGCGCCGCCGCGACCGACGATCCGGTCCATCGTTACGATTTCGCTTCCGCCGCGTTTCCGCCGAATCTTCCGGAGATCAACGGACCTCTGGACTCGCTCTACTCCGTGGCCGGGGGCCTGCTCCGCCAACGTACCCTCGGAGCCGGAGAAGACACCGGGTTCTCGTTCCCCGATGCCAGCGGGATGAACGGCGGCTTCGATCCGGGACTGGCCACCTATGCCGAAGCGCGGATCCGTGTGCTGGAGATTTCCGAAGGCGGGGAAATCGGCTTTTCGATCGCCGACGGGGAGCACCGTTACGCCATCGTCCTGACCCGGAACGACGGGAAATACGGCGTTTATGTCGGGTCGAGCACCGAATTCATCGAGCTGGACCTTGCGGGTTTTCACACCTACCGCCTCGAATCCCCTCCCGGCAGCGGCACCCTTCATTTCTACTACGACGGGCAACTGGCGTTCACCACCACCGGGGAAGACAGCGGGGAAAACGGATTCCGGTGGGGCGGGCGCGACGGCGACGCGGATTGGGACCATGTGGTCTTCGGCCAGATGACCGGCTACGTGTCTCCCGACGAGAATGCGGACCTCGCCCATCTGGCATCCGGATCCGGCGTGCTTTCACCGGAGTTCGATTCCGCCACGACCGGCTACACGGTCTCCGTCCCGTATTCCACGGCTTCCATCACCATCACGCCTGCCGCGGCGAATCCCGGAGCCGGAATCGAAGTGAATGGAGAATCCGTCGGGTCCGGCTCCACCAGTGCGCCGGTCGATCTGGATGTCGGGGAAAACACCATCGTCGTGACCGTCCTCGCAACCGACGGTCTGGCGGCGAAAACCTATACGATCGTCGTCACGCGCCATGCCCCGGTCATGGTTTCCACCGATCCCGCCGGGAACGTCACCGCGACCTCCGCCGTGTTGCACGGCAAGGTGAATCCGAATGGCGCGGCCACGGTATGGTTCGAATACGGGACCACCCCGGAATACGGGCACGTCACGCCTGCGGAGGATTTCGGCGGCACGCTGCCGGTGGAAGCAAGCGCTCATGTGAGCGGCCTGACGGGCTCCACGACCTACCACTACCGGATCGTCGCTCTCAATGGCGAGGGCACGCACTTTGGAGCCGATGAAACGTTCACCACCCCGTCCGATCCGCCTGTCGCCGCCACCGGCACTCCGGTGGATGTGGAGGCCGCCGGGGCGACCCTTACGGGAGCGGTGAATCCGAAAGGACTGCCCGTCGAGGTATGGTTCGAATACGGCATCACTCCCCTCTACGATCAACAGACTCCGGCGAGATCCCTGCCGCCCGGTTCTTCCCTTGTGGATGTTTCCGAAGAAATCGGCGGGCTGTTGCCCGGCACGATTTATCACTACCGGATCGCCGCCTCCAGCGAGGCCGGCACGGTCTATGGCGATAACGCGAGTTTCCATTCCGGCTCCGGCGGCGGGACCTCCATCCCCGCCAGCCCGCCGGATGCGATCACCGGCGGCTCCGCCTCCGTGCAAAGCTCCTCCGCGCTGCTGCTCGGCAGTGTGAATCCGCGGGGCGGCGTCACCGTTGTTCACTTTGAATACGGTCCCACCACCGCGTATGGCAGCGTGACCACGACGCAGGGAGCGGGCAGCGGCGATACCTCCGTCGCGGTCTCCCTGCCCGTCGGAAATCTTCCGCCGGGAACCACCTTCCACTACCGCATCGTCGCCACCAACAGTCTGGGAACCGTCACCGGCGGTGACCGGACTTTCACCACAAGATTCCCTGAGCCGCTCGCCATCACCGGGGACGCCGCGGCTCTCTCCACCACCCGCGTCCGCGTCGATGGCCTGGTCCGTGCACGGGGAGCGGATGCCGATGTGTTCTTCGACTACGGGACCGATGGCGTGGTTTTCGACCGCTCGATCCGGGCGACTCCGGCGACCGTGACCGGCAACGATGCCACGGCCGTTTCCGCCGAACTCTCCAACCTCGCCCAGGGCGTGACCTATTATTACCGGGTCAGGGCGGAAAGCCCCGGTGGCACCGGAATCGGGAACACCGGATCGTTCAAGGTCGCCATCCTCTCCGGCCTGCTCCAACGCTTCCCCGACCTTCCCGCTCCGGGAAGCCATGAGGGATCGCTGTCCGTCACTCTCACCACGCCGGATGGCATCGCGGGCGGCTGGCGTTTCTCGGGCGAACGGAACTGGCGGGCATCCGGGACGACCGCCACCGGACTCACGGACGGCGACCGCGTGATCGAATACCGCCCCGTGCCCGGTCACATCCAGCCGTCCGGAGAAACCGTTTCCATCCCCGGCGATGGCACTCCCATCACGCTCGAACGCGCCTACACCGCCTCCGGCGAAACCGGCAGCGGCAGCCTGACCGTCACCCTGAAACCCGATGACCTCGCGGGCACCGGATGGCGTTTCTCCGGCGAATCCGGGTGGCGCGACAACGGCGTGGAAGTGACGGGACTCGTTCCGGGCAATCACCTGATCGAATTCAAGCCGGTCTCCGGCAGGGCCACTCCCTCCCCGGTTCCGGCAAGGATCGAAGATGGCGTGTCCCGGCTCGTCACGATCACCTGGTTCCCCGATGGCGGCTCGGAGGGGATCCTGCCGCAAATCCTGTCCTTCGAGGACGTTTCCACCGATGAAGACCGTCCCTACGCCTGGACCGGCCAGATCCGCGGCGATGCGGGATCGGGCACCGGTTTCGTCGTGCGCCCGCGCGTCGTGGCTACCGCCGGTCACGTCGTTTTCGACGACGGCACGCTCGCCGCCGCCACCGGCCTGCAATGGCTGTTCCAGCAGGATCTGGACACCCATGAGCCCCGGCCCCAAACCCCGCGCGGCTACTACCTCATGACCGGCTACGCCGCCCAGCGCATCGCCGACAATTCCCCCGGCACCTCCAGCCCCGCATCCCAGAATCTCGACGCCGCCGCGCTTTATTTCTCCGAAGACGCCGGGCGCGGCGGCTTCAGCGGCTACCTCGCCAGCGATGCCGCCGTGAACGAGTTCCTCGTTTCCCCGGCTCAGAAAATTCTCGTCGGCTACCCCATCGACGGCATCGAGGCGGAAAATCACGGCCGTATGCACGCCACCCCGCCCGCCGATGTCGCATTCGCATCCGCCTTCGGCCGCACCTACACCACCTCCGGAATCCGCTCCACCGGCGGCAGCTCCGGCGGTCCCGTCTGCATCCTCACCGATGCCGGAGCATGGCATCCCGCCGCGATCTACCTCGGCGGCTCCGGGCAAACCGTCGTCCGCGCCATCGACAGCGAGGTGGCCGGGCTTTTCGGATTCGCTGAGATCAGCGGAAATTCCATCGTCGGCGAAACCGGCGGCGGCATCGTTTCCAGCGGGACAAGCGACATCGACCCGCCGCTTGGCGCACTGGAAGTGTTCATCGAGCCCGCCGCGGCCCGTGCCGCCGGAGCAGGCTGGAAGATCCAGGCTCAGGAAAACTATCGCCCCGGCGGCGACCGCCGGGATGACATCAATCCGGGCGCTTACACCATCCAGTTCCCGACCGTGGCCGGTTTCCTGCCGCCCGCGCCCCAGCCGGTGGAAATTCAGGCGGGCAAGTTGCTCACCCTCACCTTCGCCTACGAGGAAATCGTCCTGCCTCCCGTCATCTCTTCCCCGGACACCGTCACGGGCACCCGTTCCCAGCCGTTCGGCTACCAGATCGCCGCGTCCAACAGTCCCGGACTCTTTTCCCTGTGGGGCATCCTTCCCGCCGGGCTGTCGTTCGATCCCGCCACCGGCCTGATCTCCGGCACGCCGGAGGAAGCCGGGGACTTCCCCGTCACCATCGGAGCCGCGAATTCTGGCGGATCCGATGCCCTGCCGATCCTCATCACCATCCGTCCGCAGCTTTCCCCCCAGACCTTCTCCATCCCGCTGTATCAGGAAGCCAGCTACCTGATCGAGAGCAGCGAGACGCCCGGCATCGCCTCCTACTCCGCCACGGGTCTCCCGCCGGGGCTTTCGCTCCATCCCTCCACCGGTCTCATCACCGGGTTCCCGACCGCCATGGGAACCTACGAAGCCGATGTCACCGTGACCCGCCGGGGAGCCTCCGCATCGGCCGTGCTGACCCTGCACGTCACCGGACCCGCGCCCGCCTTCACCCTCCAGCCCGATCCGATCACTCTCGTCGAATACGGAGGCACTGCCACCCTGACAATCGCCGCCAGCGGCCTTCCCGCTCCAACCTTCCAGTGGTACCGCGGCGAATCCGGCGACACCACCGATCCCATGCCGGGAGCGGTTTCCGAAACCTTCCTGACTCCCTCCATCACGGCGCAGACGAGCTTCTGGGTGCGCGCCTCCAGCATCAGCGGCAGCGCGGACAGCATCACCGCCACCATCCTTCCCCAGCCCTCGTCCAATGCGAATCTCGCCAGTCTCGGCCTCAGTGCCGGGGTGCTTTCCCCCGCGTTCAATCCCGCCGTGGGCTCCTACTCCGTGATCGTCCCCGACGCGGTATCCAGCATCGTTCTTACCCCGGTTCCGGTGCTGCCCGTCTCGTTCGTGACCGTCAACGACGTTCCCGTGGCGCCCGGAACCACCAGCGGCCCGGTCGGCCTCGAACCGGGGGAAAACACCGTTTCCATCGTTGTCACCGCCGCCAATGGCGTCGCGTCAAAACTCTACACCATCCTCGTCACACGCGCCGGGCCTCCCTCCATCGCGACCTTGGCGGCGGACGATATCACGAACACCTCCACCACCCTCCACGCCATCGCCACGCCGAACGGCCCCGCGCGCGTGGCCTTCCAATACGGCCCCTCCACCGCCTACGGGAGCACCACGTCCTCGCAGGAAATTTCCGGGCTGGAACCGCTTCCCGCCTCCTTCGTGCGGAACGGCCTCTCCGGCGGCTCCGTTTATCATTACAGGGCCGTTCTCATCACGCCGTATGGCACGATCCATGGCGAAGACATGACATTCGAAACCCTGGCAAACCCGCCGCTCGCCGCCACC
Source organism: uncultured Luteolibacter sp. (assembly GCA_964629955.1). Taxonomy (GTDB): domain Bacteria; phylum Verrucomicrobiota; class Verrucomicrobiia; order Verrucomicrobiales; family Akkermansiaceae; genus Luteolibacter. The sequence goes on from CAZVSA010000009.1 coordinate 26,726, forward strand.
GGAACTCCCCGCGGCGTCATCGGCGAAAATGCCATCCTGACCGGCGCGGTGAATCCCCGCGGGCTGCCCACCGAAGTCTATTTCGAATACGGCTCCACCGGGGAATATGGAAACACCACTCCTCCCCTCGACATCCCTGCCGGAGACGCCGTCATCGACATCTCCGAAGCCATCGGCGGTCTGACGGTGTCCGGAACCTATCACTACCGCATCGTCGCCGTCAGTTCCGCCGGGGCGGCCTACGGGGAAAACGTCACTTTCCAGGCGGCGTCAGGCGGTGGTGGCGATGGCATCGTCGACGCCCCGCCCACGATCAACAACTCCGCTACCGGCGTCTCCGGCATCACCTCCGGTTCCGCCACCTTCCACGGCAGCGTCAATCCCAACGACGGAGCCACCTTCGTCCACGTCGAATACGGGACCACTCCGGCCTACGGGCTCCACACGGAAAGTATCGGCATCGGCAATGGCACCACGTTCGTCAATTTCGCCATCGACGTGGCGGGACTGCTCCCCGGCACGGACTATCACTACCGCATCGTCGCCGAAAACAGCGAAGGAATCTCCACCGGCACCGATGCCACGTTCTCCTCCACATTCCTTCCGCCCCTTGCCGTGACCGGAGGAGCGTCCGCTCTCTCGCCCGTCAAAGTCAGGGTCTCCGGCTCCGTATCCACACGCGGCGCGGACACCACCGTGTATTTCGATTACGGCGACGACGGCGTGGAATTCCCGCACAGCATCCTCGCCTTCGAGGGAACGCTGGCGGGCGATACCGAATCTCCCGTCACCGCGGACCTCGCCGATCTGGATACGAAAACCACCTACCACTACCGCGTCCGCGCCGTGAACTCCGGCGGGACCGCTTTCGGCGAAGTCGCCACCCTGCAACCCGGCGCGCTTTTCGGATTCGTCAGGCAGCCTCCCCGAGAAATCCCCGTGGCGGACCGCCAGGGCGGCGTACAGGTGAACCTTTCCCCCGCCGATACCGGCGGCTGGCGCTTCGCGGGTGAAAAGGAATGGCGTCCGCCCGGCTCCACCGCCACCGGTCTGGCCGCAGGTCCGCGCACGATCGAGTTCCAGCCGGTCGCGGGGCTCATCCAGCCGCCGGGGGAAACCGTCCATGCAGGCGGCAGCGAGTCCCTCCTGCTGGAACGCGATTACTTCACTTCCGCATCACCCGGAACCTCCACCCTGAGCGTGACCCTCAAGCCTGCTGCCATCGCGGATGCCGCGGTGCCGCTCGCGGAGCGCGCCCAATGGAGACTGCTCGGAGACGACACCGCCCCGTGGCTCGACAGCGGCGCGTCGATCGAAAACCTGCCCGCGGGCAGCTATCTCATCGGGTGCAAACCCGTGCCCGGCCGCGACACCCCCGTGCCCGTCGAAGTCTTCATTGCCGAAGACGAGGAAAAAACCGCCGCCATCGTTTACTTCGCCGACAGCATCGCCGGCGTCGATCCGCCCGATGTCCTCTCGTACGAAACCGTTTCGACCGCACCCGGACTGCCCTACGCCTACACCGGCGAGGTCCGCGGCATGACGGGAGCCCACAGCGGATTCGTCGTGAAACCCCGCGTGGTCGCCACCTCCGCGCAGGCCGTTTTCGACGAAGCCACCCTCTCGCTCGCCACCGGCCTGCAATGGCTCTTCCAGCGCGACAAAGGCACCTGTGAACCCGTCCCGCAGGAGCCGCGCGGCGTTTACGTCTTCAATGGATACGCCGCCCGGCGGGGGATCGAAGGCACTCCCGGAGAACTTTCCGGCGACTCCCGCGATATGAACGTCGCCGCCCTCTATTTCCCGGCGGACGCGGGCCGCGGCGGCTTCAGCGGCTTCCTCGCCAGCGATGATGACAACAATCCCTTCCTCCAATCCTCCGCGTTGAAAACCCTGGCGGGCTATCCCGTCAGCGGCATTTCCCCGGAAAACCGCGGCCGCATGCACGCCACCCCGCTTTCCTCCGACATCCTCACCCACGCCCTCGGAAAAACCCATGTCAGCGCCGCCATCCATGGTCCCGGCGGCATGGAAGGCGGTCCGCTCTGCATCCAGTACGAGGGCGGCGACTTCTACCCCGCCGCCATCCATGTTGGCGGCGGCGCGACCGGAAACTTCCGCGCCATCGACAAGGACATCATCGACCTCTTCAACCGCGCCGAGGTCAGCGCCAACGGCGGCGACAACGACACCAGCGGCGGCATCACCCAAAGCAGCGTCACCGGCGTGCCAAAATCCGGCAACCCGGGAGCCATCCGGGTGACCATCAAAGCCCCCCCCGGTTTCTCTGACGCCGCCGTTGCCAATGCCCGCTGGGAACTCAGCCCGAAAGCCCCCGTCCTCTCCAGCGGACACCAGCTCTCGAATCTCTCAGCCGGAAATTACACCCTGCGGCTGACGTCCGTCCCGGGATTCCAAACCCCGTCCCAGCCAACCGTCCAGGTCACCGGCGGGGTGACGACCCACATCACCTTCACCTATGTGGTGCTCCCTCCTCCCCCCGTCATCATCTCACCCGACAGCATCACCGTCACCCCCGGCCAGCCGTTTTCCCATACGATCACCATCACCAACTCCCCGTCCTCCTTCAACGTCACCGGCCTCCCCCAAGGAGTCTCCTTCAATTTCAATTCAACTTCAGCCACCCTCACCATCTCCGGCAGCGCACAGCAAACCTTCACCGCCAACGTCCAGGCCACGAACGCGGGTGGTACAAGCTCCAGGTCCGTGACCTTCATCATCCCGCTCACCGCCCTCGAAGAATGGCGCCTGGCCAACTTCGGCACCACCGCAAACACCGGCATCGCCGCCGATCACGAGGACGCCGACCACGACGGCCAGAGCAATCTCGCCGAATACCACGCCGGCACGGATCCGAACGATCCGGTGGATGTCTTCAAGGTCCTCTCCACCACACTCTCCGGGAACGCCTTCACCCTCACCATCCCCGGCAAAGCAGGACGGATCTATCAGCTCCAGCGCCGTGACAACCTCTCCGCCGGCCCATGGACTCCCGTCGCCACGACGGAACCGCTCGGCGCGGACACAACGGCGGAACTCACCGATCCCTCGCCGCCCCCGGGCCGGGCCTTCTACCGCGTCGAGGTTTCCATCCCGTGATCCTCCGCCCGCAAAGCGCTCGTTGCCCTCTTTTCCCGAAATGCCACCGCCCTCGAATACCTGGCGCGACCGCTCAAGGAACAAGCCCCGGACGGAGAGGAGGAATGCCGTCCGCTCCACCTCCTTGCTCCGATGTTCCACCGTCCTTTTTCATTGCCCCGACAGCCCCTGCCCTATAGCCCTGCCGAGGATGAATCGTCCATTCGCAGGCGGAATTTCCGTCCGGTGAGGCACCGCTTCATCCTCTTTCAAAATCCCCAATATCCCCACATCCCATGACCCAGCCGTCCTCACCGCTTCCGGAAATTCCCGCCGTGGGTTTCCTTGAAGAAGTTTCCGCGGAACACCGCGCTTTTCTCACCTCCTTCGGGAAGTTCCTGCGTCCGAAAAACGGTGAAATTCTCATCGAGGAAGGAAGCCGCCAGGACGCCCTGTACCTCATCCTCTCCGGAACCATCCACGTCGTTTCCTCCGCGGGGGAGCGTCCCGTCCTGCTTGCCTCGCTCGGTGAGGGTGAAGTGCTGGGTGAAGTGAATCTCTTCGATCCCGCCACCGCCAGCGCAACGGTCATCGCCCGCAGCGAGGGCCTGATCTGGTCCGTTTCCCGCGAAGAAGTGGAAGGGATTTCCAACGCGGATCCCGTCATCGGAGTGGAGTTCCTGAAAGGACTGCTGAAACTGGCCGGGCGGCGCATTCGCGCGATGAACGCAAAGCTGGCCGATTCCCAGGAACGGGCGGCTTTCCATGACTTCTGGCATACGAATCCGTGACCATCCTCTCTCTTCACGGCCCTCTCGCCCTCTTCTTCGCTTTCGCCATCGTCCACGCGCTTGCGGATTTCCCCCTGCAAGGCGACTACCTGGCAGAAGGAAAAATACGGACCCGCGCGAAGAGTTTGCAGGATTGGACCATCCCTCTGACCGCCCATGCGCTCATCCATGGCGGCGGAGTGTGGCTCGTCTCCGGAAGCCCCTTGCTGGGGGCGGCGGAAGTCTGCCTGCATTGGCTCATCGACTTCGGGAAAGGCGAGGGGAAATTCGGCATCGCCGCGGACCAACTGCTGCATCTCGGTTGCAAGCTGGCTTACGTGCTGTTTCTTTTCTACTGAGCTTCGGGTGCCCGGGCATCAGACCAAAAGTGTTCCGGGAATGATTCCGGCAGGTAGGGCGAGACCGCCGGGCGCGCC
>CAZVSA010000010.1:0-5161 GCA_964629955.1 uncultured Luteolibacter sp.
GGCGAAGTCGGTGAGCTTTTTGCCGGCGGCGTGTCTCGTCTCCGATGCTTCCAGATGGAGCCGGCTGACGATGGCCACCACCTTGATGCCGCGTTTCTGAAATTCCTCCGCCATTTCGATGGGCACGACGTTGCAGCCGCTGGAGGAAACGATCAGCGCGGTGTCCTCGGAAGCCAGAGAGAAGTTGCGGAGGATGCGCGGGGCGAGGCCGCTGACGTTTTCGAGGAACATCGCCTGGCGCTGGCCGTTGGCTCCGACGACGAGGTTGTGAAAGGAAAGGGAAAGCTCGACGATCGGGTTCCAGCCGGGAAAGGAACCGTAGCGCGGCCACATTTCCTCCACCATCATCCGCGAGTGGCCGGAGCCGAAGACGTGGACCATGCGGCCCGCGAGAATGGTTTCGGCGAACCATCCGGCGGCCCGGCCGATGAGCGGTTCCTGGGCGGCGACGCGCTCGACGATGGCGCGGGAGTGATGGAGAAAATCGGCGGTGGGTGTCATGTCGGTGAATGTTCGATTTCCTGCAGGGCGCGGGCGGCGGCGCCACAGGCTCCGGCCCAATCGCCCAGTTGCGCGCGGGCGAGGCGGACGCGCTGCCCGCCGGGCCGCCATTCAAAGCGGTCGAGCGCGGCGGAGAGGGGAGTCAGGAGCGCGTCGCCGGCTTCGGCGATGCCGCCGCCGAGAAGCACCGTGGCGGGATCGAGCACGTTGACGAGCGAGGCGATGCCCGCCGCCAGATCGCGGACCATTCGCGCCCAGAGAGCCGAAGCTTCCGCATCGCCGCGGAGAACATCGGCGACGAGTTCTTCGGTGGAGCGGTAGCGCCCGCCGCTGCGGATTGCCAGCGAGTGATTGCCGAACGCGTCTTCGAGGCTGCCGGGGGTGTTGACGATGTCCGGCGTGCCGCCCGCATCGAGCGTGATGTGGCCGAAATGACCGGCGCGCCCGAGATGACCGCGCAGCAGGCGGCCATCCGAAAGGATCGCGCCGCCCACCCCGGTGCCGAGGGTGAGCAGGATCACGTCGTGCTCGCCTTTGGCCGCGCCGAGCCAGGCTTCGCCCAGCAGGGCGGCGTGCGCGTCGTTGATGACGGGAATGGGAACGGGCGAGGGAATAAGATCCGACCAGTCCAGCCCTTCGAGACCGGGGAGGCGACCGGGCATGAAGGCGATCCGGCGTTCGTCGCAGGAAGCGAGGCCGGGCGCCGCCGCACCTACGGCCAGCGGCATCCCCAGACGGGCGATGAGGCGATCGAAGCAGGCGCGGACGTTTTCCTGCCAAACCCGGCCGCCGGATGGCTCCGTTTCGCGGGCGAGTTCCCTGCCTTCCGGCGTGATGGCGAGCGCCTTGAGCCGCGTGCCGCCGAGATCGAGGCCGAGCAGGTAGCCGGTGCCGGAAGGGTGGGTTTTCATGGTATGGGCAATTGGCCTTCCGAAACGCTCCAGCCTCCGTCCACCGCGAGCACCTGGCCGGTGGTGAATGCCGAGCCGGGCGAGAGGAAATAAACCGCCGCCGCGTCCAGATCGGTGGGCCGGCCGATGCGTCCGCCGTCGAGCGGCTGCTTGGTGCGGGCGAAGGCGGCGATGGTTTCGTTTTCCGCGGCGCGGCGCGACATCGGCGTTTCGACCAGCGCGGGGGCGAGGACGTTCGCCCGGATGCCGTGCTTCGCGTAATACGATGCGATGGAGCGGGTGAAGCCGATCACCGCCGACTTGGCGGCGGCGTAGACGTGGGTGGCGAAAAACGCCGGCGAGGGCGACGAGCCGAGCACCGAGCCCATGTTGAGGATCGCCCCGCCCGAACCCTGCTCCAGGAATTGCCGGACAGCCGCACGGTTGGAAAGGATGAGAGAGTCGAGGTTGAGCGAAAGCGTGGCGCGAATGCCTTCGTCCGTGACTTCGTGCAGGGCGCCATCGCCCATCGGGCGTCCGCTGCCGCCGGCGACGTGATAGAGCCCGTGGAATCCGCCGAACCGGGAAACGGCCAGCTCGATCGCTCCGGCGGCGTGCGAGGGATCGCAGGCATCGCCGGTGAGGGAAAGGCAACGCCCGCCCAGCGCGGTGGCCGCCGCTTCGGCGCTGGCGGCGTTGCGCCCGGTGACGACCACGCCGCGCGCGCCCGCTTCGAGAAAGGCGCGGGCCGCCGAAAAGCCGAGGCCGGTGGTGCCGCCAATGACGACGATCGCCTGTCCTGTCAGCGGAGCTTCGAGCATGCGTCCATATCGGACGACGAACGGCTTCAGCTCAATCATTATCCTATCGCATTTGGAAAAAACCGATATGATAACTGGCATGGCCCGCCCGCGCAGCGAATCGACGCTTCTGGTGAAATCGAAACTGATCGCCCGTCTCCAGGACGGCTGCCATCCGCCGGGGCGGAGGTTTTTTTCCAACCGCGCCGTGGCCGGGCATTTCGGGGTGAGCTACCAGACGGCGCACCGGCTCATCAAGGAACTCGAGGCCGAGGGTTGGCTGGAGCGGCGGGCGGCTTCGGGCACTTTCGTTGCGGGGCCGTCCCACGATCTTAAAGGGGCGAACCTGATTTTCCATGAGCGTGCCAAGCGGGCCGGCAGCTTCGGAGCCCGCCTGCTGGCGGACCTGAGGCGGGCGCTCGCGGCGGCGGACATCGCGACGAAAGTAACGTGGAGCGCGGACGGTGACGCGGTGGTCCGCGATGACCGCTGGCTGCCGGTTTTATGGGAATGCGGCCCGGCGCTGGCGAAGCTTGCGGCTTCGCGCCGGTTTCTGCTGGTGCTCAACGACAGCCCCCCGCCGGGGTTGGCATCGGGATTCGCCGACAGCGTGGCGACCGACGATTTTTCCGGAGGTGTGGCTGCGGCGGAGCTTCTCCGTACGGTGGGGCCGCCGCGCAGGCTGGCGGTGCTGGCCGGGCCGAAGAACGATCGCCGCAGCCAGCGGCGCGTCGCGGGCTTTCACGACCACGCGCCGAAGGCCGAAGTGTTCTGGGCCGCAAGCTGGTTCTCCGAAGCGGCGGAGCGTCTCGCTCCCCGCATCGCGGCAAGGGGATTCGCCGGCGTTTTCTGCTGCAACGACCGGTTCGCCGAAGCGTTGCTGGCGACCGGCACGGCGGCGGCGGTGGTGGGTTTCGACGACGCTCCCGTGGCCGAGCGGCTGAATCTCACCACCATCGCGGTGCCTTGGGAGGAGATCGTTACGGGTGCGGTGGACATTGTCCGCCGCCGCCTCGCCGGGGGAACCGGGGCCGCCGCGCAGCTCATTTTCGCTCCCCGTCCGGTCATGCGGGCCACATTGCCGCCTGCGCCGTTTCCGCATTGAAGCGGGCTTCTTCTATTCCCCCTTTTTCGGCTCCAGGACGGCCAGGCGGAGATCCGCGACGAAACGCCGATATTCTTCCTGCCGGGAATTTTTATCCGTCTGGCGCAGGATGAATGATGGATGGACCGTCAGAATGACTTTGTGCGCGAGAGGGGCATTCCCGACGATTCCCCGATCGCGGCTCACCTTCGCCCCCTCCCCCAGCAGCGACCGCGCCGCGGTGTTGCCGAGGAGAATGAGCACCTCCGGAGCAATTTTCGACAACTCCGCCAGCAGCCACGGTCGGCAGGCTTCGATCTCCCCGATGTCCGGGTTCTTGTGCAGCCGGTGTTTGCCGCGGGGTTCCCATTTGAAATGCTTCACCGCATTGGTGAGGTAGGAGGAGGAGCGGTCGATGCCCGCCTCGGCCAGAGCCTGATCGAGCAAGCTTCCCGCCGGCCCGACGAACGGATGTCCTGTTAGATCTTCGCGGTCACCCGGTTGTTCTCCCACGATCATCAGGCGCGCGTCCACGGGACCGGTGCCGAAAACCGCGCAGGTCGCCCGCTCCCACAAGGGACAGGAACGGCAAGACCGGACCATTTCCGCAAGCTCCTCCAAAGAAGTATCCCGCAAAGCAGGGACGCCGTTTCCATCAGACCGCTCATCCTTCAATCCCTCGAGATAGGCATTTCCCCGGATCGTCCGCACGTCCCGGCCCGGCTCGTCGAACATGCCGCTCACGCGCGGGCGGCTTTCCCGGATCAATTCCGGAATCAACTCCGCCTCGGGCAGATTCTTCCAATAGCGTTCGGGCATTTCCGACCGCATCATCCGGATCTTCAGACGCGCGGGGTTGAAGATGCTGCGGTAGTACGTCCTCCAGGCATCCTCCAGCAGATCGGGGTCTCCGCAAGGATCGCGCTCCACTCCCGGCGTGAATCCCATCTTGCCGCCGATCCAATGCGCGCAGCCCTTCGGTGTGAAAATGGACCAGTCCATATGGGGAAACCGGTCGCGGAAAAACGGTGCGGCCGCTTCCACGATCCAGTGATCCGGCTCAAACCACGCCGCATATCTTTCCCTGCCGGATTCATCCCCGCCGGTTTTCCGGAAGCGGACGAAAGCGTGCGTCTTGTGGATTTCCCGGCGCACCTTTTTCGCGAACAACCTCGCCATTGCGACATCGGCGTCGCTCGGGATCTCCAGCAGATTCTTCTCGCCTCCGCGGGTCAGCCGCCAGAGCAAGCGGTAGAGCAATGCCCAGCGTCGCGAATCCGCGTGACACGAAACATCGCGTGCGAGTTTCACAAACGAGGTCGAAACCTTGAAACGTTCTGCCGTCGCTTGCTCCTCCTGAACCGCGGTTTCCGTGAACAAGCCTGCCTGCTCTTCCTCCCAAAAAATCCGGTCGGGTGAGACTCCGGCGACGATCAAGCCGCGGGCCTTTTCGCGCCATATCCCGAAGCCGCTCCCGGGACTCATCCGGATCGTCATAGGGAAAAGAGTTCGAGTTGAAGCGGACGGGGAGCCAGCCGCTCCAGCAAGTGGTCGCTGTCCAACAAACCGCCGGCAGGGAAATGATCCGCCGTGATCAGAAACGGCATGACCTTCTTCAGGGAAACCCGAAGCCGTAGGAGGTCAGCGAGACGGATACGCAAATGGCGGCGCATCCGCACGATCCGGTTGACGTTCCTCTCTCCCAGACCGGGAACCCGCAGTAGCTGCCCGCGCGAAGCCGTCTGGATATCGACCGGAAAATCCTGCCGGTTGCGCAGTGCCCAGGCGAGCTTCGGATCGATCCGCAAATCGAGATTGGGAACCTCCGGAGGCAGGATCTCGGACACCGCGAAGCCATACTTCCGGATCAGCCAATCCGCTTGATA
>CAZVSA010000010.1:5171-9968 GCA_964629955.1 uncultured Luteolibacter sp.
TTCCCTCATCAGCGGCGGAGCGACCAAGGGAAGCACCTTCGACGGCTCCGGAATCGGACTGAAGGCCGAGTAATAAACGCGCCGCAACCGATAGGATTTATATAGTTCGTCCGCCCGGGCGATGAATTCCGCATCCGTCGAGCGATCGGCCCCCACGATCACCTGCGTGCTCTGGCCGGTGGCATGGCGGAGCTTGCGGTCGCCGTTCTTCCGGCGATCCGCCGCATCCTCCAGCTTGAGCCGGATGCGTCCCATCGCCTGCTTCGTCCGTCCGAGATTCTTTTCGGGGGCCAGCTTGTCCAGTCCCTGCTGGGTTGGCAGCTCCAGATTGATGCTGATGCGGTCGGCATACCGGGCCGCCTGTTCAATCAGTTCTCCGGAAGCTTCCGGGATGGTTTTCAAATGAATGTAGCCGCGGAAGTCGTGTTCCTCCCGCAAGCGTCTCGCGACGGAAACCACCTGTTCCATGGTATGATCCGCATTGCGGATGATGCCGGAACTGAGGAACAGACCTTCGATGTAGTTGCGCTTGTAAAAATCGAGTGTCAGCCGGATCACCTCTTCGGGCGTGAACGCCGCCCGCCTCACGTTGCTGGAGCGGCGGTTGATGCAGTAGTGGCAATCGTAGATGCAGCGGTTGGTCAGCAACAGCTTCAACAGGGAAATGCAACGTCCATCCGGAGCATAGCTATGGCAGATCCCGGCTCCTCCGGCGGAACCCACTCCCTTGCCATCCCGCGAGTTGCGCCGGTTGGCGCCGGAACTGGCGCACGATGCGTCGTATTTGGCCGCATCCGCCAGAATCGAAAGTTTGTTCAGGAGATCCATCGCGTTCATACGAACAGTATTCTGGGAGGCGTACAGCGCCAGCAGAAAATGCGAATCGTCTCACAAAGAGACAGGCGTCCCCGTTTTTTCAGAGCTGCGAGCGGAAGAGCGCCGCGCCTGCGTCCGCGGCTTTCGTTACGATCGGCCGTTCTTCCCATTCCGCCAGAGTGACCTTTCGGGACCGTGCCAGATCTTCATCGAACTTTGCGGTCGCGGCTTCGGCGAAATCCCGGTCGATGACATTCAGATTGGCCTCATCATTGAGACGGAAAGAACGGTTGTCGAAATTCGCGGAACCGATGGAAGTCCATATCCCATCGATGATCATGCATTTGCAATGATACATGGTGGGCTGGAACTCATGGATGTTCACTCCATGCTTCAGCAACTCACCACAGCGATCCCTCGAAGCCCTTCGCACCATGCCCGAATCGTTCTGCTCACCCGGAACGAGGATTTCGATCTTCACGCCCCTTTTTGCAGACTCGATCAATGTTTCCGTTGTGAGGTCATCCGGGACGAAATAGGCATTTCCGATTTTGATGGAATGCTCCGCCGCACAGATGGAAAGCATGAACATGAGCCTTGCGCTTTCGCTTCCTTCCATCGGGGAACTCTTGAACATCTGGCACCGGAGGCCGCCCTTTTTTTTGAGGGGCGGGAAGTAGTCATCTCCATGAAGGACGACAGCCCGGGTTTTCATCCAGTTGTCGAGAAAGGCCGCCTGCATCTGGGCGACCACGGGGCCTTCCACCCGGTAGTGGCTGTCCCGCCACTCATCCTCACTCCCCGCGTCACCACGCCATTCGTCGGCGATGCCGACTCCGCCTGTAAAGCCCACCGCGCCATCGATCACCAGCAGCTTGCGATGGGTCCGGTGGTTCGCTCTGGCAAGGTTCGCCATATGATAAATTTCAAGCTCCACCCCCACGTCCCGCATTTGTTGCAGGGACTCCGCGTTGATGCAGTTGCAGCCCACGCCATCCATCAGCACGTGGACTTTCACACCGTTCGCCGCGCGCTCCGACAAAGCGGCGGCAAATTGCCGGGAGATGTCACCATCCCAGTAAACGAATGTCTCGAATGTGACGGTCCGCTTCGCGCCGCGGATCGCGGCCAGCATGGAGGGAAAGATTTCGTCGCCGTTGTGAAGCTGCTCCACGCGGTTTCCCTCCACGATGGGCGGGCCGAGAAGCTGGCTCATGACCCGCTCGAACCGGGCATCGCTTGCTCCATACAGATGGGGAATCCGCGTTTTGATCTTCTTTTCCCCGGCGACGAAGTTTCGGGCGAAGATGGTCGCCGCCGCGGTGATCGCTGCCGTGGCGCCCACCAACAAAAGGTCGGAAGATCGGAGTTTCATTGATTCGTCGGGCTTTTTCGTTGGGAAGCTTTGGGTCGTGCAGGAAATTCGCGTCCGCAACCCGTTTTGTCGGATCCCATGCTCAAAGGCGCTCCCTGATGCAATCCGCATGATTGATTCCGGGCCAACCCGCCCCATCATGTGATCCACACCTTGCCTGCCCATGCGCATTCTCTGGACCTACCTCAAGCCCTATCGCCGGCTCATTTTCCTTTCCCTGCTGCTCGCCGCCGCCGCCCAATTGCTGAACCTGATCGACCCGATCATCTTCGGAAAAATCATCGACGATTACGCGCTGCAACATCACGCCAAGACCGATGAGGAACTCGTCTCCGGCGTGCTCGGCCTGCTCGCGCTCGCCGTGGCCATCGCCCTGCTGGCGAGGCTCGCCAAGGCCATGCAGGACTATGTCGTGCGGCTCATCGTGCAGAAATTCGGCGTGCGGATCTTCAACGACGGCATCCGCCAGACCCTCCGCCTCTCCTATCAGGAATTCGCCAACCAGCGCAGCGGCGAGACCCTCTCCATTCTGCAAAAAGTGCGGCGCGACACGGAGCGCTTCATCGACTCCTTCATCAACATCCTCTTCTCCTCGCTGGTCGGCATCGGCTTCCTGGTGTGGTACGCGGTCGCCAGGCACTGGGCGCTGGTCCCCGTCTTCCTCATCGGCATTCTCGTGTTGGGCGGGCTCACCGGATTACTCAGCAACAAAATCAAGACCCTGCAACGCAGCATCAACCGCGAGACCAACCGCATGTCCGGCGTGATCACCGAGTCCCTGCGGAACATCGAGCTGGTGAAAAGCCTCGGTCTCACGTTCCCCGAAATCCGCCGCCTCCACGAACACACCCAGCGCATCTTCGAGCTGGAAATGGTGAAGGTGCGCCGGGTGCGGCTGCTCTCCTTCCTCCAGGGTTCCGCGCTCACCCTGCTCAAGCAGTCCATTCTCTTCATCCTCCTGTGGCTGATTTTCCGCAACGTCCTTGCTCCCGGCGAGCTGATCGCCATGCAATTCATCACCGCCCAGATCTTCACCCCGCTCCAGGACCTGGGAAATATCATCCTGCTCTACCGCGAGGCCGACGCCTCCCTGCAAACCTACGATGCGATCATGCGCAAACCCGTCGAGACCAATCCCGAAGAACCCATCGAGACCGGTCCCATCCAGCACCTCCGTTTTGAAAACGTCGTCTTCCGCCACCAGGACTCCGCGATCAACGCCATCGACCACATCTCCCTCGAAGCGAAAGCCGGCGACACCATCTCCTTCGTCGGCCCCTCCGGCTCCGGCAAATCGACCCTCGTGAAGCTGCTCGTCGGCCTCTACAAACCGGTGGAAGGGCGGATCTACTACAACGGCATCTCCACCCGGGACATCCGCTTCAACCCGGTGCGGCGGCAGTTCGGCTTCGTCACGCAGGACACGCAGCTCTTCTCCGGCACCCTGCGCCAGAACCTGCTCTTCGTGAAACCCGACGCCACCGAAGCGGAAATGCGCGACGCTCTGGAAAAAGCCTCCGCGATGGGCATCGTCTCCCGGATGGAAAAGGGCCTCGACACTCCCATCGGCGAAAGCGGCGTGAAACTTTCCGGCGGCGAGCGCCAGCGCATTTCCATCGCCCGCGCCCTGCTGCGCAACCCGCGCCTCCTCATCTTCGACGAAGCCACCTCCGCCCTCGATTCCCTCACCGAAGAAGAGATCACCGAGACTGTGAAGGAAGTCTCCCTCTCCGCCGAGCGCATCACCATCCTCATCGCCCACCGCCTTTCCACCATCCTCCACGCCGACACCATCTTCGTGCTGGAAAAGGGCAAAATCGTCGAAACCGGCGACCACGAAACCCTCGTCGCCCGCAAAGGCCTCTACTATGCCATGTGGCGCCAGCAGATCGGCGAGCGGTGAAGTCCGCTCCCCGGTTCTAACTCCTCACCAGGGTCATCACGCATTCCAGATGCCTCGTGTGGGGAAACAGGTCGAAAGGCTGCACGTCCGCCAACTGGTAGCCGCCTTCGTCCAGTTGTTTCAGATCCCGCACCTGGGTTGCCGGATCGCAGGAAACGTAAACCACCCTTTCCGGCCCGAACGCGATGAGCTGGTTCAGGAACTCCGGCGTGCAACCTTTCCGCGGCGGATCGATCACCACCGCGGATTCCGCGGCGGGGAATTCGATTTCACCGAAAATCGCCTCCGCCGAAGCCGTCAGGAACGTGGCGTTGCCGATGCCGTTGGATTCCGCGTTGCGCCGCGCCCATTCGCACGACGTTTCGGATACCTCCACCCCCGCCACCCGCTCGAAGCGGTTCGCCAGGGTCAGCGCGAACAATCCGGACCCGCAGTAGGCATCGACGAGAAATCTCGCCCCGCCCGCCGCCGCTTTTTCCGCCACGTAGCCGGTGAAAAGCGGGAGGATGAAAGGGTTGTTCTGGAAAAAATCGCCCGCGAGAAACCGGAACTCCAACCCTCCCACATTCTCCACGGCCACCGCTTTCGGGTCCGTTTCCACCCGTCCTTCCGTCGCTCTCAGCAAAATCGTGGCACCCCGTTTGAAAGTTGCCGCCCGCGCCCGCAAGCCGGAGCGAATTTCCGGCAGCTCCCGGTTGATGGC
>CAZVSA010000010.1:9978-18629 GCA_964629955.1 uncultured Luteolibacter sp.
GATGGCGTCCATCGCGATCGGGCATTGCGGCACGTCCACCAGCAGGGATCTGCGCCCGACCGCCAGAAACCCGATCGCCCCCAGATCCCCGTCCTTCGGTTTTTCAAAGTGCGGGGTGATCTTGGAGCGATAATTCCACACCTGCTCCGAAGCCAGGCAGTCATTCACCGGAAATGCGATCCCGGCCATGTGCTTCATCAGCTCCCCGACCTGCCTCGTTTTCCACGCCAGTTGCCTCTCGTAGGAAAGGTGCTGGTACTGGCATCCTCCGCATTCCCCGAAAACCGGGCAGCGGGGCTCCGCGCGATCCGGGGAGGGCTCGATCACTTCCACCAGATCCGCCTGCGAGAAATTCCTGTCGTTGCGAAAGACCCGTGCCCGCACTTTTTCCCCGGGCAGGGCGAAGGGAACGAAAACCACCCAGCCATCGATGCGTCCCACACCCGCTCCCAGATTCGTCAGGGAATCCACCTGAAGCTCGATCTCCTGATGATACTCGAATGGCGTGGGAACGAATTTTTTGGGCGGGCGCTGCATCGTCCGGCGGAGCCTGCCGGGCGTGGCGACGCTTTGCAACCGCCAAGCCTTCTCTTCCTCCTTCGATGCTTCATGCGGCCAAAGCAATCTGCAAACCGGTCAAACCACAGACACGACAAAGTGGCGTGTAAAACCGAAACGCCTTCTCACTCCGGGTGTTCCGATTGAAAAGGGAATTCGGAAAGACGGTTTGTCGAGCAGGCGCAGGATCCAGATTTTTTCCCCGCTGAAACGGAAACTCATGCGATCGTTCCCCCGCCACTCCAAAAAACGGAAGAAACCCGTCGAATATGGATTTCCGATGAATGCGGAATCAAGCACGCGCAAATCTTTGTTCAACAGATGAATGCCAAGAATATCCTCTCCCGGAACATCATCGGTCATCATCACAAGATGAAATTCCCGCCATCGCGCGGACAACTCCAGTACGGCGCCCGTTATTAGAACGCCGGTTGAAGCCCCATGTATCAGGATCTCGCTGAACGGCACTCCGTCCGTTCCCCGGTCTTCCACCTGTCTTGTTGTGATCGAGTTGTCGAACTCCATGGGAGCGGGTGGGAAGAAGCGGTCAGAACAGTCCCACACCGAATGCGGCGAGGGCGCCACCGACGAACGCTCCGACCGTCACGCAAACCGGGGCGCCCGGGCCACATGCCAGGCCGGCAAGCGCCCCACCCGCCAATCCGCCGCCAATTCCCGCACCCGTGTAGGCGGCTTCACGACCGATTGCGGCGACCTTGTCATCGGAAGTGGCCACCGTATACACGGACAAAGAGACTGATAGTATCAGCAAGCTCCGTCCTGCGGTGGAAAAATGCCTGGCCGCCGCGTTGATCCTCGGATTGGACTTTCCGGCGGACTTCACGATCTCCCCATAAATTGCATTCTGCTGTTGGGTGGAAAGTCGGTTGAAGTCCACGCCCTCTCCATAAAGCTGGCTGGCTTTGCGGGCCACCAGTTCGTTAAGCGTCCTGCCCTCGCTCTTCAATTGCTCCGATATGGCACGGCCTACAGGTGTGCTGCGCCCCCGCATGATTTCCATGATGATGTTTCTCGTTTCCTGAGCCGTTTCCGCGGCCTTCGCCCACGTGATCCTGCCGTTGGCCGCGTCCAGGCGCAATTGATCCGCCATGGCGGCGATTTGCCGCGCGTAGAGCTGGCGGGCGGAGGCGTCGATCATCATGTGGGCTCCCGCGTTGGCAATCTCCGCTTCAAGCGCGCGGATCGATTGCTCGAAGAGAGACTTGTCGGAAGAATCACCGAAGGGCATGGCTGCATTTGAGCTATATCATGAGGAATAAGCAATTCGCAATACCCGGAGAATCTTTGAATTTATGATCATGGGTCGGAAGGGAGGGATCATGAGTTGGCGACGAAAAACCTCAAAACCTTCACCGCCTGCCACGCCGCATCCACATGGTGGACCCTGAAAATCGAGGCTCCCCGACTCATCGCCGCGGAGATGCATGCCAGCGTCCCCGCGTCCCGGTCCGCGGGGTTCGGAAGGTCCAGCACTTCCCCGATCACGGTCTTCCGGGAAACAGGGACCAACAGCGGTTTCCCGAACCGGAGCAAACGCTCCAGCTCCCGGTACACCGTCAGATTGTCGTCCCGCTGCTTCGCGAAATCGATCCCCGGATCGAGAACCACCGCGTCTTCCGGCAAGCCCGCGGCGGCGGCCATCTCCAGCTTTTCCCCGAAGAACCGCTCCATCGAATCCATCACATCCTCCCATGCCTGATGGAAATGCGGAACCTTCGGTTCCCCCACACCATGCATGATCAGAAGGGAGGTTCCCGCCGCCGCGCAGGCTTTGGCATTCCGGTCATCCGGAAGCCCTCCCATGTCGTTCAGCAGCTCGATCCGCCACTTGGATAGGATCGCTTCCACCACTTCGGGTCGCCAGGTATTCACCGACAAAACCGGAGGCCAGACTTGCTCTCCGTCCCTGGGTTCCGCATCGGTGGAAACCCCGTTCCATCGTTTCAGGAAACCCTCCAACCGCCGGATTTCCTCCTCCACCGGCACCGCCCGCCGGTTCGTGCGGGCGCTTTCCGCCCCCACATCGATGACATCCGCTCCCGCGGCCACCTGGGATTTCGCCAATTCCACCGCCACGTCGAAATCAAGACTTCCGTCTCCCGAGAACGAGTCGTCGTTCACATTCACGATCCCCATCACCAAGGGACGCCGAGGAAAATCAATCGCCCGCCCGGCCAATCTCAAACGCATGCCCGCGTCTTAGCTTCCCTGCGGGAAATCGCGAGGAATTTGCCATCCGGTAGGGAAGGACCGCCGGGCCGTCCCACTTTTTCCCGATTGGTATGGCATCCATTCCGGCCCTTCCGCGTGCTCCGCCAAATACAGCTCCACCCGCTGCGGAGAGAGAATCACGGCGCGCCCGGCGGTCACGCCCTACCTTTTCAAACCAGTTCGGCGGCGATGGGATCGACCAGGGCGCGGCCCTGCCCGGCCAGCGTCAAGCGGCCTTCTCCCAAAACGGCGAGACCTTCGGAGGCGAAGTGGGCGGCGCGGGCGCGGGCTTCGGGCGAGAGGAGATCGAGGGGGATGCCTTCGCGGGTGCGGAGGCCGAGGGCGATGCGTTCGATGCGCACGGCTTCCGCGTCAATGGTTTCGGATTCGGTGAGGGCGTGGCCGATCGCCTTGATTTGGGAGATGTAGCGCGGGGTGTCGGCGACATTTTTCGAGCGCACGCCGCGGATCGTGGAGACGGCGGACGGCCCGAGGCCGAGGTAGTCCTCCCCGCGCCAATAGCCCCGGTTGTGCGAGGAGTGGTGGCCGGTGCGGGCGTAGTTGGAGGTTTCGTAGTGGTCGAAACCGGCGTCTGTTAGGATTCCGTCCGCCAGATGGAAATGCCCGGCATCGGTGTCTTCGTTTTCCTTCACTTCGCCACGGCGCAGGGATTCAAAGAAGGCGGTGTCTTCCTCGTAGGTGAGATTGTAGGCGGAAACATGATCCGGCCCGAGGGACACGGTGTGGCGGAGGGTTTGCTCCCAATCGGATTCCGATTGCCCGGGGATGG
Source organism: uncultured Luteolibacter sp. (assembly GCA_964629955.1). Lineage (GTDB taxonomy): Bacteria > Verrucomicrobiota > Verrucomicrobiia > Verrucomicrobiales > Akkermansiaceae > Luteolibacter. The sequence continues at coordinate 13,559 of CAZVSA010000010.1, forward strand.
AGAACATCAGATCGATGTTCACCGAGGGGATGCCCGCCTCGCGAAGGATGGCCACGGATTCCGAAGCCTGCTCCGCGGTGTGCTCGCGCCCGAGGGTTTTCAGGACGTGTGGGGTGAAGGATTGGATGCCGAGGGAAACCCGGGTGACGCCGAGTTCACGGAAGAGCCGGGCCTTCGCCGGATCGAAGGTGGCGGGATTCGCTTCCAGGGTCACTTCCTCCAGAGCGGAAAAATCGAGCGCGGTGTGGAGCGAGGAGAACAGGCGGCCCAGATGGGTGGGCGAGAGCATGCTGGGAGTGCCGCCCCCGAGGTAGATCGTGCGGGGTTTTTCCGGCAGGAGGGCGATCCGGGAGGAGGCTTCCGCCGAGAGCGCGTCCACGAAGGAACCGATGGGCGTATCGCCCGGGGTATGCTTGTAGAACGAGCAGTACGGGCAGACGCGGTGGCAGAAAGGGATATGGAGGTAGAGCAGCAAGGAATCCGGTTCAGGATTTCAAAACGCGGGCAACGTAGCGTCCGGCAGCTTCGCGGATGAGGGACGCTGTGTCGGCCTCGGGGCGGGCGAAGGCGGGAACGAACCATGGATAGGAACCGATGAGATCGGTCACGACCGCGATTTCCCCGTCGCAGGTGCCGTCCCCGCAGCCGATGCCGATGGTGGGGACGGAAAGCGCGACGGTGAGGCTGCGGGCGGTGTCCGGGACGATGGATTCGAGAACGATGGCGCAGACTCCGGCTTCGACGATGGCTTCCGCTCCCTGGAGAAGAGCTTCCGCCTGGGCGGGGGTTTTGCCTTTTTTGCGGTAGCCGCCTTCCTCCAGGACGCGCTGCGGCAGCATGCCCATGTGGCCGACCACGGGAATTCCGGCTTCGACGATCGCGCGGATTTTCTCCGCCTGCCGGACTCCGCCTTCGAGTTTGACCGCTTCCGCACCGGCGGCGACGAGTTCGCGGGCGCTTGCGAGGGCTTGTTCCGGGGTGTCGTAGGTATGGATCGGGAGATCGGAGACGATGAGAGCTTTCGGTTTCGCGCGCGCGACGGCGGCGGTGTGATGAAGCATGTGGTCCATCGTGACGTGGGTGGTGTCCGGATAACCGAGCACCACCATGCCGAGGGAATCCCCGACGAGAAGGAGATCGATGCCCGCGTCGTCCAGCAGGCGGGCGGTGGGATAATCGTATGCGGTGAGCGCGGCGATGGGGAGGCCGTGTTTCCTGCCGCGGATGGCTTCGGATTTTTCGGATGCGGTCACGGGATGGGTCCGGAGAGGCTAGGAATGGCGGGGGGAATAGCCACTCCGAATTTCCTTTCCGCCGGGGCACCAGGGAGATTGCGGGGATTTTTCACCCGAAAAAGAACCTTTGTGTGCGTTCGGAGTCAAGGAGCGTGGGCGTCCCGCCCACCTTGAACAGATGTGGGCGGGACGCCCACGCTCCTTGAAGGCAAAAAGCAAAAAAAGCCTCCCGGCGCGACCGGGAGGCTTTGGAAGGCTCGTCCGATCCGGAAATCAGGGAGTGGGAATATTCACCCCGAGGCGGGCAAACAGCTTGTTCTCCGGAGTGGCGAGGGAGCGGGGGATTCTCACGGTGATGCGGTCGATGCCGGCTCCGTAGGCGTCCACCTCGGGATCTTCGATGATCACTCCGTTGACTCCGTTCTCCGCGGGGGTCCATCCCTCCAGATCATTGCCATACTCCACATAGGGGGAGGACGGAATGGATTCCACCGTCCGGCGGAAGACGAAGTTCAGATGGGTGTCGCTTACCTCGATCTCGGGAAGAAGGTGATTGGAATTTGAGCCGGGCCCGGCCGGAATCCCGCCGATGACGAATTCGATTCCGTTCGGGATGCCGTCGTTGTCGGAATCCGTGCCCGGGCCCGCGCCGGAAATGCCGTGGGCTGCTTCAAAAGCATCGTATCCACCTTCAATCGCCGGACCGACCAAGGCGATCTGGTTGGAACCTTCGTAGTTGTAAACCAGCTCGTAGGTTTCCGGCAGCGTGCCCGGGTTGACGGCGAGGAATTCGCCTGTGAGCGAGCCGTAGGAGGCGATGATGTAGACTCCCGAAAGCGGGGGATTGACCACGGCGATGTCGAGGATGGCATCGGAGATGTCGAGATTGCCTCCGACATCGAGGCGGTCCGAGGCGGCTCCGCTGACTTCCACCTGAAGCGAGCCTTGCAGGGTGGCGTTGTCGCTGGTGGTGAGCGTTCCGATTCCGTCCCCGGGAGAGACGATGGAGCCCGTGAAGGCGCTGACCTCGCCGCCCAGCGTACCGTTGCCCGAGAGGGTGGCCCCGCTGTTGACCCGGACTTCCCCGGTGGCGGCGGATTGGTTGCCATTCACCACGAGATTGCCGGTCAGGATGTCGGTATCGCCCGTGTAGGTGTTGTCGCCGTGGAGGACGAGCGTGCCATTGGCGTTGATCTTGGTCAGCCCGCCATCGCCATCGATCACACCGCCGATGCTCAGGGTGGTGCCGGAATTGACGTGGATGTTTCCGAATCCGTTCAGAGTGACAGGGGAGGAGGCGAAAAAGGCACCGCCCTGCAACTGCAGCGTCCCCTGATTGAGGATGATGTGCTTGCTGAAGGCCCCGCTGCTGTAGTTCTCGAACATCATCAGACCGAAGCTGTTGACGGTGACGGTTCCCCCATCCGTCGCATCCATACGGGTGAACGCGAGCGTTCCCTCCTCGATGACGATGTCGCCGCCGCCGGTGGTGGTGGAATCGACGAAGCCCATGAAGTTGCCGCCTCTTTTGGTGAGGGTGTGCCCGTCGAGGTTGAGAAAACCCAGACCGACGGTGGAGGGGCGGAGATCCCAGCGGCTGCTTCCGCCGATGGTGGCATCGCCGGCAAGGGTGATGGAGTCGAAGCCGAAGTTGTGGCTGGTGCCGTAGCTGACGATGGCGCCTTCGCCACCGAGGCCCTCACCGGCGATGATCGCGTGATAGTTGCGATGGCCGTTGATCTGGCCGTTCAGGTCGAGCGAGGCTCCTTCGGCCACCGTGATGGTCTGGCCATTGGCTCCGAACGCCAGGTTGTTGCCCGCTCTGACAATGCCTCCGGAAACGGTGAGCCCGCCGGAGAAGGTGTTGGGGGCGTTCAGGGTGAGGGTGCCGAAGCCGGATTTCGTCAGGCCGCCGGTTCCTCCGATGAAATTTCCGGCCGATCCCGAGAAGGTGTAGTCAACATCGCTGGCGACGATGACCGAGGAAGGGAAAAGAGTTCCTGCAAGAGCAACCGTGCCGGCCCCATCGTCGCCGAAGGACACATGGTCGAGCTGGAAGAATTTCTGATCGCCTTCGAGCCAGTTTTCCGAGTTGTTGATGTTCCACACGTTGCCACCCTCCACTTCCTGATCCCCGTTCCATGTCCGGGTGAACCCCCCGTCGAGAGTCAGGCTGATCTGGTTCGCTTCGGTGAGATCGAAGTTCACCTGCCGGTAGCCTCCGCCCTGCAGCGCGAGGTTGGCGGCGGAACCGGTGAGATTGCCCTCATAGGTGAGAACGACAAAGGGAGTGCCGAGGGAAGGGGTCGTGGAGAGCTGGATGTTCGTGACTCCGTTCAGGGTCAGGTCTCCCATCACGTGGAGCTTGGTTTCGCTGAAAGGACTCACCACGATTCCTCCGTCGTTGGAAACGACGTTGCCTTGGATGGCTGGCGTCCCGCCGAGCCGGGCACCGGAATTGAGGATGACGCCGACGGGCAGATAACCGGAGTTGATGTTGGTGAGGCCGGTATCCGAAAGCACCAGATCGTCTTCCAGGAGGAAGAGATCGCCGTTCAAATTCAACGTCCCCGTTCCCGACTTGCTGATGGGGGCGCTGCTCCACGAGCCGTTGAGGTTGGTTGTGCCGCTGGCGCTGACGTTGAGTCCGCCTTCGAATTCCGATGCGTCTCCGGTGAGGTTCAGCGTGCCGCCTCCGGTGCGGTTGATCACCCCTTCACCGGTCCATTCGCCGGAAAGAGTGGTGGTGGAACCGATATCAAGGTTGTGGGTGCCATTCCATTCGACGGGGGAGGCGATCGTCATCCCTCCGCCATTCCTGGTCAGGAAAGTGGAGGTGTCGTTCATCACGAAGGGGCGCGTGACCTGAAGTTGCCCCGAGTTCTGGTAAATGCCGACGGCGGTGGCATTGTTCATGATGATGCGCCCCTCGCCGGAGCCTCCCCCGCCGACGACGGAGAGCAGCGCGGTCTGGCCTGCATTGAATTTGAGCGATCCTTCTTCGATCGTCAAGTCTCCGTCCCCGGTGACGTTGATGCCGGCGAACAGCAGTTTGCCGGTGCCGGTTTTCGTGACATTCGCATCGAGGCGCAGCCAGCCGCGGACCGCGGTGTTGTGGTCTCCACCGGTTCCTCCTGTGATTTCACGGAAGTAGAGACCATGATCCGGGCCAAGATCCGCACTGCTGCCTCCGACCGACCATGTTTGATCGGAGGAAATCGTGGTGTTGCCCCGCAGATTGAACTGGTTGTCGCCATTTGGGAAATCTCCATTGGCGATGATGCCGCCGGTGATGGTCAGCCGGAGGTTCTGCGTGGTGTTGAGATTGAAGGTCGAAGTACGGGTCCCTTCGTCTCCGAAAGTGATGGAGGCTACGGTTCTGTCGTTATCCAGATTCAGGCCGGTGGCTGTGGAGTTTGCGATGATGATGTCGGTATTGTTGGCCGGGATGCCCGGATCCCAGCCTGCGGCGTTGGCCCAGCTGTTGTTGCCGGTGGTGCCGCGCCAGATGCTCTGTGCGCTGGCGTGGGAGATAAAGAGGCAGCCGACCGGCAGAGCGATGGCGAGGAAACGGTTTTGCAATCTGGGTTTCATGGAATAATGGGATTGTGGATTTTTGAATGCGCGATGAATCGCGATTTCACGAGAACTTCCGGAACGATGGGAAACCGGACTCGGGAGATCAAGGGAAATTCCGGGGAACGGGCCGCACAAAACAGGAAAAAGATGGGAAGATTTCCCGGGCAGCGTGGAAGTCAACGAAGCGCCTCCCCTGGCCCGCATTTTCCCAAGCCGGACGCTTTACCTGCCGGGTGTTCCCTCTAGCCTTGCCGGAG
>CAZVSA010000010.1:18639-22130 GCA_964629955.1 uncultured Luteolibacter sp.
GATCGGCCATGGGGATCCCGGAAAAACTTGATACGCTGCAGTCGGTGGAATTGGCCGACGGGGTCGAGATCCGCCTGCGGATGGCGGGGCCGATGTTGAGGGTGGGCGCTTATTTCCTGGACCTGTCGATCCGGATTGTCGTGCTGCTTCTGGTGGGGGTGGTGATGTTGTTCGCCGGGGTCGCCGTGGGGGAGCAGGTGATGCTGGGGTTGTTCCTTTTGTTGTGGTTTCTGCTGGATTGGTTTTACCCGGTGTTTTTCGAGGCGGGCAAACGCGGCGCCACGCCGGGGAAGCGGGCGCTGGGGTTGAAGGTGGTGCAGACGAGCGGCTCGCCCATCACTTTCAGCCAATCGGTGATCCGGAATTTCCTGCGGTTCATCGATGGAATGCCGTTGTTCACTTATGTTTTCGGGCTCACGAGCGTTCTGGCGTCGAAGCGTTTCCAGCGGCTGGGGGATCTGGCCGCGGGCACGGTGGTGGTGTACAGCAGGATTCCGCCGATGCCGTCGGTGGCGGCTCCTCCGCCGATCGCGGCGGTGCCTTTGCCGGTGGGGTTGTCCGTGGACGAGGCGAGGGCTCTGGCGATGTTCCGGGAACGGGCGGGCCTTTGGTCGGAAGGGCGCAGGGTGGAGATTTCCGATCATGCGTCGGCGCTGACGGGGGCGTCCGGGGCGGCGGGGGCCACCCGCCTGATGGCGATGGCGCATTGGCTCCAGGAGAAACGGGAAAGGGAGGACGGCTGAGATGACTGTCGGGGATTTCGAGCACAGGAACGGCCCGAGGTGGGAGGAGTACGAGCACCTGCTGGGGTTGTTCGAGAAAGGGAAAAAAGAGCCGGGCATGGAACGGCTGCCCCGGCTTTTCCGGGAGCTGTGCCTGGATCTTTCCCTGGCGAGGGCGAGGATGTATGACGGCAGGGTGACGGACCGGCTGAACGATCTGGTCATCCGGGGGCACAACGCGCTTCAGAGGAAGCGGCATGGCGGTTGGGAAAATGTGGTGAGGTTCGTGGCGGTGTCGTTTCCCCAGGCGGTGCGCGCGGATTGGAGGTTGTTCCTGTTGTGCGGCCTTTCCTTTGCGATCCCGTTCGTGGTGGTGATGTTGTCCGCGAATCACGACATCCGCTGGATCCAGGCGATTCTGGGTGCGGAGGGCATGGCGTCGATGGAGCGGATGTACGGGAGCAGGGCGGAGCAGATCAGCCATCTGCGGTCCACTTATGGATCGAATTTCATGATGTTCTGCTTTTATATTTATAACAATGTGGCGATCGACTTCCGGATCTTCGCGGGGGGAATGGCGGTGGGGCTGGGGACGTTGTTTTTTCTGCTTTTCAACGGGATCTATCTGGGGGCGGCGGCGGGGTATGTGAACCATGCCTGCGATCCGGAATCGTTCTGGAGTTTTGTGAGCGGGCATTCGTCGTTCGAGCTGCTGGGGATGATCGTTGCCGGAATGGCGGGAATGCGGTTGGGGCTGGCGATCCTCCGCCCGGGGCGGCTGCCGCGGGTGAGGGCGCTGGTGGAGGAGGCGAAGGCGGCGATGCCGCTGCTTTACGGGGCCGCGCTGCTGACGGTGCTGGCGGCGGCGGTGGAGGGGTTCTGGTCGGCGCAGCCGGTGCCGTCGGGTGTGAAGTATGCGGTGGGGATCGCGGGCTGGGCGCTGCATGCGGCGTATTTTCTTTTCGCGGGAAGGAGGGTGGCGGATGAGGCTTGAGGGGGTGACCGCGGAGATCCGCCCGAGGAGTGACTGGGAGGCGGTGGATCTGGGTTTCGCGATGGTGCGCCGGGATTTCTGGCGCTGCTTCTCCGTGTGGTGGCTGGCGGTGATCGTTCCGACCGTGGCGGCGGGGTGGCTGCTTTGGAACATGCCCTTGCTGCTTCTGGTGTTGTTCTGGTGGTGGAAGCCGGCGGGATCGAGGATGGTCCTCTTTGAGATCAGCCGCCGCTTGTTCGGCGAGAAACCTTCCTGGAAGTCCGTGTGGCGGGAGATCCCCGGAGCATGGTGCCGGAGGTTTTTCCACCGCTTCGTGTGGGTGCGCTTCTCCCCCTGGCTGCCGGTGACGCTGGCGGTGGAGGATCTGGAAAGATTGAAGGGAAACGCCTACCGCCAGCGCTGCAACCAGGTCACCCGGCGCGGCGAGGGTGTGGTGATGTGGTTGTATTTTCTGGCGGACACGGCGGCGGTCTGGCTGGGGCTCGGGGTGCTGGCGGTGGTCCTGATGTTTTTGCCGGAGGGACAGGACAGCTCGTGGCAACTGGCGTGGGAGATGTGGAACATTGGCGAGCCCTTTCAGGTCCCCCTGCTCATCCAGCGGATGGTGGTGCTTTGCATGATGCTGGCGATGTCGTTGACGGATGTTTTCGTGACGGGCGCGGGGTTCGGAGCTTACATCAACAACCGGACGTGGATCGAGGGATGGGACGTGGAGCTGGCGTTCCGGCGTTTGGCGGCGCGCATCGGAAAGGTGGCGGCCGCGGTGGCGCTGGTGCTGTGTTTCCTGCCTGCGGGGGTGGTCGCGCGGGAGCCTTCCGAAGCGATCGGGGAGGTTTTGTCGGACGGGGCGTTCGAGGTGCATTCGGTGACACAGAAGATCCCGGTTCCGAAAAGCGGAGCCTGGGACTGGCTTTCCGGGATGTTGGGGGCGTTTGAAATGCTGGGCGGTTTGTTTCTCATCGGGGTGGCGGGTGTGTTGCTGGGGCTGATCGCCTGGCTGGTCTGGAAATTCCGGCATGTGTTTTTCTTCCGTGCAAGGGGAGGGGGAAATGCGATGGAGCATCGCCCGTCCGCGCGGGTGGTGATGGGGATGGAGGTTTCCGCGGCTTCCCTGCCGCCGGATGTTCCGGGCTCCGCGTGGGGGCTTTGGCAACAGGGGCGCTGGCAGGAGGCGATGGCGCTGTTGTATCGCGGCGCGATTGCCGGTGTGATGGAGGCGGGGCGTGTGCGGATCGAGGAATCCGATACCGAGGGGGACTGCCTGCGGCGTGTCGTGGAAGCCGGAGAGCGTGCGCATCCGGGTTATTTCCGGGGGCTCACGGACGCGTGGATCCGGCTTGCCTACGCGGGATCGCGCCCGGAGGACGGGGAAATGCGGGCGCTTTGCGACGGGTGGCCGTTTGTGGGAAGGAGGGCCAAATGAGGATGGTCCGCTTTTTCGCCGTTGCGGCGGTATGGGTTCTGGCCGGGTGTACTATCGAGGAAATCACCCACGAGACGGGGCACAAGGGACGGGCGCGGCTGAATCCATGGCTGGCCGCGGAGCGTTTTGTGGAGAGCTACGATCTTGAGGTGCGCTCGCTGACTTCCTGGCAGGAGCCGGATTACGAGGATCTGGTCTGGTTCGTGCCGGGTTTCATTTTGTCGAACGAGAGTTTCACCCGGCGGATGGAGGAGTGGGTGATGGAAGGCGGGCATGCGGTGGTGCTGGTGGAATATTCGGATGCCCAGATCGGCGATTGGTCGGAAATCCGGCCCGATCCCGGCGTGACCCC
>CAZVSA010000010.1:22140-30141 GCA_964629955.1 uncultured Luteolibacter sp.
TATTCGATCCGCTCCGCGGAGATCTCCTTCGCGGCGGGATCGAATACCTGGGAAGGGAATATGAGGTGAATGCCGCCGCGAGAATCCAGGTGATCGAGGAAGGAAAGGAGCCGGGCATGTTCGCGAGCGTTCCCCTCCGGGAGGGAAGGCTGACGGTGATCGCGGATGCCCGGATTTTCCGCAACCGGTGGATCGGCGAGAAGGAGCATGCGGATCTGCTGTACGCGCTGGCCGATGGGGAGTACGATGGAGCGGTGGTTTTTCTGAAGGGTTCCACGATGTCGCTCTGGACTCTGTTAGGCAGGCATTTGTGGCCGGTGCTGGTTTCGCTGGGCGTGCTGGTGCTGCTGTGGTTGTGGAAAAATCTGGCCCGGTTCGGCCCGCTTGATTCGGAGGAAAGCATGGCGTCCGTTGTGGGGTATGACCAGCATCTGGAAAGCCTCGGGGATTTCCAGTGGCGGCTGGACAAATGCTCCGCGCTGCTGGCACCACTGCGCGAGCAGTTGGCGGAACACGGCCAGCATCTCGCCGCGAGAACCGGGCACCGCGACATGGATTTCTTCCAATTTCTGGCGGATCGCACGGAAATCCCCCGGGAGCGGGTTTTCCGCGCATTGGCCGAAGCAGCTCCCGCCGATCCCGCGATTCTCGTCCGGACCACCGCCGATCTCCAACGCATTTCACAAGCCCTCAACCAAACGTCATCATGATTCCCGATTCCCCACCCCCTCCCATCCCGGACGCGCAACCGGCCAACGCCCTCACGGATTTCATCCACCGCCTGAGGGAGGAAGTCGCGCGCGTCATCGTCGGCCAGGACCTCGTGATCGAACAAGTGCTCGCCGCCCTGCTCGCGGGCGGGCATGTCCTGCTGGAAGGGAAGCCGGGTCTCGGAAAAACCCATCTGGTGACCACGCTGGCGAAGACCTTCGGCGGGGCCTCGACGAGAATCCAGTTCACCCCGGATCTGATGCCGTCCGATGTGACGGGGTTCCGGCTTTTCGACATGAAAAGCCAGACGTTTCAATTGAGGAAAGGGCCGGTGTTCACCAATCTCCTGCTGGCCGACGAGATCAACCGCGCTCCCGCGAAAACCCAGGCGGCCCTGCTGGAAGTGATGCAGGAACGGCAGGTGACGATCGACGGGGAAAGTCTCAAGCTCGAACCGCCGTTCATGACGCTGGCGACACAGAATCCCGTGGAGCACGAGGGCACCTATCCCCTGCCGGAAGCGCAGTTGGACCGTTTTGTCATGAAGGTGCTGATCCATTATCCGGAGCGCGACGCGGAGTGCGAAATCGTGGCGCGTTCCGCCGCGGAAACTTCGTCGGGAAACCACGCGCAACCCCGGCTGGTATGCGGTCCCCGGGAAATCATCGCGGCCCAGGAAGCAACCGCCGCCGTGCAGGTGGTGCCGGAAGTGGTGGGGTATGCGGTGTCCCTGGCGCAGGCCACGCGGGACTCGCGCTTCATCGCGCTGGGGGCGGGAACCCGCGGCGCGATCAGTCTCGTGAGAATCGCCAAGGCCTACGCGGCGATCGGCGGGCGCGGGTTCGTGGTGCCGGACGACATCAAGCGGGCCGCCCTGCCGGTGCTGAGGCACCGCGTGCAACTGACCCCGGAAGTGGCGATCAGCGGTCAGGACGTGGACGAAGTTTTGCAGGGAATCATCGATGGCGTTCCCGCTCCCCGCCAGTAAAGGCGACCCGTTGTTCCGATGAGCCCCACCTTCCGTTTGCTGGCGATCTTTTCCGGATGGACGATTCTGTCCGCGCTGGTGGTGGCGTTTCCCGCGCTTGCCGGGCCGTGGCTTTGGCTGGGAGCGGGGATTTCCGCGGTGGTGCTGGCCGACGCGGTGGCGCTGTGGTTCCGCAAGCCGTTGGAAGTGCGCCGCAGGCTTCCGGGCCGTTTCGCCCTGGGGGAGAAAGGGGAGGTGCGTTTGACGATGGTTCATCATGGCTCCAGGCGTGCCCGGGTGAGCCTTTTTGACGGCATTCCTCCCGGCGCGGAAGCTCCGGCGATGCCATGGACCGGAGACGTCGAACCGGACAAGGAGGTGCAGGTGATCCACCCGGTGATTTTGAAGCAAAGGGGCGAATCGGTGTTCGGCCCGGTTCATCTCCGCAGATGGTCCGCGCTTGGCCTGTGGGTCCGCCGCACCCGTCACCTCGGCGAGGAAACGGTGAAGGTATATCCCAATTACGAACCGGTGGTCCGCTTCGCCCTCCTCGCGATGCAACACAGGGAAAACCCGATGGGAATCCTCCGCCAGCAGCGGGCGGGAACGAGCCGCGATTTCCATCAGCTCCGCGACTACCGCGATGGCGATCCATTTTCGCAGATCGACTGGAAGGCGTCCTCCCGCAGGCAGATGCTCATCAGCCGCGACTATCAGGAACAGAGGAACCAGTCGATCGTCTTCCTGCTGGATACCGGGCGGCGGATGAGGGCGATGGACGGCGGCCTGCCCCAGTTCGATCACATTCTGAATGCCATCCTCCTGGTGTCCCACATCGCCTTGCGGCAGGGCGACCAGGTGGCGGTGAAATCATTCGGCGGGACGGACCGCTGGCTGCCGCCGGTGAGGGGCGGCCACGTCATGCCCGTGCTCCTGAATCATCTTTACGATTACCAAACCACCCCCGCTCCCAGCGATTTTCCGGATGCCGTGGAGAAACTTCTCACCCGGCAGAAACGGCGCTCGCTCGTGGTTCTTCTGACGAACCTCCGGGGCGAGGACGGCAAGGAACTGATCCCCGCGCTGCAGGTCCTGCGCACCCGCCATCTGGTCCTGTTGGCCAGCATCCGCGAGCGCCGGGTGGATGAATCCGTCTCGCACCCGGTGGACTCCTTCGGCGGTGCGTTGAAATATCTCGCCGCGGGCCGCTACCTTCAGGAAAGGCGGGAAATTCTCGCCACGCTTTCCGCCACCGGCATTCTCACGCTGGACTCCACCGCGCAGGAGTTCGCCGTCGCGCTGGCGAACCGCTATCTGGACATCAAGGCGGGCGGACGGATCTGACCCGCCGGCGCTACGCGATCACGGCATTGTCCGGGAGGGCAACCCGTGGCATTCTCCGCTCGTGTAAGGAGCACATTAGCCCCCCAAAGGGCCCACGGGTGCCGGAACAAGGGAACCGGCACCCGTGGTCATTTTTTTTCAGAGGCGGCCCCCCCGTTGAACATCGAACGTTGAAGTGGAAAACTCTTCGCTCTTCGCTCTGAACTCTTGGCTCTACCGCCTGCCACCTCTTTGCGGGAAACCCTGGATTTCCTCCCGTTCGACCTGGCGCCGTCCGGAAGGAGCGGAAGGGGTATTTTGGGCGGGACGGGGTTCGGGGCGGGATTCCTGCCTTGGTGCGCGGGGGGCTTCCGGTCTGGTGAACTCGCGGGTTGGCTGGGGCCTGATGTTGGCGGAACGGTCCGGGCGCGTTTGGGGCTGCGGCGGCTGCACGTCCCTGCGGACGGGGACGTTGTATTCGGTGGGGAGGCGGGCACCGCGATTTTGCGATCCCCGGTTCATCTCGATGGCGCGTTGATACTCCGTGCGGGAGCCGCGTTGTTGGGGAGCGGGAGCCTGGTTTTGATTCCAGCTGCGGGGAGGCGGGAGCTGGCCGCTTGCGTTCCCGGAAGGCGAGCCGTGCCGGTTCGGGTTGGCGCGATCGTTGCCCCTGTTTCCGCCCCTGTTTTGGTTCCAGGAAGAATGATCGGGGCGGTTCTGGTTGTTGACTCCGCCGCGTGAGGGTCCTTGCCCGGGGCGTCCATGATTGCGGTTCGAGGAATCATGCTGGCGGACGTTGCGCGCCCAGGAATGATTGGAATTCCGGTAGGACTGGTAGCGGTTGTTGTAGTTGGTGAGCCTGTTGTCCCTGATCCGGCTGGGTGGCGCGATCCGGCTTTGGCCGCGGCGCCAGCCGTGGGGATGGGGAACTCCGACGACGACCTGGGGACGGTATCCCACGGGATAGTAACCGTGGAGGTAGGGGTCGTAGTACGCCCGGCGCGTGTAGTCGTAGTAGCTGTTGCAATACGGATCGTAGCCCCAGCGCGGGTTGCCGGTGCTCACGAAGAGGGAAGTGGAAAAGGAACTTCCACCATATCCATGGCCGTAACCGTAACCGGAGTCGTAATAGCCACCCGCGGAGGAGTAGTAGGGATCGTAGGCGCAGGAACTGACAGCCACGGCGGCGGCGACTCCCAGGGCGACCGTGGTCCACAAGCGGAAGAGTTTCTTCATGATCATGAGACATGCCCGCCGGGAGTTTTATTCGCAAGGAATAATTTTTTTCCGCGCCATGGCCCCATGGATTGACAGAACGGGGGGTGGTTGCCTTCTTAGTGCCCATTCCCGTTCCATGAATTCCGACTCCTTTTCAGAAAACGCTCCGGTTTTGGTCACGGGAGGCGCCGGTTACATCGGTTCGCACACGGTGAGGCTGCTGGCGGCGCAGGGCCGCAAGGTGGTGGTGCTGGACAATCTGGCGTACGGGCACAGGGAGGCGATCGTGGATCCCGGTGTGGAGCTTGTCGTGGGGGATGTCGGGGATGCGGATCTGGTGAGGGGGCTTTTTGAAAAGCACTGGTTCGGAGCGGTGATTCATTTCGCGGCATTTGCCTACGTGGGGGAATCGGTGAGCGATCCCTTGAAGTATTATCGCAACAACACGGCCGAGCCTCTCGTCCTGCTTCAGGCGATGCAGGATGCCGGGTGCAGGGTGTTCGTTTTTTCCTCCACCTGCGCGACCTACGGGGTGCCTGATACGTTGCCCATCCGTGAGGACAATCCCCAGAATCCGATCAATCCCTACGGGCGCAGCAAGCTGATGGTGGAGTGGATTCTCGCCGATTGCGGGCAGGCATGGGGCCTCCGCAGCGCCTGCCTGCGCTATTTCAACGCCAGCGGAAGCTCCCCGGACGGAAAAATCGGGGAAGATCACGATCCGGAAACCCACCTGATCCCGCGGGTGATGATGGCGGCGACGGGGGAGATCGGGCATCTGGAGGTTTTTGGAACCGATTACGATACGCCGGACGGCACCTGCATCCGCGACTATATCCACGTCGAGGATCTTGCGGACGCCCATGCGAGGGCGCTGGATCTGCTTGCCGGCGGCGGTGATTCGATCCGCTGCAATCTGGGGACCGGAATCGGAGTGTCCGTGAAGCAGATCATCGAGGCGGTGGAAAAGGTCGGCGGCCTTCCCGTGCCGGTGAAATACGGACCCCGGAGGGAGGGCGATCCTCCCGTGCTTGTGGCCGATCCATCCCTGGCAAAGCGGCTTCTGGGATGGGAGGCGGCCCGTGTCGACATCGAGGATACGGTCGCTTCCGCCTGGAAATGGTTCCGCGGCGAGGGGAACGGCCGTTACCATGAAAAGAATGCGAGTGTAAGGCCGATGTATTGACATTGCGCTTGCAATTTTCAAAAACCGAGTGCAATTATTTCTCCAACCCATCAAACCCCATGCTTGTCTCACGAACGAAATCCTCTCCGGGGCGCCAGCCTTCCGGCTTCACTCTTATAGAGCTGTTGGTGGTAATCGCCATTATCTCCGTCCTGATGACCGTGGGTGCGATAGGCATCGGCGGAATGACCGGAGGGGTGGGCAGCGCGGTCGCCAGCGCGGAATCGATGTTCGACGAGGCGCGCACCCTCGCCGTGGGCAACCGGACGAGAGCCCGCGTGCTGGTTTCGAGGGATTTGACGGCAGGCGCCCGCGGGGATGACCTGAGACGCATTCTGGTGGCCTACGAGGCGCTGGATGCCCAGGGGAAACCGAAATCGGGGGACTGGGTGCTCGCCAGCCGCGCTCTGGTGCTTCCCGAGCAGGTGTATTTCAGCGAAATCTACAGCACGGGCAAGAACGGTTCGGGATCGCTGGATACGATGACGCTCGGTTCCGAATTCAAGGTGAACCAAGGCAATTATTTCTATTACGAGTTCAACGGTGAGGGGATTTTCCAGGAAGCCGGAGCGAGGTTTGTCGTAGGCACGGGAGTGAAGCCGGGCAGCGCCCAGAGGCCGATGGTCACCTCCTCGGCAAAACGGGATTTCGGTGGCTTCGTGGTGTGGCGCAACGGCCGGACCTCCATGTTTCGCAATCCCGACCAGATGAACATCCCGACCCAAGTCAGAGAATTCTAAACCCATGAGAACCTTTCCCAAACCCAAAACGAAGGGCTTCACCCTTCTGGAAACCGTCATCGCGATCGGAGTGCTTGCGGTGCTGCTCACCGGCTTCCTCGCGGTGTTCGCCCCGGCCGCCGCGGGCATCCGCAAAGCGATCAACGTGCAGGAGGCCGACCGCCTCACCACCGCCCTCGAACGTGAACTGGTGACCGTGCGCAGCGGGGAACAAAACGACTACGCGACCGGTTTCGACAAGGCGTACGATTGGATCGAAGGCTCCGCCAGCAGCGGGGACGCGATTTTCGTGTATCAGTATCGTGGCAATCCATCTTCCTCCCGTTCGGACGGCACCGCGGCTCCGGTGGAACGCGCGGATGGTCTGCCGGGCAAGGACTATGTGGTCCAGGCAATGGCGAGAAGAATCAGCGACAGGGAATTCGCCAAGGATCTGGCGGCTCTGGAGGGAGGCGTTTACCTCGTGAAATGCACCCAGTTGATTTTCAAGGGCGGACAGCTCGAACCGGGCAATCCCGGCTCCATCGTGGATCCGAACGGCGGCTCCGGCGGAAGTTCCGCAGACAGCTATCCCGAGGCCGTCATCGCGTTTGCCGCGGAGTTCCACAGCATGCCGACGCGGTCTCCCGCCTTCTTCACCGGCCAGGCCTTCAGGGGCCGGTTCAATGATTTCAAAAACCCCGTCTTCACACGCAACCTTGCCGTCCGGCGTTAAATTTCATCGGAAAAACCCCATGAAACACCTTCCCAAATCCCCTCTCTCCGCAAAGGGCAAACAGGGCTTCACCCTGATCGAACTGATGGTCGCCATGGCGATCACCACCATCATCGTGACGGTTCTGGTGAGCATCACCTCGATCGCCCTCGATACATGGAACCGCAGCCGCTCGGAAGTGCGCGCGGCCCGGCAGGCCAAGGCGATGACCGATACCATGGCGCGCGACCTTGAGGCGCTGGTGACACGCCGCGGCAATAATTTCCAATGGTTGGTCGCGGATGGCTCGAATGCCCCCACCGGCGGCAATTTGCCGAGCACCAATGCGGGGGAGCTGACATTTTTCACCAGCGCCACGGACCGCTATGAAGGGCAGATCAACACCTCGTCGGACAAAGGCGGCGATGTTTCCTGCGTTTCCTACAGGCTGGAGTACAAGGATCCGATTACGGGCGGCACCAGCGGTTTCCCGACCTTCGTGCTCAACCGCCTCCTCGTGAACCCGGACGAAACGTTCAAGGATCTCCTCGGCCAGAGTGATTTGAAAAGCGCGTTCAGAAGCTATTCCTCCAAACTTTCGGAGCCGGAGAACTTCGTTTGCGAGAATGTGTACCAGTTCACCACCACCTTCCATGTGGAGGTGGTGAGGAGTGGCCGCAGGGAAACCGTGCCGCTTACTCTCGGCAGTTCCAATACCGGGCAAATGGTGAGGGATTTCAGCATCGACGGAAACGGCCTTGGAGTCTCTTCGGACGAGCTGAAAGGCGGGCGCGTCTCGGCGGTCGAGATTTCTTTGACCGTGCTCTCCGATTTTGCGGTCGAGCAGATGAGAAACCGCCGTTTTGCGAACCCCACCGCCCAGGCGGACTTCCTTGTCCAGCATTCCTACCAATACAGCAAGGTGGTGGAAGTTCCGGGAATGTGATTCCGGGACTTGTGGCCCGGGCATTCTTCCCGGAGCCGTCTTCCGCTCCTTCCCCAGGTGTCGCTAAAAATCCGCGGGATATGGCTGCGGGCGGAATGCCAAAAGCGTTCCGGGAATGATACCGGCAGGTAGGGCGTGACCGCCGGGCGCGCCGTTACTGTTTTTCCGCAGCGGGTGGGGCTGTATTTGGCGGAGAAAGCGGAAGGGCCGGGATGG
>CAZVSA010000011.1:0-4492 GCA_964629955.1 uncultured Luteolibacter sp.
TCCGCGACCGGGCATGGCCGCTGTTCGCCCTCGCTCTGGTTTTGACCGGTGTTTTGTGCGTCGCGCTGTTTTCCTGGTCGGTCAGCCGGGCGGGTGTGGCGCTTCCTTTCGCGGGCGGCATCCTGTGGCTGTTGATCACCGGGAGGAAGCATTTGGGGCGTCACGCATCATGGGTTGCGGCCTTGTTGTTGATCGCCACCGCGGGTGGTTTGCTGGTGGGGGAGGGGCGTGCGAAGGAGAGAATCGCGGAGAATGTCGAATCCCTCTGGGAGAGTTCCCTGGAGCCGGAGGATTTGCCCAAGGGTATCGATTTCCGTATCCCGATCTGGCGCGATACGGTGGAGATGATCCGCTCCGCTCCGCTCCGGGGGGTGGGGGCCGGGCAGTTTGCGTATGTGTTTCCGCAGTTTTCCGAGCGTGCCGCGGTTTTGAACCATTTGACGGCGGCTCACCCTGAAAGCGATTGGCTGTGGGTGGCGGCGGAAACGGGTCTGCCTTCGGCGCTCGCGCTCGCGCTGCTGGTTGTGGGGGGGGCGGTGCATGCGGCCCGCCGGATCAGGCGGGGGCGTGGCAGGGCGTTGCGTGCGGCCTGTCTGGCAGCGGCTTTGATCGTGCCGCTTCACGGGTGGTTCGATGTTCCCGGGCACCGCTTTCCTTTGTTGCTGGCGGCGGTTTTTCTCTATGCCTTGTCCATTCCTCCGCGCGAGTGGTCCGGAAAAATTTCAAGAGGGCGGATTTTCGCCCGGTTGCCCGGAGTTGTGCTTGTGGCTGCGGGCGGCCTGCTCGCCTGGTCCGCGTGGGGCGGGGGGCCGGTGTCCGCGGTGGTGGCCGGGAAGGAGGCGAGGACCCGCGCTCTTGAACTGTACGGGCAGGACCAGGCCCGCGTCGCGCTTGAGCGCGAGCAGGGATCGGAGACTTCCGAGCCCGCGCCCGGCGAGGACCCTCTGGAAGAGGCTCTGGCGGTCCTGGAGGAAGCCGGGCGCATTTTGCCCCTCGACTGGGAAGTCCGCCATTTGCAGGGGATGATCGGGTTGCAATTCGATGACCGGGACGAGTTCGTGGACCGGGTTTTTTCCGCCGGGAGGGCATTGACTCCCGTTTGGCTCGGGGCGCCGTTGCGCCAGGCGGGGGCTTGGTCCCATGTGGATCCGGTTCGCACGGAGCAACTCTGGCGGGAGGCGCTGCCGAGGTTGGAGTGGCTGGAGGCAAGGTATCCGAATGCCGGCGGGTACCGCCGGACTTTGCTGGGAAGCATCCGCCGGGACGTGAAGCGGAATCCGGATTTGAAAGAAGCCGCCGCGGTGATCGAGGCCGGGTTGGAGAGCCGGTAAAATCCCTCTCCCTTTCAGTCCGTGCTTGGCATTTCGTCCGGAATGGATTCTGAATTCCCGCATGCCTCCCAAATCGCACGGATTGCACCGCCCGTTGGCAATTGCTTTCGCAATGATGTCGCCCGCTCTGGCCCAGGAGGTTCAGGATGCGGCTTTGCCGGAGCCGGGTGAGATCGCGCCGGTTGCGCCTGGCTCCGTGGAACCGCTGACGGTGGAGCCCCTGCGGGTCGTGGAATTGGATGCCCCCCTGGATTCCGGTTTGGCGGGGGAAACCGAAGTGGCGGAGGGCTCCCGGCTTCTTTCCCCGGTTGTCGAGCCCGTGCCCCCTCCCGTGCCGGCGCCGCTTCCGGAGGAGGAGATTGAGCTGGCCGTCACCAGAAGCGAAGTCTCCGCCTCGCCGGCGCCGGATTTCGAGGCGCCATTGGTTGAGGCGTCGTCCGGGTTCAACTTCGACGGCTTGCGTTTCGGAAGTTTGGATCAGCTTTTCGGGGGAGCCGGATTGGGAGGAGGCTGGGATGCGGAGGCTGCCCGCGCCTGGAATTTTGGTGCTAGCCTCTCGGGAATTTACGATTCCAACGTCCGGAACCGCAGAGGACAGGATGACGACGATTTCATCACGCGGATGGGGTTGAACGCCCGCTACCGCAGCCTGGGGCGGGAGTGGAAGGTGTTTCTCGATGGCGGGGTGGATTATTCCATCTATGCGAGCCAGAGTAACCTGGGCGGGCTTGGTTACGGTCTGTCGGCCGGCGGATCTTATCTGGGGCCGAAACTCAACGCCACCCTGAGATTTTCCTCGAATCTCCAGGAGGGCGGCAACCGCTACTACGGCAACCAGCAGGTGGAGATTTGGAATTTCGGGACGGATTTGTCACTGTCCTACGATCTGGGGCCGAAGACCTACCTCTCCGGCGGTTTCAAATACTCCTGGACGGATCCCGATCACCAGGACTACGGCTCCACCGAGTCCTTGAGCGCGAGCGTGTCGGCGATGTGGCGCTATTCGGAGTTGCTCCGGGTGGGGCCCGGCATCCGCTATTCGCATCAAGATGGCGATCTCCAGAGCGACCGGCAATCCGTGGCTCCCACTCTCTCGCTCAACTACACGCTGACTTCGAAAGTCGCGCTCAACGGCACGGCAGGTTGGAATTTTTCCGAATATGGCGGTCCCAATGGTGGATCGAGCGACAGCCTGTATCTCAGCCTGGGGATGAATTACCGGATTTCGGATCTATGGGGGGCCTCGTTCACCGTTCATCGCGACGGTGGAGCGGATGGAGCGAGAAGCGCGGCTTATCGGGAAACTCTGGCTGTCCGGGCGAATTTCACCCGCCAAATGCCGAAAGGCCGCTTGGCGTTCGGCCTCGGATATGAGAACAGCGATCAAGAGAGCACCACGGGGAGGTCCTTGCGCGACGGGGATCTGGAATACTACACCCTCAATGCCTCCTACCACCAGCCGGTGTTTGCCGGAAAGGCCAATGCGGGGATTTTCGGCTCATGGCGTGAAACCGATGGCAACCGGTCGGTTTCCGAGGATGGGTACCAAGTTGGTTTTTCCCTGTCGATGGGCTTCTGAGAGCTTTCAAAGGTAGGGCGCGACACGCCGGGCGCGCCGTGGATTTCTCTCCGCAACAGGTGGAGCAGTATCTGACGGAAAAAGAGGAAGAGCCGGGGAGTACCCGTACCTGTCGGGAAAAAGTGGGACAGCCCGGCGGTCCGTCCCTACCGGGTAGGGCGTGACCGCCGGGCGCGCCGTGGATTTCTCTCCGCAACAGGTGGAGCAGTATCTGACGGAAAAAGAGGAAGAGCCGGGGAGTACCCGTACCTGTCGGGAAAAAGTGGGACAGCCCGGCGGTCCGTCCCTACCGGGTAGGGCGTGACCGCCGGGCGCGCCGTGGATTTCTCTCCGCAACAGGTGGAGCAGTATCTGACGGAAAAAGAGGAAGGGCCGGGGAGTGCCCATACCTGTCGAGGAAAAAGTGGGACGGCCCGGCGGTCCGTCCCTACCCGATAACAAGATCCCAAACAGGCTCCGGGAAACCGCGGGCAACCCGCGGCCGGTTCCGGGAGAATCTTCCGCAAAATCACGGCGTTGCGGGCGGGTGAGGATTTTGAACATACTACAGGTTTGACTTTTATCGCTTCCCTTTCATGGTTCCCCGGTCGGATGGCAGGCCATTTTCCGGTTTGCTTTCTTTTTCAAGGGCCGTTCGTGATAATTTCATCTCCGGTGTCCGTTCCTACTTTCCGTATCGCATGCAATTCCTGAAAGCACTGTTCCTTGGGTCCGTGGCAATCCTATCATCCGGTGCCGGATTTGCGGCCGAAGCCGTCAAGCTGAAGCCCAATGACGTGGTCAGTCTGAAGGTTTACGAGGAGCCGGATCTGGATACCCAGGTGCGCATCAGCAAAGGAGGAGAGGCCTCCTTTCATTTGATCGGTCCCGTGAAAATCGCCGGGCTGGATCTGCGGCAAGCCACCCAACTCATCCAGGACCGGTACTCCGCCGATTATCTGGTGGATCCCAAGATCACCCTTACAGTGGTGCAGGAGGCGGCGGAGTATGTGACGGTCATCGGCGCGGTGAATACTCCGGGGCAGGTGACGCTGCCATCCAGCGGCCGCCTGGATCTCGCCTCGGCGATTGCGGTCACCGGCGGCTTGTCGGAAAAGGCGGATGCCAACCGTATTACGGTTCACCGGGCGGACGGAAGCAGCTCGACTTACTCGGAGGCGTCCTTGAAATCAAACAACCAGATCCCCCTGCGGCCGGGGGACCGCGTCATTGTCGGGGAAAGCCGCTTCCTCAAGAAGCAGGTCATGATCTACGGCCCGGTGGGAAGGCAGGGGCCGGTCCAGTTCCCCCTTGACGGCAATCTCGACCTGCTCAATGCCATTTCCATGGCCGGCGGCTTTACCAATCTCGCGAATCAGAGGCGCGTCACCCTTTTGCGAAATGGAGTGACGCGGGTGATCAACGTCAGGGAACTCATCGAGCGGGGAGCCGCGAGGATTCCTCTCCAGCCGGACGATGTGATCACCGTCGCGGAGCGGCGGTTCTGATCTTTGGCCGCTGCCCGCACTTCCAGAACCAGAATCCCGGTTCCGCAATTCCATTTCCAAGACCTGTTCCTTTTCCATGCCAAAACCGACCCTGT
>CAZVSA010000011.1:4502-19932 GCA_964629955.1 uncultured Luteolibacter sp.
TGTCTGCCAGCGATGCGATGGACCAATTTGACTTTCCCGAGGAAGGCGTCCGGGCGGCGAACTCCCGCGGGGGGATGAGCCGCCTTGTGCCTGATTTGCTGGCGCGCTGGCATTGGATCGCGGCCGCCGCGGTCTGTGGAACATTGGTGGGTGCGTATGTCCTTTCGAAAACACCGGAGAAATACAGGGCGACCACGACGCTGCTGATCAAACAAAGAACCAAGTCCCTCCTCGCGAAGGAGCAGACGGAGGAACTCGACATCGCGTCCTCCGAGGCGTTCAACACGATCGCCACCCGGATCCGGCGTCCCGAGCTGTTGGAGTTCGTCGCTTCCCGCCAGGATGTCCGCTCGCTCCCGGGGCTTGTGCCTCCATCCGTGGAGTGGCGCCCCAATTGGTTTCTCAAAATGACAGGGAGGCCCGTTCCGGATCAAAATGCCTCCCGCGCCGGCGAACCCGTCCCATCGGCCGCCGCTTTGGCGGGGATGATGGCGGACTGGCTGGATGTCGCGATCGTTCCGAGGACCCGTTTGTTGAACATCACCGTCACCCATACCGATCCGGAAGTATCGCGGGCACTTGCCGATGCCATCGCCCGCGAATACCTCGGGGAGATCCACCGGGCGCGGACCACCGGGCGCGACAGCGCCATCGATATCCTGCTCAAGGAATCCGAGGACACCCAGAAGAAACTCGAAGCCTCCCAAAACGCCCTGGCCGTCTACGGGCGCGCCGTGCAGTTGCAGAAAGAGCTGGAGGAAATCGAAAAAGAGGTTCAGGCGCTGGAGCGGCGCTATCGGTCCAGGCATCCCAGGCTCATCGAGGCGAAGAGCCGTTTTGCAAGCGCCGGCGACCGTTTCCTCGATGCGTTCGACCATGCCCGGACGGCTCCTTCGGACAGCACCTACTGGAGCACGGTGGAGGAAATCTTGAAGCAGGCGGCGGACGATCCCGAGGACCACCTCAAGACCGCCCGAAACCTGCTGTTGTCCCGCAGCAGCGTTTTATCCAATGAGATCGAAAGCCGCACCGGCATCTACAATGCCATGCTCACGCAGATCCAGCAGGCGTCGGTCAACCAGCAGGGCGGGGAATCGGAGGCGGAGATCAGCAGTTTCGCCCGCCTGCCGGGCCGCCCGTCGTCCCCCGACCCCAAACGCCTCCTGGGAATGGGAGGGGGAGGGGGGCTTGCCCTTGGCCTGGGTTTCGCCTTTCTGCTGGTTCGTCTGGACAACAAATATCATACGGTGGCCCAGTTGGAGGAGGATAGCGGAATGCCGGTGCTGGCGGCGGTTTCCCGCATCTCCCCGCGCCAGCTCCGTTCCGCGGAGGATCGTTTCGCTGTGATTGTGGATGATCCGCTCGATGAGATCCGCGACAATTGGGACGAAACCCTGGTCTTTCGCCCGGGCGCCTCCTCCACCAGCTATGCGGAGATGTTTCGCGTGCTCCGTGCCTCCGTTTTGCTGCTCGGGGACGAGAGCCAGCGCAAGGTCACCCTCGTCACCAGCGCGCTGCCGGGGGAGGGGAAATCCACCGTGGCCGCCAATTTCGCCCTCGCCTCCGCCGGCCAGGGCCGCAGCACCATCCTTGTCGATCTGGATCTGCGCAAACCGACCCTCCACCGGTTGTTCGGATCGCCGCGTCATGGCCAGGGCCGCGGCCTGACCGAGCATCTTGCCGGCCAGGCTTCGCTGGAAGAGATCATCGTCACTTCCACCGGAGAGCCCAGCCTGCACATGATCCCTTCGGGAAAACGTTCGCCGAATCCCGGCGAGCTTCTTACCGGGGCGCGGATCAAGGCCTTGCTCGAAGTGCTTTGCCGCGTTTACGATGTGGTGGTTTTGGACACGGCTCCCATTCTTGCCGTGCCGGACACGCGCTTGATCGCACCCTACGCGCACAATCGCCTCGTGGTGGTGCGTGCCGAGCATACCCCGAAGGGGGCCACGAGGCGCTGCCTGGAGCTTCTCGAAGAAGGGGGAACCCCTCCGGCGGGATTGGTTTTGAATGGGTTCCGTGAAAAACGCACCCGCATGGGCGACAATTACTCGTACGGCTACTATCGCGACAATCGATACGGCTACGGAGCGTACGGCGTCTATGGCGAGGATGACGAAGACGACAGACCGTTGAAAAAGAGGGTAAAAAACCGGAAGCGCAAAAAATCAGTGGCTTGAGAGTTCGTTTGGAAATCTCCGCCGGAGGCGGCCTGCCCTGGTAGGGACGGACCGCCGGGCCGTCCCACTTTTTCCCGATTGATATGGCACATACCCCGACCCTTCCACTTTCTCCCCAAATACAACTCCACCCGCTGCGGAGAGAAATCCACGGCGCGCCCGGCGGTCACGCCCTACCCGGTAGGGACGGACCGCCGGGCCGTCCCATTTTTTCCCGATTGGTATTGGCACATACCCCGGCCCCTCCACTTTCTCCCCCAAATACAGCCCCACCTGTTGCGAAGAGACAGTCACGGTGCGCCCGGCGGTCACGCCCTACCCGGTAGGGATGGACCGCCGGGCCGTCCGACTTTTTCCCCAGTGATGCAGCAGAAAAGCCTGCAATGAAAAAAACGGTTCACATGGTTCGGAAATTCTTGAACCATGGCCCGGCTCCTGCTAGAAACCCCGCGTGACCGCTCCTCCCGGCACATCTCCCGACCTCGAAGCGTCCCGCCGGATCGCCGAGTATTTCTGCCGCCTGGCTGACACCATCAACCTTCCTCGTTCCGTCGCTCTCATCTACCACACCCTTTTCCTTGCCGACGAACCGCTCAGCTTCGGCGAAATCGTCGAACGCTCCGGCCTCAGCAAGGCCAGTGCCTCCACCGGTCTCAAGCTGCTGGAGCGCATGCACGGCGCGGAAATCGTTGTCCGTCCCGAAGACCGCCGCACCTTCTACCGCCCGGAGCTCAGCCTCCGCCGCATCGCCACCGGCTTCCTGGAGCAGAATCTCCAGCCGGGCCTGCGCGACGGCAGCCGCCTCCTTGAGGAAATCGGTCACAACGCCGATGACAGCCAGCTTTCCCCGCACCTCCGGGAACGCATCACCAGCCTCCGCCGCTGGCACGAACTCGCCGGGGATTTGCTCCCCCTTCTCTCCGCCCTAGGCCCGCGCTGAAGGCTCCCACCGTCGCCCCTCCATGGCGCGATCCTCCCACATCCCCCGATTTTCTCCTCCAAAGGTTTCGCCGCCCCGCCCGGTGATCGACCAAGGGCGGCAGCGTCTGGCTATGTCGGCGTCGATATCTTCTTCGTCATCTCCGGCTACCTGATCACCCCATCATCCTCAAGGATCTCAGGGCCGGAAAATTCTCGGTGGTTCACTTTTGGGAAAGAAGAGCGCGTCGAATCCTGGCATTCGGAGTCGTCATGGTGCTGGTTCCTGCTGCTGCGCCTCCCGTCTTAAAGTGATTTTCTGGCCATCGCCGCAGATCAATTTTCCCAAATACTATCCCTCTCTGACCTTGTTTTCTTCTTTCTCAAGCGTCTCAAGCGCCCGCTCCCTCATTCGCCGTGTGCTCTTCCTCGCCCGGCCTTACGGTAGGAAGCGCCTTGCCACCGTCTTCGCCTTCTCCATGGCTCAAGGTGCCTTTCAAGTCATCGGGGTTTCGTCGATTTTTCCCTTTCTCGCCCTAGCGGCGGATCCAGGAAGATTCCGCGAATCGGGTGCCGGTGCTTGGCTGCTTTCTCATTTGCCGCCGCTGTCCGACGGACAGTTACTAATGTTGGC
This sequence comes from uncultured Luteolibacter sp., assembly GCA_964629955.1. GTDB lineage: Bacteria > Verrucomicrobiota > Verrucomicrobiia > Verrucomicrobiales > Akkermansiaceae > Luteolibacter. Next base: position 8,235 of record CAZVSA010000011.1, read on the forward strand.
AGGAATCTTCGCCTTGCTGATGCTGTTCCTGTCGAACGGCATCAACATCGCGGCGGAAGTCAATCGCTCCCATTATGCGCGGGGGTTCGCCCACTGGCTACGCAGCGGCCTGTTGCGGAAGATCGCCAGCCGTCCCTACGCCTATTTCCTAAAGCAGAACTCGGGCGTCCTGCTGAAGAAGGTTAATAACGACGTCAATCAATACACCAATCAAGTTCTTCTTCCTCTTCTCGATAGTTTCGCGCGGGCCATCACGGTCTTCTTCCTCTTGCTCACGCTGCTGATCATCGATCCTTGGGTGGCGCTCGGCGCTTCGGCTCTCTTCGGCGTCTTCTATTTTGGGGTATTCCGCTTTCTTGGCAAACGCCGCCGGGAAATCTCCGAAGGGGTCAAGGTTGCCAATCGGGGCATCATGCGCGAATCGCAGCAGCTTCTCGGCGGAATCAAGCCGATCAAAGTCCATCGCGCGGAGGAGCCGTTCATGACGAGTTTCCGCCGCCATTCGGAAAAACAGGCGAAGCTGACGGCCTGGATGCCGCTCTATCAGAATGGTCCGCGCTACCTCATTGAGCCACTAGCTTTTGGCGCCTTGGTCGTGCTGGTGCTGATCTACTCGGCCCAGGGCCAGGATTTGATCAGCCTGCTCCCCGTTCTCGGGGTGATGGCCTTGGCGGGCTACCGCCTGCTTCCTGCTTTGCAGCTTCTTTACGGCCAGGCCACCATTCTCTCCACCACTCTCCATGCGCTCGACGAAGTGTATGAGGAATTCATTGCCGTCGAGAAAGACCTCGCTCCCGAGATCGATGAAACAAAAAATCGCTTTGCGGCGCCTCCGCCATTGGAGTGGCATACGGCCATCACCATGGAAAACCTGTGCTTCCAGTATCCCGGAACCGCCAAACCGGTGATCGGGAACCTTAATCTCACCATTCCGAAAAACTCCTCGCTGGGAATCGTCGGAACCACGGGATCGGGGAAATCCACCTTGGTCGATCTCATCCTGGGGCTTCATCAGCCGACCTCGGGCCGTATCCTGATCGACGGCGTCCCTCTCACCCCGGAGAACCGGCGGGCTTGGCGGGGTGGGATCGGCTACGTGCCACAAGATATTTTCCTGATCGATGACACCCTAGCGGCAAATATTGCATTTGGTGTGCCTAAGGAAGATTTCGACTCTGGCCGTCTCATAGAAGCGGCCAAAGCAGCCCAAATACTCGATTTTATAGAGAACTTGCCAAAGCAATGGGAAAGCCGCGTCGGAGAGAGGGGAGTCCGCCTTTCCGGGGGACAACGCCAGCGTATCGGCTTGGCAAGGGCGCTTTACCAGCGGCCTTCTCTCCTCATTCTCGACGAAGCGACTTCCGCACTCGATATAGAAACCGAATCCGAGGTCATGAAAGCGATCAATGCCCTCAATGGTTTTATCACAATGCTGATTATCGCACACCGGCTCAGCACAATCGAGCGATGTGAACAGAAAATTGATCTTCTTGCCGGAAAACTCCCATCACTACAAATTCACGGAGATTAAAAAATAGAAAGATCATTCTAGAATGGAAAATATTTCATTATAATAATACAAAATAATGCAAGTAAAAATTATCGGAATTTTCGGATTCTATAGTTATGGAAATTTTGGAGATGATCTGATGGCGCTTCTTTTCGCCAAGCACATTGCTGAGATCGGCCATGTTCCCTTAATATTTTTTGATGGCTCTTTGCCGCCCGTTTCACTCAGCCAATTTAATCTGGAATCTGATATATCAAAATTCGTCGAACAATCTCATAAAATAATTTATGGCGGAGGGGGAATTCTTTGCAAGGAACGCTCTATAAATTCACCGGTTTACAATGGATTTTATAATAATTTATTTCGCTTTGTTAATTTAGCAGAAAAAAGTGAAGTGCCGCTGGCCGCCTTCTCTATCGGGGGACAAGGGCTGGGAAATCGCGTGGGCCTGCATGTCGCGGTAAGCAAGCTATTGCTTTCCGAGCAACTTGAAAAAGCTTCATTGAGGCTGAAAGGTGACGAGGAGTTATTAAAATTTATCGAAATTCCCTATGCGACAGCGCCCGATATAGTTTTTAATTCGCATACGCTTCTGAACGAAGCTTCTAAAGAAATAGTGAAAAATAGCAGGAAAGTCAAAATTGGTATCAATTTTTTCAATAGAAAAAAATATTATATAATAAGAAAATTATTAGCTGTAGTTCCCGGGCTGGAGTTGTTCGATGTTCAAACGGGAATGAAAGCAAAACAAAATAGTTCGAATGGCTCTTCGATACTATACTCCGGTGACATTCAAAATTATCTCCAAGAGTTAAAAGGTCTCGACCTGTTGCTCACCTGTAAGCTTCATGTTGGTATTGCGGCAATTAGCATGGGCATTCCAGCTATTCTGATTTTTGCTTCTGATAAAGCAACGCTATGTCATGTGGAAGCAGGGGTTAATTTACTGGTTATAAAAAGAAAAAGGGATATATGGAAGTTGTTTTCAATGTTATTTTTCAAAAAATTTGAAAGCTGTAAAATTATCCAATTTGAAGAAAGCGTGAAAAAATTGCAGAAGGATTGCCTAAATCATTTTCATGAGATGGACGATTGGATATCAGTTGATTAGCTGCCACGCTACTTTATTATTTATATAATCATTTCTTTCATCGCATGAGTGCCATTGGAATTTTTGGATTTTATAGTTGGATGAACTTTGGTGACGACTTGATGGCCCGGATGTTCGCTGACGAGGTTATTCAAGTTGGCCATAAACCAATTCTATTCTTCGAGGGCAACGAACTCCCGGAAGCATTTGCGGGACTGGAGGTAGAAGGTTCGATCAAACATTTCGTCGAGAAATGCGATAAGATCATGGTAGGAGGAGGGGGAATTTTATCCGCTGAAACAGGACGAAAATCTCCCATTTTCTATAAATTTCGGGACCAAACTCTCGAGTTGGTCAGGAAGGCCGAAGAAATGAGGAAGCCACTTGCCGCCTTCTCCGTCGGCGGCAATGGCATTGGCGGTGATATCGGACTGCACATCGGTATTGCCAGCCTCCTCACCTCGCGAAACACCGAAGTGGTGACACTGCGCCTGGAATCGGACTCGGCCTTAATTGAAAAGACAGGCATGGCGTATGAAGTGGGGCCCGATATTGTTTACTCATCGAAACTCGCGGAGCAAGCGTCTCATAAACCGTTGAACGGCCGGAAACTGCGTATCGGACTTAATCTCTACGACCGCAAGCCGGATCGCATCATCAAAAAACTCTTAAATTGCCTGCCCGGCGCTATCCCCATAACGGTTTCCACAGGAGAAATTGAGAGGAAATTGGTAACCAGTGATCGCGAAGAGATCCGCTACGAGGGGAATCTCGAAGACTACATGGGAAAGCTGGTGTCCCTCGATCTTCTCATCACCTGCAAGCTGCACTTGGGAATCACGGCGCTCATGCACGGGATTCCCACTATACTGTTTTTCGGGCCACAAAAGGCGCAAGCCTGTTACAGAGAAGCGGGTCTTTGCCAGCGTGTGATCAAAACCCGGGGTCAAGCTTTTAACCTGATGCAACGAATCATCACCAGGAATCAGGAATTTTTTTCGGTAAAGCAGGATGGGGATAAGCTGAACCATTTGAGGGATGGCTCATTAATACACCGGAAAGTGTTGAGAGAATGGTTGGCCAGATAGACAAGCCTGAAGACCTATTGAACAAACAATCAAAAAGTATGAACTTCAAAGATCAAACAGACGTAACGCCGATTGGCGGGTTGAGAAAACCGGATGGGACGCTCACGTCCGGCGCGCGCTCGGAGCGACTCTTCCGGGTGCGGAATGCCATCGTCGCCAGTTCGTTGGCCTTGGAGGGGAAGCGGGTTCTGGATCTCGGCTGCGCGCAAGGATTGACCTCGCTATACCTGTCGGCAACAGCATCGGAGGTGATCGGCGTGGACCATCTCCCCTCGATGATCGAAAAAGCGGAGAACACCCGAAAGGCGCTGGAATTACCGAACGTAAAATTTCTCGTCGGCGACGTGCGCGACAAAGAGTTTTTGGCTTCTCTCGGCAAGTTCGATCTGATTTTCATGTGGGGGTTCCTTCACCGCATTACGGATATTTTCTCCGCATTTCAAACCTTGTCCGGCATTACATCCGCTTTCTCATTGGAGTGGAGCACACCGGTTTTTCCGTTCATGCAAAAAGTGAGCATCGCATCTCATTTGCCGAGCGGATCACAATTGGACCCCTCCAATTTGGTGGACTTCAAAAGCATTGTTGATGAGAATGGAAATGAAGTTCCTCGTTATGAGGATGGGGTTCATTTCTGGCGACCCACACCCTTGGCATTACAGAAAATTGTAAAGAACTTCGGATTCGATCATTATCGCTTTCTCGGATTAGGAACGGGCAGCCACGGTGAGAGTTTCGAAAGCGAAAACACCACAGTTCTCAAGAATATTCTGCGGGTGTTCAAGCTTCAAAAGCCGATTCTTTTCACAACCCGGAGAACTCATATGATCGTGGAAAGAGAGAGGGACTCTATTACCTTCAAACCCGGAGGTTTATCGGCGCAAAATATTCCAGATTGGGATATTGCCATTCACGATATGAATCGTAAATTCGGGACTCAATAATTCATCATCGAAAATCTCTTCCCACCTCAAACCAGTTGTCACCACGTATCGACATAACAGGACCTTCAGGTGTGGGAAAAACAACCTTTCTCACGTCTCGACACCCAGTTCTTCATAAGTTATTCCCTCATTCCATATCTTTTCATTCAGCAATATCTCATGCGATCTCGCATACCTTGGAAAAGAGCACCACGGTGCATCGATTCAAGCCACTTTTAAAGTGTCTGCTGTTCCGAAATAATGTTCCAGCCAACTACCCGGTTATATCAAGGCTTAGATCCGACGCTTTGAGAGATTTATGGCTGGCGGACCCGGAATTCTTCCACGCCATTATCGGAGAGCAGGAAGCGTATACAGTGAATGATGCCATTTTATGGCGTAGCGAACTTTTAAATCGGTGCCTCGATTGGAAGACGATTGAAAATCATGCAGGTAACCGCTCTGTCATCATGGACGAATCTATAAGTCAGAAAATTTCGGGATCTCTCGGCAACAATGGAAACGACGAAAAATTGCTGAATTTATATAGGAAATCAACGATCCTGCCAACAGCAATAGTCTTTCTCTATCGGGACCCATATGGTGTTGCGGACAACATCGCAAGACGTCATCATGTTGCCGGCGTGCTGCACGAATGCCACAAAGGCCTGTCGCGCGAAGAGCTGGCGGATTATTGTAATAACTCGATGGTCAAACATGAACGAATGAATGCATTTCTGGAAGCGAGTGGCGTTGCCGTTCATCGTATCAATCTTGATGAGCCGGAATTCCACGCGTGATCTGTGAGGTGATTTCGTTCAAAGCCCGTGCTGGCTCGTCTCAATTTCAGAGTTTCTTGTGTGAGTGGACGACCAGTTTAGACAGAATTTTCTCGTGATTATTCTCTATGAAAGCCATTCCAGTGGTCTCGGTAATCATACCCAGCTATAACCGATCCAGCGTGATTGGACGGGCTGTCAGAAGCGTTCTCGCGCAAACTTTCACCGATTTTGAAGTCATCGTCGTTGACGACGGGTCTTCAGATTTCGAATCCACCGAGATTTCCCTACGGGAATTCAACGACCCCCGGGTGAGACTGATCCACTTGCCAAAAAACCAGGGGGGCGCCGCGGCGAGGAATCATGGCGTGGGTTCGGCTACAGGGGAGTTTGTGGCATTCCTAGATTCAGACGACGAGTGGTATCCGAACAAGCTGGAGCGTCAAATAGCAATTTTGCAGATGCCTGAATATCGTGGCAAGCAAACGCTCGTATATTGCAAAACGGATGTCCGTTCAAGCGCCACAAGCCAGCCGCTCGAAAAGGTATGGCCGGTATTAGCGAAGGCACCCGGTCAAAGCATGGGAGACTATTTGTTCGGTCGGGGTGGCTTTCTTCAAACATCGTCAATTCTTCTTCCCAGAACAACCTTTAAGTCGATCCGTTTTAATGAAAAACTTCCACGCCATCAGGATTTCGATCTCTTGCTCCGAATTGAGGCCGCTGGATTTGGGTTTGCCATGGCAGATGAAGTTCTGACGGTGCTTCACTGGGAAGATTATCATTCGACACTTCGTGGGTTTTCAGCCGAATTTTCGATTACATTTCTTGAAGAGTATTCATGCTATCTGTCGGAATCCGCAAGGGCTAATTTTCTTTTCGATCATGTCATCGGACGGCTTTACAAGTGTGGCAGAAAAGATGAAGCACGTTGTTTCATTGCCCACCCATACTTTTCGACCTCATTATTGACAGGAAAAAACCGAATCGCTTATCTCTCTTACAAGATGCTGGGGAATGACGTCATACTCCGAAGCCTGGTGAATCTCAAACACAGCCTGTTTCGGCGATGAGCTTGTTTCCAGCCTACCCTTCTGAGTTGCTTGCCGAAATTGAGCACCGGAAATTTTATCTTGGTGATTCCCCGAATTTGTTTGATCCCGGCAACAACAGTTCCTCCCAGCAGGGAGATCCAGTCATCAAAATTTATTCGAATATTTATCTGTGGCATACACAAAGCATCGCGGCAACAGCGGATTCCGCAATCGCCTCGACGTTTATCGATGGGGAGCGCATTCCACGCATACAGCGGCTGGGTGTGCTGCGCCGCTACCCTGCCCTGCCTGTGCCGGGTTACGTTACATCCATCGACTATATTTTTACCGGGAAGAATTACTATCATTACCTGGTCGATGCCATGCCGAGACTTTGGGCGTTGAGACATCCTTGTTTTGCAAAAGTAAAGCCTCATGTCTTCCTTGACTCCGGAGTTCCGAGCTATCTGAGAAGATTTGTCCGGATGGTATTTCCTGAGTTCTCGTATGTCGTGCTCCCGCGTTATTTTCGCATTTTTTGCCGCAACTACATTCATCTTCCTTTTCTCAGCAAGGACAGAACCGGGTTCGCGCCCAATGACTCGCAAACCAGCGGCGGGTTCATTCCGAATGAATACCTTGGATTCTTTCGTGATCGCGTTTCTTCGTTGTTGGGAAACAGCCTCAAGCAAACGCCAAGAAATATATATATCAAACGAGGCAATACGAAAGTGCGGCGGGTGCTGAATGAAGGCAAGGTCGTGGAGAAACTCGAACGAAATGGATTTTACTGCGTGGATCTTGCGGAATTGAGCTTGCTGGAGCAAGCTCATCTTTTCTTGAATGCGGAAGTGATCGCGGGGGCTCACGGGGCGGGCTTTACCAATCTTTTATATTGTCACGGAAATAAAGTTAAAGTATTCGAAATTTATCCATCGTCCAATGATGCCAGGCACTATTATTCTCTATACTCCCAAGCTGCCGGTTTGGACTATCACTCGATTTATTTGAATGAATCCCATATTTCGAGAAACTTTCATGTGCCGGATTCAACTCTTGATGAGATTTTGGGATCGACCTAGTTTCATATGGTATGCGTAGCAAGGCGGGGATCCACCGTGATATTATTCGACCGCATGGCGTCCTGATGAGGTTCGTCCGATTTTTTTGAGCGATTTTTCTGCATGAATGCTTTCCATTCGCTGATTTTTATCACTGATTCGCAATCGTTCGGTGGCGCAGAAAAATATATTGCCCAGATGAGCAACCGGCTTCAGGCGGATGGCGTTACGTCAAAGATATTTTGTCGCGCCCGGCTTGCCAAGGATACCGCTTTTCTCGACCATCTGGAGAATCGCACGAGCATCGAGGTAATCCCGCTTTTGGACCGAGTCACTCCTCGTGCGTTGTTTCGATTCATCAGGACTCTACGCTTGGGTTCTCGTCCTTGCAGTGTGCATCTCAATCATACAAACCCGTTCAGTTGGCGTCTTTTTTATCTGCCTCTGTTGTGCAGGGTGCTTGGCGCCCGTGGTGTTTTTGTCACCGAGCATCTTCCGAGATTTGATTGTCGCTGGATCAAGCGTTTTCTCAAGCGGGCGATGTCCAGGTTCATTACGAAGACCATAACCGTGTCCGAATCCGGGAAAACTTTTCTCTGTGACTACTTTCGCATTCCGGCACATCGTATTGAAGTCATTCACAATGGAGTAGCCGATGAGCTAGGAGCGAACCCGGAGAAAGCAAGGAAGCTTCTCTCCATTGAGGACTCCACTTTCGTAATTCTCCAGGTCGGGTCGATTTGTCGGCGCAAGGGTCAATTATTGACGGTTGAGGCGATGAAGGCTTTGTCTGCCTCGCGACCGGAGATGGATTGGCTGCTTCTCCTCGTCGGCGAAGGGCCGGATGCTTCTGCCGTGGAAGAGATTGCGCTGGCTGCGGGAATCTCGGACCGTGTCCGGCTCTGCGGTCATCATCGGGATGTGAGTTGTTTTTACTCGGCAGCCGATCTATTTGTTCTGCCCTCAGAAAAGGAGGCATTCCCTCTTTCCATTTTGGAGGCCATGTCTTATGGACTTCCGGTGGTGGCGACAAATGTGGACGGGATACCCGAACAGGTGGCGCATGGGCAAAACGGATTTTTATTGTTTGACCGAGACACCGGACTTTTGGCCTCTTGTATCGCTGCCTTGTTTGATTCGAATGAGCTTCGTTTATCGATGTCCAGACAGGCGAGAGCTCTTTATAATGAGAAGTTCCAGCTTGAAAACTGTTTTGAGAAAACGATGAACCTATGGAGATCAACGATTGCTTTAAATGAAGGCGAATTTTGATAGAAAAATTGCGATCGTCGTGAATGATTCCGTTGGCGGAATCTGTCGCTACTCCCATGAGATTGCCAATGCTCTTTCCGGATTGGGTATTCATGTCAGCCTGATCTGCAAACCAAGTTTTCCGCAATTCACTCCCTCGAATTATTCACGCTGCCCGATACTCGCGGAGTTCGATTCAGGAGCCCGCGAAACGATTGCGGGCTCTTTTAAAGGGAAAATCAGGCTTTGGTGGTCTCATGTTTCTTCTCCTGTTCGTGCGTTTGTCTTTTGCAGAGAGAAGGGAATCCGGAGCATTCTTTTCAGCAATTCTTTTCATTACGGATTTTTTGTTTGGAGGTTTTGGCTCTGGAGAAACCAGACATTTGCATTAAGCGTCCATGATTTAGCCCGAAAGAGCAATGGGCGAATTCAGCGTTTTCTTGATCGGCAGCTTGGATCTGTTTATCGAAGCACTGATTTGCTTTTTGTGCATGATCTCGCAACCGCCGATGCACTGGTTGCCTCTTACGGGATTGAGTGCTCCAGAATTCATGTTGTTACTCATGGAATTTATACTTATCTAAGATCGGATTTGATTGGCGATGATACGCTTTCCGAACGAACAGAAGAGATGAAAACAGGTTTGTTTTTTGGTGCTCTTCGCGATGAAAAGGGTTTGGATAGAATATTAGGAGCTTTGGCACAACGGAAAGAGGGAGAGAAGTGGCGTTTGATCATTGCAGGCTCCGACTCCGGTTCACAGCATCACCCGGTTTCATTCTATCGGCGTTTAGTCCGTGAACAGGGAATCGAGGAGAATGTGGAATTCCATACGAACTACATTCCAGATAATGAGGTCTGGCGCTATTTTGATGCTGCTGATTGGGTCTCTCTTGCTTATGACGAGTCATTCACATCACAGAGCGGTGTGTTGGCTACGGCCGTTTTTTTTCGCAAGCCTGTTCTCACCTGTGGAGCGCCGCTTCTGAGGAAGACGGTCATTGAATATGGAATCGGGGTTGATTGCGAATCAACACATCCCAAACATCTTCTGGAGGGTATTCGAAAACTCGAAATGAGCGGATCCATGAGTTTCAAGGATGGTTTTGAGACCTTCGAGCGGGACATGAGTTGGAACCGTAATGCTGAGATAACCAGTAAGGCATTCTCCCAGGTTGTTCGATGAGAGTCGCTCTTCTTCATACCCGCTTATCTGGTTACATTGCAGCCTGTCTGCGCCAGTTCGTAGAGCTGAGTGGAGCGGAGTTGCTGATTTACGCCTGGCCGAACCAGCCGGATGCGCCCTTTGACGTCTCGCACTTCGCGGACTTGGGAGAAATCCGCAACCGGCGGGAATTTACCGTGGAAGACATCCAGAGGGCTTTGGACGAGTTCAAGCCGGATGCGATCCTGACCAGCGGCTGGGCGGACAAGGGCTATGTCAAGGTGTGCCGGGCGATGCGGCGGCGGGGGATTTCGGTAATCGCGGGGTGCGACACCCAATGGACCGGATCGCTGCGGCAGCAGGTGGCGGCGCTGACTGCGCCTTGGCATGTGCGGAAAGCCATCGATGTGCTGTGGGTGACGGGCGAGCGGCAGGCGGTGCTGGGCCGGGCGCTTGGTTTCCGGGGGGAGCAGTTGTGGGAGGGGTATTATGCCTGCGATTGGGGGAAGTTTGCGGCGGTAGGGCGTGACCGCCTGGGAACGCCCGTTGATTTTGAAAGTGGGACGGCCCGGCGGTCCGTCCCTACCTTCCTCTATGTGGGGCGCTACGCGCCGGAGAAGGGGCTGGATACGCTGGCGGAAGCTTACTCAATCTACCGGAAGCGGATGGAGAACCCCTGGAGGCTGGTGTGCGCGGGGGCCGGGCCTTTGCGCGAGACCTTGTTGCGGGCCGGGGCGGAGGACCGGGGCTTCCTCCAGCCGGATGAACTGCCTGCCCTGATGGGGGAAGCATCGGCTTTTATCCTGCCGAGCCGTTTTGAGCCTTGGGGCGTGGTGGCACACGAGGCGGCGGCGGCCGGACTGCCACTGATTTTGTCGGATGCCTGTGGGGCGGGGGCCCATCTGCTGCGGTCTCATGGCAATGGCTATGTCTTTCCGGCGGGGGAAGCGGAGATGTTGGCGGAACGGATGGAACGAATCTCTTGCCTGGATGAGGCGAAGCGGCGTGAGTTCGGCGGGGCCGGCTTTCAGTTGTCCAAACAATACACCCCGGAACGCTGGGCGGAAACCTTGAAGGAGGGGCTGGGGTCGATGAAAAGAGGATTCACGGAATGAATTGGCTCTGGAAGCATTTCCCGTTCCTGTACGTGTTGCCTTTTCTTCTGGCAACTTCGCGCTTCGAGCAGGCGTCGGGGCCGAGCGAATTGTTGCGTTGGCTGGTGCTGGCGGCGGGTTGTGGATTCGCCATGTATGCGGGGTGGAGCCGGGCGGGGAGGTCGCCCGGGAAGTTGTCATCGGCGGATGGGTGGATGCTGGCTTTTCTCGGTTTGTTTCTGGTTTCCACAGCGTGGTCGATCTCGCAAACCTACACGGCGATGCGGGCGATCAGCCTGGTGATGCTTTATATCTGTTCGATGTGGACTTTGTGGAGCTATGTGGATCGCTTCTCCGAGGCGCGGCTGGTTTCGCGGGTGCTGAATATCCTGGCGGTGGCTCTGGCCATCAATCTGGTGATCGGAGGGTTGCTGTTTCCTGGCGAGTTGCTCGGTCGGCGTTTCCAAGGGTTGTTCATGAACCCGAACAATATCGGCATTCTGGTTGGCGTGGCGCTGCCATTGGCCATTGGCCGGTGGCTGCGTTCGCGCACGGGCTGGGATCTGGCGGTGGTCGCGGTGCTGGGGGCGAACCTGGCAGCCTGCGGCACGCGGTCCGCTTTGCTTGGAGTGTTGGTCGCCTGTGCGGCGTTTTTCGTGCCATTGGCGGCGCGGCGGCCGACGTGGGCCTGGACTTTGGTCGC
>CAZVSA010000011.1:19942-26291 GCA_964629955.1 uncultured Luteolibacter sp.
GTCGCGGTGGCTCTGGCCGGGGGGGGGATTGTCAGTCAGACGGAATTTTTCAAGGAGCGGATTCTGCGGGAGGAAACGTTGGAAAGTGGCTCGACCCGGACGGGATTCTGGGAGCTGGGCAAGGAATACACCGCCGAACGACCGTGGGCGGGGCATGGTTTCGCTACGGATGGCCTGATTCACGAATATTACGGGAGATCCCTCTTTCAGATGCAACTGCGCGGCTACGGCGTGATGAGTTCGTATTACGGAATGACGGTGCAATTGGGTCGGCCGCTGGCCTATGCGTTTTTCGGGCTTCTCTGGGGCTTCGCGATTTGGTGCTTGATCGTGTGGCGGCGGGATTTCCAGTTGGTGATATATGGCGGAACCATCGCCAGCGGCCTGATCGTCTGCATCTTCGAGTCGGCGATTTACTCGGCGGGGAATTGTTTTTCGTTTCTTTTCTGGATGGTCGTGGCGCTGGCGGTACGGCGGATGCACTATCATCGCGAGCGGGTGCCGATGGATGTGTGGGGAGGATTGGCAAGGCAGGCGGTAGGTGGCGGTAGGAACAGGATGCGGGGCGTGAGGAGGGGAAGGCGAAGAAATGCGGGGTGATTTGAAGATGAGACGCGCCCGCCGGGAAGGTCGAGGGATTCTGCTTGTGGCGGGGAAGTGGACCGGTCCGGCGGGTCTATCCCTACCATTTTGAAATGAAAATTCTCCACACTTCACCGCCGATGGGTCCTTCGTATGGAGGGCCTTTTGAGTCGGTGAGAAATCTGGCGAAGGCTCTTTGCCGTGCCGGACATGAAATCGAAGTGCGGATGCCGTGGAGCGAGGAGGCCGCTCGGCATGAGGCGGATTGGAAGCCGGCGGCGGTTTCGGTCCGGGGCAAGATCGCGGCGCCTCCCCTCGGATGGTCAGCCCAGTACGGCCGGGAATTGCTCGCCGCGGAGGCGGACCTGATTCATACGCACGGGCTGTGGCTGCATCCTTCGTGGGCGGCTTTGTCGTGGAAGGCAAAGTTCGGTCGCCCGCACGTGGTGTCGGTGCGGGGCATGCTGGAGCCGTGGGCCTGGCGGCATCGGGCCTGGAAAAAGCGTCCGGTGTGGTGGTTGTGGGAGCGGCGCAATCTCGAAAGCGCGGCCTTGCTCCATGCGACTTCGGAGCAGGAAGCACAATCCATCCGGGATCGGGGGCTGAGTGCGCCTATCGCGATCATCCCCAACGGGGTGGTGCTGCCGGAGGCCGCGTCCAAAAGTCCAAAGTCCGAAGGCCAGAAGTCGGAAGAGAAGAAGATGGCACTTTTTCTTTCCCGGTTGCATCCGAAGAAAGGTCTGCCGATGCTGTTGGAAGCTTGGGCGAAGCTGAGGCCGGAGGATTGGGGGTTGCGGATCGTGGGGCCGGACGAGGGGGGGCATCGGGCGGAGCTGGAACGGCAGGTGAACCTGTTGGGACTGGAGGGGGAGGTGGTGTTCGAGGGGGCTCTGACAGGAGAGGCCAAGGAGGTGGCCTACCGCGAGGTGGATCTTTTCGTGCTGCCGACCCATTCGGAAAATTTCGGGATCGCGGTGGCGGAGGCGATGGCACACGGGTTGCCGGTGATCACAACGCACGGGGCTCCATGGAAATTGCTCGAAGAGCAGGGCTGCGGGTGGTGGGTGCCGGTGAGCGTGGAAGGCATCGCGGCGGCGTTGGAGGATGCGTTGAGCCGGCCTCCGGAGGAACTGGCCGCGATGGGAGCGCGCGGTCGAAGGGTGGTGGAGGAGAGGTTTTCGTGGGATGGGATCGCGCAGGAGATGATCGCCTGCTACGAGTGGCTGTTGGGGCGGGGTCCGAAGCCGGCGTGTGTTTTGAAAAGCTGAAAGTGGAAACGTGTCCCCGCCTCCCCCTGAAGGTCCATGCTGGAATTCGAAGCAGGGGATGGTAGCCTGCCGTTCATGACAGGGCTGTCCGATCATTTGTTCTGGGATGTGAATCGTCTTTCGATCGATCCCGGGAAGCACTCCGCCTGGTTGGTGAAGCGGGTGCTGGAATACGGCCGGTGGAGCGATTGGCTGATTTTGGCGGCTCACTACGGAAAACCGGGACTGGCGGATCTGGTCACCGGCTTGCGGGATCTGCATCCCCGCTCGCTGGCTTTTTGCCGTGCTTGGTTCCAACTACCTCCCGAGGCCTTCCGATGCTCTGCTACCACGCCATCCCGGACGCGGTAAAAGCGCTGCTTCATCGTCCGTCTCTCATGGAGGCCTTGGATGGTTTTGCCTTGGGCGGAGGCACGTCGCTGGCGCTGCGTTTTGGCCATCGCTGGTCGGTCGATCTGGATTTTTTCACACGGAACGAGTTCGATCCGGCCGTGCTTTTCGAGAGTATGGAGTTGGCCGGGGCCACCGTCCTTTCGCAGGCCCGGAATAGTCTGACGCTTGATGTGGGCGGGGTGAAAGTGGACTTGCTGCGGCATCACTATCCTTTGTTGGAGAGCGTTGATCGGTTGGAAGGGCTGAATTTGCTTTCGGTGTCCGATCTGGCCGCGATGAAAATCAATGCGATTGTGAACAGGGGGGCGAAAAAGGATTTTTTCGATTTGGCGCATTTGTTAAACCATGGATCCTTGCAAGGAATGCTGGATTGTTTCCAGAGCAAGTATGCCCAATGCGACGTTTTTGCGGCCATCCGCAGTTTGGCATGGTTCGAAGACGCCGAGTTCGAACCGGATCCGGTTTCCTTCACCGGAAGTACGTGGGATTTGGTGAAAGCCAATATCAGTCATGCCATTCAAGGACTGTAACGAGATGAGAAGGGATATTGGAATCGGGATGCAGAATGGGGACGTTTGGATTTTGATCTCTGGTTTGCAAAGCCGTTCTCTTCATGCGGGGTTCAACGCATGGACGCTCTGGAGCATATTTCCGGCGAATGGCTGGAATGGTATTCCCTGACACCGCAGGAACGGTGGCATGAGAGCGGCCGTTTGTGGCGGAGGTTTTTCCTGTTAGGAGGCTTCCTTGAACCCGAACCCGACATGGACAGTCCTGAATGGCACGGGATCAAGCCAATTTGCGTGGGTTTTCCGGTGTTGCGCGGACGAGGCGGGGACCTTTCTCCGAAAGGTCCGGCGGGGGGGCGGACCGCCTTGTCCTACCGAACCCAAACCTGCGGACGGACCGCCCCCCCGCCGGACGGCTGCGGAGAGGGATGGTCTCTGGGGCGGAGCAGAGCGCGGTTGCCGGGCGCGCCGAAGATTCCGCCTGTCGGCGGCAAAGTGGGACGGCCCGGCGGTCCGGTCCCTGCCGTTTTTGATATGATCGATCTCTCGAAATTCCAAAACGCCGGTTTTTCGCGCGGGGCTCCTGCCTGGAAGGAAGCCGCGTGGTGGGTGGTGCGTTCGCTGTTGTTCGCGCCGTGGTTTCCGGTGCCTTCTCCGCTGAAGGTGGCGGCGCTGCGGCTTTTCGGCGCGAAGGTGGGGCAGGGGGTTGTCATCCGCTCGCGGGTGAACGTCACCTTTCCCTGGCGGTTGGAAATCGGCGATCACGTCTGGATCGGAGACGACGTTTTCATCCTCAGCCTGGACCGGGTGAAGATCGGTTCCCACGTGTGTCTTTCCCAGGGTGTTTTTCTCTGCACCGGATCGCACGACCATCGGCAGGCGGCCTTTGACCTGATCACCGGGCCCGTCGTTGTGCGCGACCGGAGCTGGGTCGCCGCGAGGGCTTTCGTCGGTCCCGGCGTGACCGCGGGGCCGGGCGCCGTGATCGGCGCGGGAGCGGTGGTGGTGAAGGACGTCCCCGAGGGCATGGCCGCTTACGGAAACCCGGCACAAACCCGCCCGGTAAGATAGGCTCGGGCGAAGGTTGGAAGAGTTTCGGCGGGAAAGGGGAATGGCCGGCTTGCGCGCCACACCTGCCGGGAAAAAAAGTGGGACGGTCCGGCGGTCCATCCCTACCCGGCAGGTTCCTCCCGATTCGCCTTTCCAAGTCCGCTGGTTTCGTTCATTTCCTGCCGACCCTTCCTGCCCTACCTCCCCAGGCATGTAAGCTCCCCCTGATTTATGTCCCAGTGGTCTCTTGAAAATACCCAGGCCAGTGTCTCCGCATGGAACAATCCCTCCGCCAGGCGCCGGCGCAGGAAATGGTTCTACTGGCTGGGCATCGCCGCGGTGATTGCGGCGGTGGCGGTCGCATTGTTTGCCGCACGCCCCGCGTACCGGAAGTTCCGCGATTGGCGGCTGGACCAGCAGGTGGAGGAAGCGAAGGAGGCGTATGCCCGCGGGGACAGGCACGCGGCGCGAGCCCGGGCGAAGGCCGTGCTGATCGCACGGGGCAATGACTTCGAAGCTTTCCGGATTTATGTGAAATCCCAGATCGATCTGAAGGAACAGGCGAGTTTTCCACAGGCGCTCGCTCTGCTTTCCCATCCGAAAAGCACGGCGGAGGAAAAGACGGCGGCCCGCCGCTTCCTGATCGATGAAGCTCCGCAAGCCATCGCCTTTTCGGTGTTGCTCTCCCTGCCGGAGGAAGAGCGCACCGAGCCTCAAAACCTGGCGTTCCTGGCCCGCCTGCTCAACGGGCGCGGCAGGCATGCGGAGGTTCTCGGACTGCTCGAACAGCATGGGGAGAACATCGATGGACACCCTCCCGCGGTCCTGGAAACGGTCCGTGCGCTGGCCGGTCTTCCGTCTCCGGACAACATCCGGCGTGCCCGAGGGCTTATGCTTGGCTTGCTCGATTCCGCTCCTTCGCTCGGGCTGGAGGCGCTGGCGCTGCTCGGGAATTTCGCCGGTGCCCTGGAACCCGGACCGGATCTCGCCGGCCTGGTGGAAAAAATCGACGGCATCCCGGAGGCGGAGGCCATCCATCATCTGCTGGCGCTGCATTCCGTGCTGGGAGCCTCGGTGGGGGATGACGCCGCCCGTGCGGAGATTTTCGACCTGGCCGTCCGCCGCTTCCGCGAAAGCGATCCCGGCACCCTTGGCTCCTGGCTGGTGCGCCACGGAGAGGCGAAGCGGGCGGTGGAGCTGCTCGAGGAACCGGCGAAGACGGACGGCGGAGCTTTCACGGCCTACATCCACGCCTTGATTCGGGAAGACCGGATGGACGAGGCGCTGCGCGCCTTCCACAACGTGCCGGAGGGGGCGGACATGTTGGAAATCGATCTTGCCCGCGCGATCGTCGAGCGCACCCGAGGCAGCGAATCCGCCGAACGCGCCGCATGGAACCGTGCCCTGCACAACGCCACCTTCGGCAGCACCCGCAACCGCTTCATCGAAGTCGCCCGCTACGCCTCCGCCATGCAGGTGGAGGCCGCCACGGTGGATGCCTGGGTGGGAGCCATGCGTATTGGCTACGGCCCGCTGCCACTCTCCGAGGATTTGCAATTCGTCTTCGCCGCACTGGCCCGTGACAACCGCACCGAGGAATTGCTGGCCGTTTCCCGCGCTATCGCCCGTTACGAGCCGAAAAATCCGCTGTTGCTGAACAACATCAACTACCTGGGGCTGCTCCACGGCGTGATTCCTCCCGGGAGCGCCGAAGAAGCCCTGGCCGAACTGGCGGAAGAGTATCCGCAGGTCGAGGGCATCCGTTCCAGCCTGGCCATGGCACGGCTGGCCGGGGGAAGGGCGGAGGAAACGTTGGAAATCCTGGCGGGCATCGGAGTGGACGGCGGGGGGAGCCGCCTTGCGATGCGGGGTGCCGCACTGGTGTCGGCCGGCAATGAGGAGGAAGGCCGTGCGGTGCTGGCCGGGGTGGATTGGAACGGCATGCTGCGGCAGGAGGCGCTCTTCCTCCGGGGTTTGCTGGTCCGCAGCCAGGTTCGGGATCTGCCGTTGCCGGAGATCAATATGGATCTTTTCGAGGAGGATTCCGAGAGCGTGCCCGCTTGGAAAAAAGCTCTCCGGGCCTTGGAAGAGGGTAGGGAGGCCGGGGAGCCTCTGCTGCTGCCTGAAGAACAAAGGTAGGGCGTGACCGCCGGGCGCGTCGTGATTCCCTCTCCGTAACAGGTGGAGCTGCATCCGGCGGAAAAAGCGAAAGGGCAGCGGAACACCCCACACCTGCCGGGAAAAAAGTGGGACGGCCCGGCGGTCCGTCCCTACCGGGTGGCCGCCTCCGGCGGGGTAGGGCGTGACCGCCTGAAAGAAAAGGTAGGGCCGTGACCGCCGGGCGCGCCGTGGATCATTTCTCCACAACAGGTGAGGCTGCATTTGGTGAAAAAAGTGGAAGGGCAGCGGAACGCCCCCCACCTGCCGGGAAAAAGTCGGACGGCCCGGCGGTCCGTCCCTACCGGGTGGCCGCCTCCGGCGGGGTAGGGCGCGACCGCCTGAAAGAAAAGGTAGGGCCGTGACCGCCGGGCGCGCCGTGGATCATTT
>CAZVSA010000011.1:26391-26944 GCA_964629955.1 uncultured Luteolibacter sp.
CTCCGCAACAGGTGAGGCTTCATTTGGTGAAAAAAGTGGAAGGGCAGCGGAACGCTCCACACTTGCCGGGAAAAAAGTCGGACGGCCCGGCGGTCCATCCCTACCTTGTAACACCATCATGGAAATCGGACGCAAACGATTGCTGCATGAAGTGCCGGAGGGGGCTTCGGATTCTCCGGAAGAGGAGGTGTTTTTCATCACCATCTGCTGTTTGCCGAGAGGAGAGAACCAATTGGCCGGGGACCGGGTCTGGCGGGTGATCGATGAAACCCTGCGGCATCGGGAGGCGGAGGGATTGCTGGGAATCCGGCTGGTTTTGGCGATGCCGGATCATTTGCACGGGTTGATGTCGTTTTCCGGAAAAAAGCCGATGGCCCGGGTGATCGCCGGATTCAAGGAATGGGTGGCAAAGCAGGCCGGGGTGAAGTGGCAGAGGGATTTTTTCGACCATCGCCTTCGGAGTTGGGAATCGGCTGCGGAAAAGGCCGCGTATATCCGCGGGAATCCCGTGCGTGCGGGTTTGGTTCAACGGACCGGAGACTGACCGTTCCAA
>CAZVSA010000011.1:26954-30001 GCA_964629955.1 uncultured Luteolibacter sp.
GAAAAAAGGTAGGGCGTGACCGCCGGGCGCGCCGTGGATTTCTCTCCGCAACAGGTAGGGCCGCATCCGGCGGAAAAAGCGGAAAGGCCGGGAAATGCCCCCCACCTGCCGGGAAAAAGTCGGACGGCCCGGCGGTCCGTCCCTACCCGGTGGATTGCTAGCGAAAGCATCGCCGCTTCGTGAGAAACCGGGTTTTTCCAGCCTCCGAAAATTTTCCAGAAAAATGTATTTTCCTCTTGCGCGCCGGACGTTTCCGGGTATTCTCCGCCCCGTGGGCTCGAAAGAGCTTGATTTTTGTCAGTAGATTTCCTTCCTTCTCCTCCATCTCCCGTATGAAAAAACAAATACTTGCCACTGCTCTTGCGGCTCCTCTGATCCTTGCTTCCAGCGCTTCCGCGGAGTTGCTGGTTGGCTACAGGGATTTCGATCTTTCTATTACGACTTCAGACACCACGCCCAACGTGAACCTTTACGGGCTTGATTCGGAACTTTCGTATACTGGTTCGAATTCGGCTGCAACCAGTGCAAGTGGTGGATCAAATAATAGTACTTTTGCTGATGGCTTGTCAGCAACAGCTGCGGCTCCTGATGTGGGCCAAGGTGCTGTTGTTCTTGTTCATAACGGTTCCACTGTAACGCTGAAGATTACAAATAACGGTTCTGATAATCTGATACTTACTAATCTGCTTTTTGACGCCAAAACTACAGTATCCGCACATAGTGGCTTTAATGTTGATTACGGCAGTGGGGTTACCAGTTACTCGGTTTCGGCCGGTGGGACTACTGAGGCGCACAGTGCGTTTGACCAATTTGCTGTTCCTCTGTCGATTTTGCTTAACCCATCGCAGATTTTCGAGGTGACTTTTTCAGTAGCAAGCATTGGGACTCGTTTGGATAATATTGGAGTAACGGGTTATTTCAGCGCTATCCCCGAGCCCAGTGGTGCAATGGCATTGGCGGGTCTGCTTGGAGCTGGTGCTTTCATGCGCAGCCGCCGCAGAGCTTGATCTGCTTGCTGAGTTTTTTACAAAAAAGCCGCTGGATTAACCAGCGGCTTTTTTTGTGTCAAGGTGGTAGGGCGTGACCGCCGGGCGCGCCGTGGATAATTTTTCCGCAACAGATGGGGCTGTGTCCGGTGGAGAAAGCGGAATGGCCGCGGAACACTCCACACCTGCCGGGGAAAAAGTGGGACGGCCTAGCAGTCCGTCCCTACCCGATGGGTTTATTTGCCAACCAGATGGTTCACGCTGACATCCCGCAGGACTTCGCGCTCGAAATGCTCCCAAGCCTGCTCTTCGGTTTGGACACCGTACACGCCACCCATGAGAATGCGGGCGTAGCGGGACTTGAAGCGGTTTTTCGCCGCGGCGATGCGGAAACGGCGGGCTTCTTCCTGGGCGCTGTGGCCGAAGGGGCCCTGCCGCAGATCGATCGCATCGAATCCTTCGATCCACGAGGCTTTGAAAATGAAGAGCGGCTGATCATTCCCGCCGCGAAAGCGGGTGGTATCGAAGATCAGGTGGAAGCCATCGAAGGATGCCTGTCGTGCGGGATAACGTTCGAGAAGATCCGCGCCTCTGGCACCCATGCAGACCTCGGGCAGATGTCCCAGTACTTCCGTGACTCGGGCATTCTCGCTGCGGTTCCACTCGAAAAACGCGACGGAAATCACTGCGCCGCTTGAGGTGCGGATCAGGCCTTGGGTGCCTTCGTCGCAGGAGAGGGTTTTTTTGATGCTGGGCAGTTTTTCCTCGTCCAGGCGGGTATCGGGTCGCTCGATGGGAAAACGGTAGGCGGGGGCGGCGACCGCTTCTTCCGGGCGCGGGGGATTCATCCACCACCAGGAGGCGGCTTCGGAAATTATCACCGCGGCGGGGATGGCGGCGGCGCTGAGAATCAGGGCAGGTTTCATGGCGCGAAAGATTGGAGGTAGAGCGTGACCGCCGGGCGCGCCGTGACTCTCTCTCCGCAACAGGTGGAGCTGTATCCGGTGAAAAGAGCGGAAAGACCGGGGAATGCCCATGCTTGCCGGGGAAAAAGCGGGATGGCCCGGCGGTTCATCCCTACCAGGGTAGGGCGAGACCGCCGGGCGCGCCGTGACTCTCTCTCCGCAACAGGTAGGGCTGTATCCGGCGGAAAAAGCGGAAGGGCCGGGGAGTTTCCCCTACCTGCCGGGGAAAACGTGGGACGGCCCGACGGTACGTCCCTACCTTTCGAGGGAATGGCGGCGGGGCTGAGAATCAGGGCGGGTTTCATGGCAGAGGGGCGGAAGAGAGTCTGAAAGCCGGAAAACCGGAAGAGCTTCGGTTCGGGAGTGGTTTGGGAGGAGGGACTTTGAGACTTTCGACCTTACGACTTTAAGACCGTTCTAACAACCAGTTTTCGGCGGCCACGGCGCTCGGCGAGGAGTTGGAAGAGCCGGGCGAGCAGGAGGAGGATGACAGCACTGACGGCGAAGGCGGCCATGCCGACCGGGTCGTGGGCGGATTCGAAGGCTTCCTCGCCGCGGTCGAAGCGGATGGTGGCGAGGGTGATGGCCCGACCGGCGTTGACGAGCAGGGTGACGCCCAGAGCAGCGGCGACAAGAACGATGCGCGGGGCGATGCGGAGGAAGAACAATTCACCGAAAAACAAGGAGGCCATGAGGATGCTCTGGAAGGAGCGGATGCCGCTGCATCCCTCGCTGACCTCGACGACCGTGCCCAGGGATTCCAGTTGCTCGCCCACGGCAATGACGGGCCGCCCGGCGAGGGTGAACCATTCCACGCTGAGATCGATGACCCAGCCGGTGAAGCGGCGGATCATCGCCTGCTCGATCTGCCAGGGGTGGGGAACGGCGGAAAGGGCGAAGATGGTGAGGGGGAGGAACGACAGGGAGCGTTTCCAGCCTGCGGCCAGCGCGAGCAACCCGTGGGTTACGGAGGCAACGATGCCGGCTTGCAGCAGGAGCGGGGGGCGCCAGCTCGCGTCGAAGTTGCCGAGGGTGCGGATGGCGAAGAGCACGGGAAGCAGCCACGGCGAGGCTGCCCGGGCAGCGGTCGTCGGGC
>CAZVSA010000012.1:0-27939 GCA_964629955.1 uncultured Luteolibacter sp.
GGGGAGCGCATGAAATCCAGCCGCACCGGGCTTCTGGCCGCCGTGTTCGTCTGCATGGCGGGGCCGGATGTTTCCGCCGCTCCCTTCGTGGCGCCCGCGGATGGTCCCGTGGCTTTCCGGCGCGACCGGGTGCCATTGGATGTGGAAACGATGGCGGCTCTCTCGCGCCAGACCGAGACGCTGGCGCGCGGATTTTCCCCGGAAACCCCGGAGGAGCGCCGCGGGATGGCCCAGATGCTTGCGCTGGCCGTGGCCCTCGATCCTGAAAATCCCTCCGCCCGCCAGTTGCTGGAATCCCGGGTGGCGGGTGAAGGCGCCGCGGCGGCAAACCCGGAGGAGCTGGAAAAAACGAAGGTGCGGATCCGGCAGCTTGTGGCGTGGCTGGAGACGCCTGGGGCCGGAGCCGATGGCCGCGCCCTGGCGGCCTGCCTCCGGGACATCATGCGCTTTGCGGACCCGGAGCACCCGCAGGCCGTCGCCGCCGGGGCGGGAGGGGAGAAAGGAGCGTGGGAGGGTTGGGTGCCCGGGCTTTCCGCGTACGGGGAGGCGGCGGAGGATATGGAATCTCTCGCGGAAAACCGGGAGGAACAGGAGGGAAAGCCCGCCGTGGAAGTTTCTCCTTCCCTTGGGGAGATGGTGGTGACGGCTCCGCTGTGGGTGATCGATCCGGAAACCAAAGCCGGCATCCTCGCGCCCGTGCCCTTGCGGATCGGGCGCGTTTCCCCTGAAGCCGGGGCGGATGAAAAGCCGGCGACGAGGTTCTCGCTTTCCATGGAAGCGGATCGGGCCGGGCGGCCCTTCCGCGAAATGCTGCGTGGGCTGGAGGCTTCCCTTGGGCAGGTGCACGGCGGATTGCCTGCCGGAGTGTTTGTCATCTCCACGGGGGATGGTTCTCCCTATCTTTTTTCCAGAAACAAGCTGGCGGCGGGTGGTGCGGTTCTGGTTCTGGCGAATGCCGCCGTGACGGGGAAGGAACCTTCCGCCGTGGTGATCGGCGCGGTGGGGGAGGATGGATCGTTCCACGTGTTTCCACGGTTTTGGGATCATCTGCGCGCCTTATCCAGTGCGGAGGGCTGCCGGTTGGTGGTTCCGGAGGATGCGGCGGAACATCTTTCGGCGATCCTCGCGTTGGAGGAGCCCGGGTTTTTCCTGCGCCATGAGGTTTTCACCGCCGGTTCCGTGCGGGAACTTCTGGAGATTGCGGGTGGAGAGGTTCCCGCCGGGATTGCCGGGGCTTCCGCGAATTTCCGGGAGATCCAGGAAAAAGCCGGAGCCCAGCCGGCAGGCCAGTACATCGCGAACCGTTTCGTGCGGCAGCGTCTCGGAGAGATTTCGCAGGCGGCGCCCGGCCATGCTTCCGCCAGGATGCTGTCCGTTCAGGCGGCGGGGAGCCGTCCCGTGGTTCTTCCCCGGATGATCCTGGCGGCAGAGCTGCGGCGTGCTCTGGAGCCGATGGATTGGCTTGCACGGCAAGGCGGCAGGGTCCTGGCGGGCGGGCAGGCGGATCAGATCGATCCCACCTACGAAGAATGCCGTGCCGCGATCGATGCCCTGGGCCGGTATGTGGATACCGCGGACCGCGCGTTGTTTGTCAAAGCGCGGGATCTGAGCACTTCCGTCAGGTCGCTTGGCCGCGCCTACCGGGTCCGTCTCAATGCCATCACGGGAACGCAGGCCGTGGCCGCGGAGCAGGCCAATCTCATCCGCGCGTATCGCGAGTTTCTGGCGGAGCTGTCCGTGCTGGAGGGCGAGGAAACAGCCGGAGCCGGTCCTGTGGATGGCGATGCCGTGGGCGCGGAGTGATACCAAATTTCAGAGATAAGGTGACTTTTTGAGGCCGGATTTATTTCAGCGGAAACACCCGCAGCCGCCGGCTCGCGGGGGCATTGTCGCCGCAGGTCACGGCGAGGCGGCTTTCGTCGGGGGAAAGCGCGAAATGGGAGTAGGCGTCGGGGATGGGCAGGTGGGCGAGTTCGCGCCACGTTTCACGATGCCAAAACCTCACCCCGTCCCGCGATCCCAGGCTGAGCAGGGTGCGCCCGTCCCGCGAGAAAGCCACGCTGGTGGTGGAGCGCGTGTGGGCGATCAACCGCTTCCCGGCGGGCGGCGATTGTTTCAAATCCCAGATCATGATGTCCCCCAGGATGGAGCCGGATGCCAGCAAGCTTCCGTCGGGGGAAAAATCCACCGTGGAGATGCTGTCATGATGGCCGGGCAGCCGGGCGGCCTCCAGGGTCGAAGCATCGACCAACCGGACATCGTGGGGAGGCTGGTCCGTGCCGGCGGCGAGTTTTTTCCCGTCGGGGCTCCATGCCAATGCCCGGACCCTCCATTTTTTTCCGGCTTCCAGCACCCGTGCGGCGCGCGGCGGGGAGTCATCCGTCAGAGAGCGGATTTCCAGCACTCCGTCGTTGTCGAGACGGGCGATGAAAAAACCGTCCGGGGAAAGGGCGAATTGATCCAGCGTATCCGTCGGCACTTCGGGCAGGGGCACGGTGCGCGTTGGTTCGCCCGTGCCGCGCGGCCACCATTCCACGCGGTGATACCAGAGGTTCCACAGCACAGCATCGTCGTTTGCCGTGATGCCCAGAATCTGGAAATGCGAGGGGAATACCTCCAGCGGCTCAAGATTGTCCGAGCGGATGCGGCGCAGGCTGAGTTCCGGATACTCTCCGTGCGCCATGATGAAAGAATCGCCCGAAGGCGAGAAATGCGCCCGTTGGTAACGCCCCGGCACGAAGGAATCGCGGACCAGTTGCCGGCGGTCCCAGAGCAGCACGCCGCCATCGCGCCCGCCACCGGCGAGCGATTCTCCGGCGGGATGCCACGCCAGCGTCCAGACTTCGCTTTCATGGCCGAGCAGCATCACCGGATCTTCCTCCAGGGCATCCATGGACCACACGCGCACGACCCTGTCCGTGCAGGCCGTGGCGATGTGGCCGCCGTCCGGGGAAAACGCGGCTTCCGTGACATGATGGCCGCGCGGATGCCGCAACTCGCGCGGAGCGGATTCCTCCCGGACGGCCATGAGCCACGCGCGATCCACTCCGCCCGCGATGAGGAACCGCCCATCCGCCGAGAAATCCAGCGTGTTGACCGGTGGAACATCCCAACGGCGGACTTCGGTTTCTTCCGCCACATTCCATAGAACCACCCCGCCATCGCGTCCGGCGGTTGCCAGATGGGAACCGTCGTCATCGGGCGCCGCCCGGCACACATCCGTATCCGGCGCGGTCCAGACGATCCGTTTCTCCGCCGCGTCCCACACGGCGGCGGCGCCTCCTTCCCCTCTGTTATAGAAAAGCGAGACCGCCGAACAAAGAGCCGCCCTGCGGCCATCGGCCGACCACTTCGCCTGCATCGCCTCGGGTCCGGTGGTCGCCTCACCCAGGCCGCCATCCCGCCGCACGGGCCGGCTTTCGAGATGCCGCTCCCCGCAATAGGAAATTTGCCCATCGATCAGCGAAACCACGGAACCCGGCCTCACGTGCACTCCGCTATCGCGCCGGTCGCCCCGCCCGGGATCGAGGAAAAAAAGCATGCCATTGCTGTCCGCGCCAGCCAGGGAGAGCCCGTCCGCACCGAATGACAGCGTCGTGATATAAGCATCCCCCTGGAAAAGCACGCGGCCCGGTTGCCGCTGCGTCTGGCGTGCCAGCCAATGCCACTCCACACCGAGCGCCGGATTGGTTTCGTGCTCCTGCAACAACCTCCAGGCGGCCTTTGGATTCCCCGCTTTCATTTCCTGCGAAGCGGCGCGGATGTCCGCCGCATAGAGGTGGGTTGTCAGTTCGTGCCGCAGCTCCCGCGCCGCCTGGTGCTCCCGCTCCAGCTCCGCCGCCTGCCGCCGGTTCAGCTCCGCCTGCCGCACCACCAGCCCGCCGCCAACCACCACCGAGAGAAGAAAACCCGCCGCCAGCACCGCCAGGCTGCGATTCCTCTTCGCCCAGCGCCACACATGCCCCGCCGCGCCGACCGGACGCGCCTGCACCGGCTGACCCGCCAGAAACCTCGCCAGATCATCCGCCAGCTCCGCCGCCGTCGCATACCGGCCCGGCGTTTCCCGGTCCAGGCACTTCCGGCAAATCGTCGCCAGATCCACCGGCAGCTCCGGATTCAATTTCCGCGGCTCCACCACATCCGCCACCCGCGCCCGCGCCAACACCGCCTGCACATTCGGCCCCACATGCGGCGGCCGCCCCGTCAACGCCTCATAAAGAATCGCCCCCAAAGAATAAACATCCGAGGAAATCCCCGCCCGTCCGCCAACCGCCACCTCCGGCGCCATATACGCCGGCGTTCCCAGCATCCCCTGGGTCAGCGCCATCCCCCCGGCCCCGCACTCCGCTTCCTCGACAAGCAGAGCCAGACCGAAATCCGCCACCTTCGGCTCCCCCTCTCCCGTCAGCAGAATGTTGGAAGGCTTCAAATCCCGGTGCAATACGCCGTGCTCATGCGCGAACGCCACCGCGCGCGCCGTTTTCTCCAACAACTCCGCCGCCGCCCGCGGCCCGCAGCGCGGAGAAGCGATCCACTCCTCCAGCGAGCCGCCCTCTAACAGCTCCATCGTGTAATACGCGATCCCCTCCACCTCCCCCACATCGTGCACCACCGCGATCCCCCGGTGCCGCAGCCCCGCCGCCGCCAGCGCCTCGCGCCGGAAACGCTCCAGAAACGACGGCTGCGCGAACACCCCGCCCAACAACATTTTCAACGCCACCGTCCGCCCCAGCCGCGCCTGCTCCGCGCGATAGACCGTGCCCATCCCGCCGCGGCCCAGTTCCCCCCGCAACTCGTATTCCCCGAACGACGGCACCGGTTCGTGGCCGGCCGGTTCGTCTTCCAGCGTCGCGGCCAGCAAGCACCCCGCGCACCGCGCGCCCAGCCCGAAGTCGCTCAACGGGCCTCCGCACACGGGACACGAACAGGGAGGTTCCGGCACGTCGTTCTCGTTCATTGGATCATGAGAGGCCGGTCAACCGGCTCTGTCGGAATTGGCGGCGGCAAATGCGGGTTTTTTCATTTTTTGCGGGACCGGCGGCGGGAGACAAGGGAAAAGGCGGCGGCTCCGGCAAGGAAAGCGGAGATGGAAGGTTCCGGCACGACCCGGAAATGGATCTCGTTGTTTCCGAACGTGGCGATCAACGCCCCGTCTCTCCACGCCTCCTGCCCGTCGCTGAACATCTCCGCCAAGTTGGTGCCGGCGAAGCGGTACACCCCGTTCACCTCGTAAAAACCA
This sequence comes from uncultured Luteolibacter sp., assembly GCA_964629955.1. Classification (GTDB taxonomy): domain Bacteria; phylum Verrucomicrobiota; class Verrucomicrobiia; order Verrucomicrobiales; family Akkermansiaceae; genus Luteolibacter. Next base: position 5,240 of record CAZVSA010000012.1, read on the forward strand.
TCCACGATGGTGTCCGCCTGAAGGTAAATGTTGATCTGTGTGTCAAGGTAGCGGTTGATTCCAAAATCTCCGATGAAATCGCCCGACTCGTGTGTTCCATCCAAAACATACGTAAGGGGAAAAAAATCCCCCCACGGAGACAAGACGATTTCCCCCCCCTCCAGAAACACCCTGTCTCCGGGACTGGTCGCGTGGCCGTAAAAATACAAGGTTTGGAAAGGAGGGAAAGGCGGCCCGTAATCATTGGCCAGATGGGCACCCGTCCGATTGAGAGAATAGGCGGGTCCCGTCTCCCATCCGGTCACATCAAGGGAGCCGGACACGGTCAGGAGGACATCGTCTCCGGTTTCCTCCCAGGAATAGTTGACGATCGCCGACTGGCCGGTGGCCGCGATGGTGAGACAAGCAAGTGCGATGAGTGCGTTCGTTTTCGTTTTCATAATTGCGAATTTGGTCTGGTGGGTTCACACCCACACTCCTCCATACGGCATCGCGGCCGGGCGATAACGGGGAATTCGCTCACAAGCGCTTTATTGTTTTCCCCATGGACCCCATCAGTCCCAGGCGTTCCCGTGTCCCGGCACCGGACCACGCAGCGCCTCGCGCAACGCGGCAAGCTCCACCTCCACATCCGCCGCGTCGGCCAGCGTTGCCGCCGCTTCGCGCCGGACCAATTCACGGAAGCGCGCCCTCATCCGGTGGTTGGCCATCGCCACCGCATTGCGGCTCATGCCGGAATCCCGCGCGATCCCTTCGTAGTCCGTTTCCCCGGAAGAAGCGCCCAGAAGCGGAGCCAGCGCCAGGAACAAACCCTCCCGCCCCGCCGCCTTCGCCTCCTCCCGCAATGCCGCCACCGCCCGCTCCATCAAAGTGATCGCCCAGCGGCGGTCGAACGCCGAATCAGGCGAAACTCCCGGCGCGACGAGCTGCGGCGCCTCATCCCAGTCCAGCGGCACATGCCACCGGCCGCCCCCGCGCTTTTCCCTCCGCCCATGGTCCCGCCAATCGATCATGAAACGTTTCAGCATCGTCAGCAGGAAGCTGCGGAAACGGCCCAGCTCGCGGTCCGCCTTCGCGAGCGCATCCTTCTCCAGAATCTTCGCGAAAAACGCCTGGGTCACATCCTGCGCCGCCTCCCGGTCGAAACCCGAACTCAGGGCGAACTCGAACACCGGCTTCCAATAACTCCGGCACAGCGCCTCCAGAGCCTGTTCGCGCGCTTCCATTTCATCCAGACCGGCCTGGGCGACAAGCGACCATCGGGTGGTGGCGAAAGCGGCCATATGCGGAAAGCTCACAACATCCGCCAAAGCCGCACAATCTTTCAATGGTGGCAATAATCCCGGGAATTCACTTTCGGCTCAATGAGATTTCTTGTCCCGCCGGGTGGCAATTCGCTCCGGCGCGCGTCAATCGGCCGCTTCCGCGGGATACCGGTAATGGCCGAGAATCTTGTAGTCGAAGAGCGCACCCTCCCATTTCACGCCGGCGCCGATGTTGTGGACGACCCACGGCTCGCGGGAGCGGGCGCCGGGCCCGGGAACCACGATTCCGATGTGATGGGTGCCCTGGTGGTGGGAGGTGGCATCGGGGAGCGTCCACACGACGATGTCACCGGGGCGGTAGTTGGCCGCGTCGTGGCTCGGGGTGAGTTCCTGCCCTTTGCGGCTGAGGAAGCGCTGGAGGTTGGGCACCCGGCGGTGGTCGATGTTCGGGTCCGGCGCGCTGGAGTTCCAAAGCTGCGGGTAAAGGCGGAAGTTGGCGGAAATGTCCTCGTGGATTTCCACCTGCAGGTCGATGCCGAGCTTGCGGTAGCAGCGGACCAGCACGTCCGCGGCGACGCCTTTGCCGGAGGGGACATCGCCGTCGGGGTAATCGATCTGATAGTAGGCGGGGTCGTAGGAGATCCGTTCGGACGAATGGCGGAGGGCGGCGGCGGCGAGGCGGTCGCCGGGCGATCCGGATTCGAGCAGAGAGGAGGCGAGGAGATCGGCTTCCTCCGCGGAGGCTCCCGTCTGGGCTCCGGTCACCAGCGGCACCAGCGGCTGGCCGAACCAGAATCCCATGCCCACGGCGATGGCGATGATCACCCAGCCGCCGAAGAAGTTCGGCCGTTTCGGTTTCTCCGGGCGGGGCCCGATGTACTCGATGGTGCTGTAGAAACCGGTGTTCTTCTTTCGTGCCATGAAAGGAAGGTGGGTGGAAAATGAGTTGCCGTGACAAAAGCAGATACGGAGGCCCCCGGCGATCATTTTTCTCAAAAACGTTCCCATGGTGGTCGGATGAACGGCGATTTCCGCACTGGACACCGCGGGGGCGGCGGGCGACATGGCGGGGTGACGATTTTCACAAGCGAACTGCCGTTGGCGTGGGGGGACCTGGATGTGCCGTTGCTGGGGTTGCAGAAGGACTGGCACGGGGATCCGGTGCTGCCGGGGGCGGCGTTTTCCCTGGTGATGGATCCCCTGCGGTTGTGGTGGATCGCCAGCCACCGGGCTCCGGCGGAGCTTCATCCGCTGGCCCGTCCGGGGGGGTTTCAGGCGGAGCTGTGGAGGCACGATGTGGCGGAGCTGTTTCTCGGCCATGCCGCCACCGGCAGGTATTTCGAGTTCAATCTGGCTCCGAACGGCGCCTGGTGGAGCTGTGAGTTCAAAGCGCCCCGGGTGCGGGCGGAGGAGGTGGAAATCGCGATGCCGGAGGTGGCGACTTTCGCGGAAATGGCACCGGATGGATCATGGGTGGCGGCGATGGCGCTGCCATTGGACTTGCTGCGGGCGCGGCTGGATTTCGGCGGGGAAAGCCGGGCGAATGCGGCGATGATCCTCGGATCGCCGCGCCAGCGTTTCCTGAGCGCGGCGAAGCTCCCGGGCGATGCGCCGGATTTTCATCAGCCGGATCACTTCCCGCAGGTGGAGTTCTCACCGCTGCGGGATGGGTGAAAGTTTCCGCGGATCCCGTTCGCTGCTTGGCGGAATCCCCTCGATATGCAGGATGGCAGGGAGTGACCGGACGTTTTCACATCGAGGAATTGCTGCGCCAGGACTCCGAGGGGGTGGTTTTCGGGGTGATCGACCGGGAAACGGAACGCCCCGTGTCGTTGAGGCGTTTTTTCCCCTTCGGCGCGGAGGGCGGTGGATTTGCGGAAGAGGAGGCGGAGGCATACGGGGTTGCGGTTTCGAGACTCGTGAAGGTGCATCACCCCGGGTTGCGGACGATCATCGCGGGCGGATGCGATCCGGTGGACGGGGTTCCTTGGCTCGTCACGGAACGGGTGGAAGGCGGCGCGCTGGATTCCCTGGTGGCGGGGCAGCCATTGCCGGTGGAGGATGCGATCGGCGTTCTTGCCCGGGCGCTGGAGGTTTCCGCGGTGCTTTCCCGGGTTCTGGGGGAGGAGGCGGTGTGGGTGGAGACGGATGCCCGCTCCATCGTGAGGGACGGGGTGGAGGAGGGGCGTGGGTTTACCTTTGGGATTTGTCCCTTGAAATGGCTGGGAGGAGGAAAAACCCCGCGCGGGTTTGAAGGGATCGCGGCGCTTGCGGAGGAGATCATGCATTGGCGGGGTCAGTTGGTGGGCGATCAGGCGGGCCGCGGGCTGGGCGGGTGGGTGAAATGGCTGCGCGCGGCGCCTCCCTCGGCGACCCTCCGCGAAGCGATGGAAATGCTCGCCGCGGCGACCGGATCGGAGCCTCCTCCGGCCATGACAACCCTGCTCCGGGAGGCCACCGCTCCTCCCGTGGCGGCGGGCAAGCCGGTGAAAGTTCCGAAGCCCGATTCCGCAAAACCCCAGTTGATCGCCATCGTTTTCCTGGTGCTGGCGATCGCAGGCATCCTCGGCTACCAGGCGATGAGGCGGAACGGCGCTCTTCCCGCCAATGCTCCGGATACCGCTTCGCTGCCGGTGACCGGATTGGAAACGGAATCCCAAGCTCCCTCCGCACCCGAACCGCTTGCACCACCCGCCGAAGCGCCTCCCGTTGCCGAATCCCCGCGGGCTCCCGTGAGAGCGATCCCCGTGGAAACGGACGAGCCCCCGGCACCGGACCCGGTGGAGCGGATCAACCGCCGGGCGGAGGAAATGAGCGCGCAATTGGCGGAAAGCCAAGCCGCCGAAGCCGCGAGGCAGGACGAGATCCGGAAAGGAGGAAACGTCTATCAGATCAGCGATTCCGGGTTGTTGGGCAAGCGCGTGCGGGAGGAAGTCGTGTTGGAAAGCGTGGTGGCAGGCATCGGCAGATCCAACAGCGGAAAAACCATTTACCTCCTTTTTTCCGAAAAAGCCCCCGTCACCGAGGCACGGGGCGCGGTTTACACAAATCTTCTGGGAGGCGATCTAACCGAGGAAAGTCTGGAAAAACTGGTGGGCAACAAGGTGCGAGTGAGGGGGATTGTCGCCCTGGAACCCGCGGGCAGGAACCAGCGCCCGGTCGTCCGTTTCCGGGACCGCGCCGCCATCGAAGTGGTGGAATGACCTGGCGCGGGGCAAGCCATTGAATTCACCGCAAAGGCAGGGAAGAGGTTATTTGTGATTCGTTATTGGTGAAGAAGATGCCTTTGCGCCCCTTTGCGATCTTCGCGGCTTTGCGGTGAAAGGAAAATGCGTCTGCTCTGGAATGACCTGGCGCGGGCATTGCCAGCCGGGCGGAAATGCCGTGAGATCCCGCCATGAACGATGGCCCCCGGCATGACGTCCCCGCCTTTGCGGTGGTGGGGCGCGTGAACATGGGAAAATCCGCGGTGATCGCCACGCTGCTGGAGATCGATGACAACGAAATCGTCCGCGTGAGCCCCACCCCCGGAGAGACCACCGCCTGTCAGATCCACCGGGTGGTTTTCGATGGCAGGGAGTGCGTCCGCTTCATCGACACGCCCGGGTTTTCGCGGCCGGTGGAGGCCATGCGGGCGATCCGCCGGATGCACGGTGAGGGCTCGCCCGGATTGGAAACCCTGCGCCGTTTCGTGGCGGAAGCCGGGGAGGAATTCGGAGACGAAAAACGCCTTCTGGAACCCCTGCTGGAAGGCGCGGGCGTGCTCTACGTGGTCGATCCCGCGAAACCCCTGCGCGACGATTTTCTCGCGGAAATGGAAATCCTCCGCTGGACGGGAAGGCCGCGCCTCGCCCTCCTCAACCGCCGGGGCGACACCCCGGACCGCGGCGAGGAAGAGTGGCGCAGTCGGCTGGGAGGAGCCTTCAATCTCGTGCGGACCTTCGACGCCCACCGCGCGCGGTTCGACGAACGGCTCTCGCTGCTCAAGGCGCTTCTGGAGATCGACGAGCGGCACCGGGAGCGGCTGGAGGAAACCATCCGCCTGGTGGAACGCGAGTGGGAAGACCGGCGGGAGGAGGCCGCGGAGGTTTTGATCGGATTTTTCGAGGAAGCCCTTTCCCTGAAAGTGAGCGCCACGCTGGAGGAACGGGATCTGCGGATGCCCTCGCGGAGGGAGCGGAAGGCGGAACTTCTGGCGAAACAATACTTCGAGCGCCTCGCGAAGATCGAGCGGGAGTGCTTCGGGGCTTTGCTGAAAATTTACCGACACCATCTGCTGAAGGTGGATTCGGACCCGGATGCCTTCGGCGGCATCGATCTGGAAAGCTCGGAAACCTGGACGAAATGGGGCCTGCGCCGCGGCCAGCTCGCCATGGCGGCGGCCATCGCCGGAGGAGCGGCGGGCCTTGCCGTCGATGCCGCCACCGGCGGGATCACCCACGGGGCCGGCACGGTTTTCGGCGCATTGGGAGGAGGGGCGGCCGCCTGGTTCAAGGGCGGCGATCTCCCCGATCTCCGGCTCGATCTGAAAGGCGGCATGAAACTCGGAACCGGCGAGGGCAAATCATTGATCGTCGGCCCGCCCAAGAATCCCAATTTCCCGTGGATTCTGCTGGATGGCATCCTCACGCGCTACCAGCGCATGCTTGCCCGTGCCCATGGCAGGCGGGACTCCGAGGTGCTGGAAGGCGGCAAGTCCGGTTTCACCCGGGATTTCCCCGCGGAGCGCAGAAACCTGCTGGCGAAATGGTTTGGCAGCCTGCTGAAAGGAGCGCCCAACCGCACGCTCGAACCGGAGATTTTTGAAGCCCTCCGCGACTGCCTGGAGGAAGCCGGGGAAGGTTGAAGCCGCAGGGAGTTCAAAACCGGGTCTTTCACAAAGCGATGTCACCACCCCAGGGCCCCGACATTAGGGAGATGCAGGTCGGCAAAGCCACGGATTGCAGGATTTCAGGGATGAAAATGGGAAGATTTCCAGAAAAGAAAGAGAGACCACGGATTATACGGATTTCACGGATTGGATTGATTATAAATTATTTAAAAAATCCGTATAATCCGTATAATCCGTGGTCCCTTCCTCCATTTCCTCTCAAGCTCTCCCTAATGTAGGAACCCTGGCCGCCGCCCCGCCATAATCCAATGGACAACCCTCATCTGGACATTATCCTGTCCATGTGAATGCCATTTCCTACACAGCCGCCAGAGAAAATCTTGCCGCCACGATGGAGCGCGTTTGCGTTGATCATGATCCGGTGATCATCACCCGTAAGAGAAGCCAATCGGTGGTCATGCTCTCGCTTGAAGACTACGAATCATTGCAAGAGACCGCCTATCTGCTGCGTTCACCGGCGAACGCCGCTCGTCTTTCCGAATCCATTGCGGAACTTGAAAAGGGCGGAGGAATCATCAGGAAACTTGAAGACCTGCCTTCATGACCATCCAATTTTCCTCCCGTGCCTGGGAAGACGATCTCCATTGGCAGCAACATGACCGGAGGATACTCAAAAAGATCAACTCCCTGCTGGAAGACATAAGCCGGGGGGATCCCTATGAAGGCATTGGCAAACCCGAGCCATTGAAACATTCTTTCTCCGGATTTTGGTCACGAAGAATCACTGACGAACATCGCTTGGTTTACAGAATTTCCGATGAAATTATTCAAGTCGCCCAAGCTCGCTATCACTATCAATAGCGGATGCAGGCAACCGCCCGAAGCCGGTGCCTCATCTTGTGGAACGGTTTTTCGCCAACAGGCCGCCCACCACACGGAAATCAGATCCTTTGCTTTTCCGGAATTCTTCAAGCTCCAAAAAGTCCGCCTTCCTCGACCAGCCATATTCATTTTTTGGGCATCCTGACCATTCGGATTCCCATGACATTTTCATACCCGTATGGGGAAGGAGGGATCAGGATTTTTTCCATTGACAGTCAATCAGCTCCGCACATCCTGAGCAAACTTGAAAAGTCCTCACCAACTGTTAGATATTCAGTTTCGTGAGGGAGAATAAACACTATTAGGCAGAAAATACAGACAGGCATGAATGAATTATTCCTACGTCGCATAAAATTTTACGACGACAACTACGATATGGTCTTCAAGTATCTTGATCAGCCCCGAAAGATCAAAATCGCGCCCATAAAGACGGGCCAATGCCGTTATTGCAAAAGGGCGAGTCCAAATGCGAAATTCAAAAAAGAGGCACACGCATTTCCCCAATTGATTGGAAATGACGTACTCATATCCAGTGACGAGTGTGATGACTGCAATAAGTTTTTTAGTGAGACTATTGAAGACAATCTTGCCAAATTCCTTGGGATTCAACGAACCATTGCACTGACCAAGGGGAAGAATGGAGTTCCATCTTATAAATCACCAAATAAACAGGTGAGATGGGATGTCGGGAGGGATGGTAAGATAGCTATTTCAAGCGTAATCGGCGATGAATCGATAGCTATCGACCACGAGAATAAGAAATTGACTGTCAAGACGATTCGGCAGCCTCACATTAGAAGGTCGGCGTATAAGTGCTTTGTGAAAATGGCGCTGAGTCTAATGAGTGAGTCCGACTTGGAAAATATGACCGAAACGATTGATTGGATACTTCAGCGTGATGACAAAATCCAAAATAAATCATTTGTAGCGCTCCACACATTCGTAAGTGGAGCTTCAGGATTTAGGCACATCACATTCGCCCTGTTGCGACGAAAGCCCCTGATTGAGAATGTGCCCCAATACAGTTTTTTTATCGCATGGGGGAAGTTTACATACCAAATTTTCCTTCCTTTCGCCTCGGGGGACAAGGCATTACTTGGCAAAACCATGACTTTAGAATATTTCCCTAATGTATTAGATTACTCTTCCGCTGATAGCAAGGTCGCCTACACTCAGATTGATATGTCCTCGAACGATCTTATCCGTAATGACGTGAATACGGTGACTTATACCTTTGAGGAAATCATCGAAACCAAAATAAACTGATCCCAACAAAGCACACGAATGGCTCAGTTTGAGCGTTCGGCAGAAACAAATGCAATTTCTCATACTACCTTTGGCCGTTCTCACCATGCTCTTATGTGGTTGTCGGCCTTCAGAATCTTCTGTTCCGGACTCTCACAAGAATAGCACATTGAGCCCTAATGAAGCCATTAAGGTCGCTATCCCTGCAATCCTATCTGCCTATCCTGAAGCCTCGCCAGATCCAGGATTTTACCGTTCCAGTTTCTCAGATGGTATATGGACTGTCTCTCCACGACTCCCAGAAGGCACGTTGGGAGGAGGGCCGACTGCTGATGTCGATGACAGCAGAGGAATCGTTGTCAGAACTTACTTCTCGGAGTAGATATTTCCCGCCAAGCCGAACAAGATCGCGCTTGTCTCCCCCGGGCTTTGCATGGCAAAGCAAAGGAATGACGACACGCGAGGAAGCTGCCGAGCAATTGCGGGTGATCCGGACCGTGATGGAGCGGGCGACGATTTTCCGCGCTCTTTCCGGGGAAACCGCCCTCCTTGGCGGTGCCGCGGCACTGGCCGCCGCCTGGCTGTCCGAGGGCCGCGAAGGCTGGGCCTGGGCCGGATGGTGGCTTGGCGGGCTGTTTCTCGTCCTGATTTTCAACGTCTTCCAGATCCACAGGGTGGGAGCCGCAAGGAAAAAGCCTTTCTGGAGCTATGGCCTGCGGGTGGCGTTGCGCGGGGCTCTGCCCTCGTTGATCACCGGGGGATTCATCGGCCTGCTCTTCGTCCGGGGAAAGGCCGATCAGGCCGCCGCCTGCATGTGGATCGTCCATTACGGGCTGGCGCTGCTCGCCATCCGTGAGTTCGCTCCGAAGTCGATGGTCTGGCTTGGCTGGGCCTTCGTCGTCTTCGGCGTCGGCAGTTTGGCGGGCGTCACCCAGGTGGTGGACTTCCTCGCGGAATGGATCCACGGGGTGAACGGCTCCCGCCTGATGGCCATCGCGTTCGGCGGATTCCATCTCATCTATGGAGCGTTGATCGTCACCACGAGCCGCCGCGAGGATTCCGCCGCATGATCGACTTCTCCCAACTGGACCGCACGATCCACGAAAAGGGCAGGCTCTCCATCATGACCCTGCTCGCTTCGCGGGCGGAGCCCTGGGCATTCCAGGATCTCAAAAGCCAGCTCGACATGTCCGACGGAAACCTCATCACCCACCTCCGCACGCTGGACAAGGCGGGCTTCATCAGTGGCGAAAAATCCACCGGCGACGGCCGCCCCCAAACCCAGTTCCAGCTCACCACCACGGGACGCGACGCCTTCGTCGGATACCTCGCGATCCTCGAACAAATTCTCGACTTCGGGAAATAATCGCTTGCAGCCATCTCACTTTGTGTAACAAAGTGAATTCGCAATGCGACGCTTTTACCCGACTCCGCCGCCAAATACTTTGCATGACAAAGTTCAAAAGGCCGGTGACGACCACCGCTTCCGCCCGCCCGGGGACAAGCGGATCGAGCTTCGCGTCGCACAAAGCCTCGGGATGGACCGGGAAGCCCGCGAGGCGCTGCACTCCCTGATCCGCCTCGCGGAAAAAGGCAAAGTCGCCATTCCCGGCCGTTTCATGCCGGACCGGCAGGTAAGCCTCCGCCTGGCCGCGCTGGGAATCGCGGAAAACGTGGGGGAGGAGGATTTTTTCCGCTTCGACAAGGTCGTCATCCCCTACCACGGCATTTCCGCCCGCCGGCGCAAGGAATGGGAGGCGAAGGGCGTGCGGCTCACCGATCTGGCATCCAGCCAGGTGAAACGCGCGCAGGCGGCGCTGGGCCTGCTGCGCATGGAGGGCGCGAAACCGCTGGTGATCGGCCGCCACGACGACCCGGAAACGCAGGCGATCACCGAAGGGCATCGGGGTGCCACGGTGATCGAGGACACCACCGACACCGCCCGGCTCGCCTTCGCCCCCACCTTTGGAGCCGTCTGCCAGACCACCCTCTCCCCCCGCAAGGTCGGCTGGCTGGTCCAGCAGCTCCGCCACCGCTATCGCGATGCCAAAGTGAATTTCCTCGATACCACCTCACCCGCGATGTCCGCGAGGGAACAGGGCATGGAGGCCCTCCTCCGCACCTGCGATCAGGTCGTGCTGGTGGGAGAGAAAGGGGAATCGACCTGCGAAGCCCTTGCCGAAGCGGTGTCCCGCCTCGGAAAAATGTTTCTCATGGTGAACGCGCCGGAAGATCTCGAAGCCTTGGACCTTGGGGGCGGCCGCCGGATCGCCCTCAGCGCCGGAGGCTTCGCAGCCGATGAAACCGTCCGCAACGTGGCCGCCGCGCTGATGGCCCGTTGAGCCGGATCAACGCTCCAGAATCTCGACCTCATAGTTGTCGGGATCGGTGACGAACGCCATTTTCCGGCCGCCTCCGGAGAATTTCTCACGCCACCCGGAAGGCCAGATCTCGATGCCTTCCTTCTCCACGCGGTCGCAGTAGCCGATGATGTCCGGCACGCCCAGACAGGTGTGCATCAAATCCTCCGGGCAGGTCGCCGTGTAATCGGGCGAGTGGCAGAGTTCGAGAAAAACATCGTTCCCCGGGAGTTCCAGAAACGCGAGTTTGTTCCCCTCCGGCGAATCCTTGTACTCGCCGAGCGTGTAGCCCAGCTTGGTGTAAAACGCGATGGAACGGTCCAGATCGCGGACGCGGATGCGGGTATGAAGAAATCGGATCATGACGCGGGCATTCTGCGGCCGCAGCCCCCCTTTGCCAAACGACGATTGCGGAAAGCCGCGCATTTTCTGCCATCGGGCCGATCCATCTTGGCTCCCGGCGTCAAAAGGTGCTATGTGTGATCCATGAAAAAGATCATCGCAGCAGTGGATTTCTCAAACGCCACACCCGGTGTCATCGAAATGGCCTGCAAGCTGGCCAAGCCGTTTTCCGCGGAAATCCATCTCTTCCACGTCGTTGAGCCGGAGCCCAGCTACACCGCCTACGGTTTCACCCCGGATGAGTTCCCCGCCATGCACACCTTCCACGAGGAAGCCAGACGCCGCGCGGGACGAAAACTGGGCGAACTCCTGGCCACCGTGAACAGCGACGTGCCAACCGCGCTCACCCACCTCGCCGAAGGCAGTCCGCTCCACTCCCTTCTCGATTACGTCCGGCAAACCAAGCCCGATCTCGTCGTGCTCGGCACCCACGGCCACGGTCTCGTCGCTTCGCTGTTGCTGGGAAGCGTGGCGGAAGGAATGGTCAGAAAAGCCACCGCCCCCACCCTCATCGTCCCCGTGGCCGACAAGGAGTGAACCTCAGCAGGCGCCGCTCTCGAGCCGACGCATCAAACGATTGGATTTTGCGCAAAGTTGCCAAAGTTCTCAATATATTGAAGAAAAAAATCCTTGGGAAAAGGAACAGTTACACAACACGCTTTGCCTTGATTCAGAAACCGGGTGATGCAGACTTTCCCTCCCACCACCATCATCGCATCCCCGCTTTGCCTTGATTCAGAAACCGGGTGATGCAGACTGATCACCGGCGGGCGGGGGAGCTACAATATGCTTTGCCTTGATTCAGAAACCGGGTGATGCAGACTGCTGATCACGCCGGAGATGCATGCGACGTTGCTTTGCCTTGATTCAGAAACCGGGTGATGCAGACTCGAACCCGCCGAGCTTCAACGTGACCCCCCGCTTTGCCTTGATTCAGAAACCGGGTGATGCAGACTGCACTCCTTTCGCTCTGTCACTCGTCATGTGCTTTGCCTTGATTCAGAAACCGGGTGATGCAGACTGATCGGAAGTTTCAATCTGACGGAGGAGATGCTTTGCCTTGATTCAGAAACCGGGTGATGCAGACTACTAGGCAATTCGGCACGCCGGAGGCGATCGCTTTGCCTTGATTCAGAAACCGGGTGATGCAGACTTCCCTCTGCATCCTCTCCACGCAATCCCCCGCTTTGCCTTGATTCAGAAACCGGGTGATGCAGACTCCTTTGCCTACGGCCCGCCGCCCCCGGTTCGCTTTGCCTTGATTCAGAAACCGGGTGATGCAGACTTTGCTCGGATCAAACACCATCAAAGAACTTGCTTTGCCTTGATTCAGAAACCGGGTGATGCAGACTGCCATCTCCAGCCGTGCTTGATTTAACAATGCTTTGCCTTGATTCAGAAACCGGGTGATGCAGACTGCATGATCGCGGAGGGTGCGTTGCAGCATAGCTTTGCCTTGATTCAGAAACCGGGTGATGCAGACTGGATCATCGAGCACCTGCGAGCCGATGTGGGCTTTGCCTTGATTCAGAAACCGGGTGATGCAGACTCTCCCCTTTTTCGTTAATGAGATAATCGTCGCTTTGCCTTGATTCAGAAACCGGGTGATGCAGACTCCCGCTCCTTTCAACCCGCCAACGATGATGGCTTTGCCTTGATTCAGAAACCGGGTGATGCAGACTTTTAAGATTGAAAACCTACCATTACGCCCCGCTTTGCCTTGATTCAGAAACCGGGTGATGCAGACTGGCCGACTCCAGCGCTCCGGCCTCACCGGGGCTTTGCCTTGATTCAGAAACCGGGTGATGCAGACTCAGCGGCTCCATGCGGACTTGCCCGAAACCGCTTTGCCTTGATTCAGAAACCGGGTGATGCAGACTTTGCGCAGGCGTTTGGACGCAAAGGTTTTGCTTTGCCTTGATTCAGAAACCGGGTGATGCAGACTAGATGCATCGCTCGGTTTTTATTTTCAGCGAGTTAGGGAGAATTCAGGGGAACGGATTTTGCTCACCACAGCATGATTTGCTCGGGCATTTCCTCGGCTGGAACCTCCTTGGCGGGTTTGCCGTGGATGATGTAGGCTCTTTCCCATTGGGCTTTGGTGATGTAGAGGACGCGGACGGATCCTTCGGAGGGAACGGCGAGGCGGATGCGGCGGAGATGGGTTTCCTGGCGGGCGAAGGTGACGCAAGGGCGGACGTAGACGCTGAACTGGATCATCTGGAAGCCGTCATCCAGCAGGAATTTGCGAAAGTCGGTGGCCCGCTTCCGTTCCTCTTTGGTGACGACCGGGAGATCGAAGGCGACCATCAGCCAGCCCATTTTGTAGTGGTTCGGGTCCATGGCCGGTAGGGGCCGGATTGTGCAGTGACGACGGCTTGGCGGAAGGATCGGACGACACCTTCGATGACGCCGCGGACATCGAGGGTGAGTTCGAACCAATCGACTTTTTCGAGCGGGAAGGCGGTGACCCATTGGCGGAATTCGCGGGTGACCTGCCAGTCTTTTTCATCGGGATGACGGCGGATCCATTCGGCGACGCGCGAGTCAACGCAGGGGCGGAAGGGTTCCATGAGGTCGTAGGCGAGGGGAGTGGATTGTTCGCGGGCGACGTGGAAGATGCCGAAAGTCGGATCGAGGCCGATGGCGAAGAGATTCTGGAGGATGGTGGAGAGGAGAACGGCGTAGCCGTAGTTGAGGAGGGGATTGGGGCCGCCTTCGTGGCGGCCGCGGCGGAAGTCGTCGGTTTCGGCGACATGCTCGGCGTAGATGCGCCAGAAGAGTTTGGCGCATTCGGCCTCTTTGGAGGGGGAGGCGCCGCGGGAGAGGCGGTCGAGCTTTTCGAGGCGTGGGTCGCCGGGGGCGAGTTCGGCGGCGAGGGAGTGCTGGTTGCGGCATTTGGCTTCGAGGGTTTTTTGCCAAAGGCGTTTGCGGAGCTGGGCGGAGATGTAGGCTTGGGATTTGGTGAGGAGACTGTCGGTGGAGCGGTTGGCGGGGAGGACGAGGGAGGCGGGTTTGAAGTTTTCACAGATGACCAGACCGACGCCGTGCTTGGCGGCTTCGAGGAGGAGTTTGGAGTGAATGGAGGCGGAGAAGGAGGTGATGATGACCGCGGCGACATCTTCAAGCGGGATGGTCTTGTCGCCCTCGGCGGATTTGCAGGTGAGCTGGCCGTCTTTACAGGAAAGAGAGCAGTCGGGGGCGTCGATGCTGACGATGTGGTAGGACATCGGGAGGGGAATGATCCGATTTGACGGATGGGATCAAATGTGCGTCATTTGTGTCAACAATGAAAACAGCGACGGTTCGGGAGGCCCAACATCATTTGGCGAAGCTGCTGGCGGAGGTGGAGAAGGGGGAGGAGATCGTGCTAACGCGGCGGGGAAAGCAGGTGGGGAAGCTGGTACCGGTGAAGAACGAGAAGCAGGTTCAGGAGGTGGATTGGGTCGCAGCGTTGAAAGAGCGGGATAGAGCGCTGGGGGATTTGCCTTCGCTGGCCTACAGTCCGGTTTTGGAGGAAAGGGATTCTTACGACCGATGATCTACGCGGATACGAGTTTTTTGGTCAGCGTTCTCGTCATGGATTCGCACTCGGAGAGGGCGAGGGAAATGCTGGCTTGTACGGGTGAGAGATTTGCCTACAATGAGTGGTTGGCGCTTGAGATCGAGAATGCGCTGGGTTTGACGGTATTTCGCAAGCATCTTACGTGGGATCAAGTCGCTCAGGCTTTGACGTTCCGGGACTGTTTGCTGGCAGCGGGCAAGTGGAGCGAGCAGGGGGTTCCATTCCGCCAGGGCTTGTTGAGGGCGAAGTCGTTGAGTCGTCTGTATGCGGGGGAGACGGGCTGCCGGAGCCTGGATGTGGTACAGGTGGCTCTGGCTTTGGAAACCGGGGTGGAGGTGTTTTGGACTTTTGACAAAAAGCAGCGGGCTCTCGCGGAACGGGCGGGGCTGGAGGTCAACCGGTGACGGGGTGGCCGGTGTAGCGGCGGGGAAGGATTTCGAGGCCGTTTTTCAGCAGGTTGGCGACGAGGACTTGCCTCCATACCCCGTTTCCTTTGCTGGGTTGTCCATAGATTGCGGGGCGGGTCATATCGAGGTGGAGCGAGGCTTTGATGGAATTGATTCTCCAGATTCCGTCGCGGGTGCCTTGGCCGGTGAGCCGGATGAGCATGCCGTTGCGGAGGACACGGACGGGTTTGCCGCTGTTGCGGGCGCGGAGTTCATCGAGCTGTTGCTGAACTTGGTGGAAGGGGATGATGGTGGGCTCGGGATCGAGGGCGAGGCCGTAGTTTTCGCCGATGATCATGGCTCCCTTGATGGCCTTGAGTTTGCCATGGCCGTTTTTGGGTTGGGGTCCGAGGAGCTTTCCAGCGCGTTCTTCGCGGTATTTGGGATCGATCTTGCGTGTTTTATCGTCCTGGACGGTGGAGGTTCGCTGGCGGAGTTTGACGCGGGTGTCGTCGCCTTCACCTTCGATGGAAGTCACTCCCCAGGTGGTGAGTTCGGCTTTGGTTCCGGATCGATCGGAAGGGAGGTGTTGGATGACACGGCTTTCTGCGAGGGAGCGTGCAAAGGCGTTTTTGAGATCTGCGGGAAGATCGCGCAGGTAGGCGCGGGTGATCTCGCGGCCTTTGCCGTCGGTGTCCTTGTGGATGTTGAAGAGACCGGTTTGTTTCAGAATGCGGATGTCGTCATCGGATTTGCTGCGATTGGTGACGGCTTTCCAGAGTTTGCCGCTCTGGTTTTCTCCGTGGCGAATGAGGGGGAAGTAATGGGCGGTGAGGGCGAGTGTGGCGGCGTCGATGGCGTGGTGGAGGTGGGTGATGTACCGGATTTCGTTTTTGGGCTTGGGGACGCGGCGGAGGACGGAGCGGCAGCCGGGGCAGGTGGCCTTGGAGATACCGTCAGGAGGCCAGGTGAGCGGCGCTTCGCATTCGTCGTTGGGGCAAAGAAACGCGTCCGCCGGGATTTGCTTTTCGGTTTCTCCGTTCCGTTTTTTGATTTCGACGTATTCGCTGCTGATGAACAGGGGGTGGGAGTCGTTTTGATCAATCAGGAAGTTTTTGCTACGACGATCATAGTCGCGAACCCAGCGCATGGCGTCGTTGCCGCAGACGGATGGAGCACCCAGGCAGCCGAGGAGATCCCATGTTTTCCGGATTTCCCCGGTAACCGCTCCGGGAATGGCGTGAATGGCGGCACCGGCGAGTTTGGGATTTTTACGGATGGCTCCCATCGCGAGCTTCATGAGATGGCTGGTCTGGGTGAGCTGGCCTTCGGTGAAACCAAGTTCCTTGTCTTCGAAATCGACGGTGGAGAGGAGGGCTTGGCGAGCCTTTTTACGGCGGATGTCGTCGGGATGGCCTCTGGTGTCGAGTTTTTTGACGAAGGTGTCGTATTGTGTTGGTGTGAAGAGAGTGAGGCGCTCCATGCCATTCACCCGATTGCCGCCATTGTCGAGAATGAAGCGTTTGGCGGTTCGCCTGCCTTTCATCCCGTTGACGGCGGGCCAAGTGAGAACAAGGGCATGGAGGGCATTGGTATTGCGGGTGGCGTAGGGGATGATGTGCTCGCGTTCGAGGTAGGGAAGCTGGTCCGGGCCGTAATGTTCTCCGGTGAAGGGGCAGTGCCACCCAAGATCCATGGCGATGCGGCATTTGCGGATGATGCTGCCATTGAGGGGGAGGTGGGGAGCGTATTTCTGAAGATGGGAAACGGCTGCTTTGAAGTCTTTGAGGCGGCTGTTGAGTTCACTGGCAATCTGTTTGGTGGTCATGCCGGAGAATTCTTTGAGTTCGCGAGCGACTTCGACGATGATTTGATCCGGAGTGTCTCCATCGGCGCAGAACTCGGCGAGAATGTCGTCGAGCAGGCGCTCTAGGATGAGCAGGCGGTGGCGAACGAGGTGATTGTTGATGAGTTGGTCGATGGGGCGCTCGTCCTGAAGCTGGCGGGCGCGGGAGGTGGGGATGCCGAGGTCGTAGAGAATGCCGTTGGCAGGTTTGTCTTCGCCATTTTCGGGATCGGTGGTGTGGCTGGCTTTGCGGGGATGATAGCCATCGAGCACTTCGGCGATCACCTGTTTGAGCACCGGACGGGCGTAAGGCGCGCGGCCGGAAATCTTTTTCGGAGCCAGTGGCAGCTCAAGGAAATCGTCGAACGAAACCACGGATTCCTTTTTGCGGGAGCGCTTTTGGCTCGCAGCGTAGGCTGTCTTGAACGCCGCGATAACGGCGTCCGGTTTTCCCGCCATACGGCCGATGGTGGCGAGAGTGAGGGGGTGGCCTTTCCTCCAACAGGCCAGTGCTTCCTTGTGGGTAGCTTCATCGAGAAGCTCCCAGACCGGTTTCAGGATCTGGGTCTTTTGGGGGAACTCTGTTACGGGATCAAGCGTCAAAGCCTCCTCGGAATCCGGGTGGATAGTGAATGTGGCATCGAGGTTGTAGGGCTTGAATCCGGCCGCGATGATTTCCTTTTTCAAGTCGCGATGGGTGAGCCGGCCCTGTGTCTGTGCGAGGTTCCACAGCCGGCGGCGGAGGTCAGGTGGCAGCGGCCTGCCTCCATCGACCTTGAGGTTGGCGAGCAGCATGGCAAAGCGGTAGCCGAGGAACTCCGGGCACTTGGCGGCGGGAACTTTGGCAAATTTATCGGCGAGTTTGCGGGCTTCGGTGTCGGTTTTGCCGGAGGTGATTTGTTCGTCGTAGGTTTTCGCCCAAGTGATGGGGCAGCGGGAGATGATGCGGTTGTCAAAGCGCGGCACGAGCTGACCGAAAAGCAGGCCGCCGTGGTAGCGCCGAGGGAACTCGATGCCCGCCGCATGGTAATGCGACTCCAGTAGTTCGCTCCGCCGGTTGTGGTTGTCCCGTTCGGCCGGGTTGAAGATGCCGGAGGCGGTTTCGGCATCGAATCCGGGAATTTTCCCGACGTGGCGCTCGAAAAGATCCAGCACTTCCTTCTCGACGATCCGGCGCGGATAGGCGGCGTTGAGCGTCTTGTAGGGCAGGACGGAGGAAATGCGCCGGTTGTGCTCCGCAGGCGAGAGTTCGAGGCAGGAGCACACGGTTTCCGCCATTGTTCCGGTGCCGTGCTTTTCCATTAAAGCGATCGCCGCCTGCTCCTTTTGCGTGTCTTCCTCGTTCTGCTCGTCGCGCGACCAGCGGGAGTTGCCGTCGTAGCCGCGGTTGTGGGCATACCAGCGGAGGACGGTCCAAAGTTCCCAAGCGTTGAGGGTTTTGTGGTCTTGCAGAGCTGCGGCGGCGAGGAGGAAGGGGGCGGGATGGCCGGGTTTGTCGAGATCGGCGCGGGACAGCACACCGCGATGCTGGAGCCAACGTTTCATGCGCTCGATGCGTTGGCGGGTGGAGCGGATGTGGCGCCGGGTGCGGCGGAGGGCGCGGCGTTGGGAGGCTAAACAGTCGTCGGAAGGAAAGGTGACTGCTCCGGTCCCGAGGAAGGTGGGATCGGTATTTTTTTCCGAAGAGAGGACGCACCAACCGATGGATGCGTAGCCGATATCGAAGGAAAGGATGAGGGGCATGGGTTTTTGGGTTGAATCAAGGCAAAGCTAAGAAGCTACGGTTTTCAGTTTTCATTGTCATTTCCCGTAGGCGTCCCTGCGGTGTCTGACCCGGATGATTACGATCTTGATGTCCTGATCGTTGATTTCATAGATTACCCGATAGGTGGAAACACGGATGCGATACAGATTGGAATTGGTGAGTTTGATCGCTCCGGCCGGGCGAGGAGTGTCAGCGAGGTTGCCGATTTTTTCCAAGATGGAACCTTGGATGCGTTTGGGAAGCCGTTCGAGTTCTTTCAGGGCACTGGGTTTGAAAACGATCTTCATTAATTTCGGCTTCTTAGAAGCAAGAATGCCGCTTGAAAGAAAGCGGTCAAGTTTGTTTCCGATCATTTTTTGGCTCTCAGAATCTTGAGGGCCTCCTCAAAACTTACGTCGGGTTCGTTTTTTCGTTTCTCCCATTCGTCGATGTCCGAAAGATCTTCGATGAGAGATTCTTTTGCGGCTTGATTGACGAGATCGGAAATCGAGCGTCCCGACTGCGCGGCTTTCATTTTCAGAAGGCGGTGCAGATCTTCATCAAAATAGATTGTGGCTCGGGCGCTCATGAGTTGAGAGCAGAAGTTTGGCGTTGAAGCGTCATAACGTCAAAGGGATTTTTCTTGAGTTGGTGCGGGCTCACGGATACCGTTCGGCCCTGAATCAAGACAAAGTTTGAAGCGCAGACCGCGTCCCTGCAGAGCAACACCGGAACAAAAGCGCTTTTTAGAAACAGCCGCCCGACGGGGTGGCTGTTTTTGTTTCGCTACCCGCCGGATGGCTGTCCCGCGGCGGATGGGATTTTTCGCAAAACGAAATGGCATGCCGCCGCCGTCGCTACCAGGGCGAGCAGGGGAAAAATGCCGGACCTCAGATTGTCGCCCACCCACCAGGGGGACAGCGGGCTTCCGGAGTCGTGGCGATGCAGGAGATTGAATGCCTTGAAGGTGAAAACCCAGCCCGCGTGCAAGCCGATGGGAAACCACAGCGATCCGGTGCGGATCCGCGACGCGGCGAGGATGAGGCCCACCACGAACAATGTGGCGAAGTCCGTTACAAAAAACCTCGGATCGGTGAAATGCAGGAGAATCCGTCCGAGCGCTACAAATCCGGCAACGGGCGATCCGGGGTTTTCGAGATCCGCTCCGGGGGGTTCCAGGAAATGCACGAACGCGAATACCAGGGAGGTGCCGAGGCAGGCTGCCAGCGGCTTCGCGATCCGCAGCCACACACCTAACAACAGCCCGCGAAAAACCCATTCTTCCACCAGCGACGCGCCGATGGCCGGAACGACCGCGTTGGAAATGAACCTGCTCACGGAGGGAGTTTCCGATCGTTTCGTAAAAGCATCCGCCGCTTCCAGAGCGCTGCCCGTCAGCCAGAGAATGCCGCCTGCGATGAGAAATCCCAGAAAGACATGCAGCAGCGCGGGTTTCCACAGGGTCCGCTTTTTTGCAGCTTGCACAGGTCCGCGCCGTGCCCGGAGGAAACGCATGCGGCGAACCAGAAACGGCATCAGCACCAGCGCGGAAATCATCAGGGCGCGGTTGAAATAGCGGCCGAAATCCGCGCGGCTCGCCGACGCCCCCACCGATTCCAGCAACGCGGGCAGTTCCTTCGCCTCCGCTTCCGCAGCCAGCCACTGGCCTCCGGTGTGCAGCCACGGCACCACCGTCGCGGCGAGGATCAGGGAAAATATCACCCACAGGACGACGGCACCGGCTTCGGAACGGAGGAAACGCATGAGGGGCGCGGAAGCAATGGCGGATGGCCCGCGCATTGTCCAGCAATGACTTGAGAAAGGGGCTTGCTCCCGCCCGGCGGGGGGGGGATTCTACCGCTCCCACGACGTGAAGCGGTATTTCCCTTATTACAAGCACCTTCGGGTGGTGAAGCTGCCCTTCGCACTGGGTGTTCTGTGCGGCTTGGTTTACGCGCTGGCGAGCGGGGTGGGTATGCCTCTCCTCGTGAAAGTCGTCTTTCCCGTCCTCTTCAACGAGAACCCGGAGAACGTGGGGTGGTATCTCACATGGATCAAAGATGTGACCGGTTCGGTCTCCCCGCAGAAATTGCTCCTGATCACCTGCCTCTGGATTCCGGTCGTCTCGTTCCTCCGGTCCGCCTCGTCGTATGCGAATTCCTATCTGATCCAGTTCTCCGGCATGCGCGTGCTGGAGGAAATCCGCACCGAGCTTTTCGTGAAGTTGCAGACGCTGCCGCTGTCGTTCCACAAATCCAACAAATCCGGCGACCTTCTCGCCCGGCTGATGAGCGACACCATGATTCTCCGGCAGTTGGTCACCAATGTTTCGAGCGACCTCATCACCCAGCCGGCCACCCTGATCGGCGCGATCGGATTCATCGTGTGGGAAGCCAGCCGGCAAAACAGCGTGGCCATCGCGTTGATCCCGCTGATCACCGTTCCGATCTGCGTGATGTTCATCCGCGCCACCGGGAAGAAACTCGCGAAACGCGCCAAGGCCCTCCAGCGCCAGGGCGGGGACATGACCGCCGCGCTGGCGGAAACCCTCCAGGCGCCGCTGGAGATCCGCGCCTACAATCTGGAGGAACAGCAAATCGCCACCTTCCGGAAACGCATCCGCCACATGTTCGCCACGGGCATGAAGGTGGTGAAATACCGCCAGGCGATTTCCCCGTCCATCGAGGTTGTCGCCGCGCTGGGGCTGACGGGCGCGCTCTATCTCGGGGTGAGCCAGGGCATGAAGCTGGACCAGTTCATGGCCCTTTTCGTGGCGCTCTACATGTCATACGAGCCGCTTAAAAAACTCGGCGCCATCCATTCCCATTTCAAACAGGCGGACTCCGCCATCGAGCGCATCCAGTACATCTCCCATCAGCCCGACACCATTTCCGATCCCGCGGAGCCGGTTCCGTTTTCCCCGCCAATCCGCTCGATCCGCTTCCGGGATCTCTCCTTCGCCTATCAGCAGGAACCCGTGCTCAACGACATTTCCCTGGAAATTCCGATCGGCCAGGTCGTCGCTCTTGTCGGGCCGAGCGGCGCGGGAAAATCGACCTTCGTCCATCTCATTCCCCGTTTCTACGATCCCAGCTCCGGCTCGATTCTTTTCGATGACACCGACATCCGGAACTTCACGAAAGGCGATCTCCGCGGCTCGATCGCGGTCGTTCCGCAAATGCCCTCCCTCTTCATGGGCACCATCGCCGACAACATCCGCATCGGCCGCCCCGGCGCGACGGACGAGGAGATCATCACGGCGGCGAAGAAAGCGAACGCTCACGACTTCATCCTCTCCCTGCCCGGCGGCTACCATTCCGATGTCGGGGAGCGCGGGGATCTCCTGTCCGGAGGCCAGCGGCAGAGGATCGCCATCGCGCGCGCCTTCCTCAAGGACGCCCCGATCCTGATTCTCGACGAAGCCACCAGCGCGCTCGACTCCGAAAGCGAGGCGATGGTCCAGCAGGCACTCGGCGCGCTGGTGAAAGGGCGCACCACTTTCATCATCGCACACCGCTTCAGCACCATCACCATCGCGGACCGCGTGCTTGTTTTCAACGCCGGCCGGATCGTCGCGGACGGAAATCACGCCACCCTGCGCGAAACCAATCCCACCTACCGCTCGATGCTCGGCTCCCAGCTTGGCATCGAAACGGGCGCCTGATTGTCCCGCGGAAGAAACTCCCTCTATTTCTGCAAGCGGAAGAACATCCGGGGCGCGGAGGAAACGGGGTGGCTGTGCGTCCCATCCGTCGCCACCGTCACCTGCGTCCATGATCCCGGCGCGAGCGAGGGGCTGCGCCAGAGCGTCCACCCCGGCGCGGGTGTCCAGGTCAGCACCGCGTTCCCGCCGCTGCGGTTGATCGTCAGCTCGGGAACCACCGCATCCGGATCGGTGATGCCGTACACATACGCCTGCCCGGCGTTGACCAGAGGCCCCGCATCCGCTCCGAACGCCCCCACCAGCAGCAGCCCGTTGCTCAGACTCACACCGAAGCCATACCGGTTGTCGCTTTCCCCGCTCCCATGGGAAAACGTCTGCTGCGTCACCCACGCGCTCCCCTCCTGCCGGAACAGGCGCACCTGCCCGGTTTGCGTTCCGTTGCCGAAGGCCCCCACCGCGATCACCCCGTTCTCCACCGCCACCGCGGAGCCGAAATAGGCTCCGGCGGAG
>CAZVSA010000012.1:27949-29949 GCA_964629955.1 uncultured Luteolibacter sp.
ACTCAGCGCCGCGCCCTGCACCCAAGTGCTGCCGTTGTAAGTATAAGTCCAGGCCGTGCCGATATGATTGACTCCGGATCCGGTGAACCAGCCGGGCGGGCTGGCATTGCCCGACACGGCGGTGGCACCGTCGATCGCCACCGAGAATCCCAGCGCCAGATGCGCTACGGGATAGCTGAAATTCTGAATCACGGAGCCAGTCCACGTCCCCATCGGACCGCTTTCCTCGGTATAGCGCTTGCGGAAAAACGTCACCGCCCCCGCGTTCGGCAGATTGATGGCATTGGGAATCACGAAATCCCGCCCCGGCTCGCCGACGATCAGGTGATCCCCGGAAAGGGCCACGGAAAAGCCGAACTCCGCCCCGGCCTGCGGCACCGGAGCCGAGACCACGCCGGTTCCCTCCCAGATCTGGTCCCCGTTGGGATCGGTGTAGCCATACCACGTCCACACCCGGCCCGAGCCATTGGCCAGCGGTGCGCCCGCCACCAGATTCCGCCCATCGAAGGCCACGCTGCGGCCCAGGCAGGCTCCCGCCGGTGCGGGAGAGAGCTTGCCGCCGCGCCGCCCCCAGGAGCCGTCGCCATTGCGGAAAAAGACCTGCACGCTGCCGCAATCCACCACCGTTCCGGCGTTCACGTCATCGCGGTCCGCGCCCACCGCCACCCGGTTCCCGGAAACCGCCACCGAGACCCCGAAGCGGTCGCTCGGCGCTGGAAAATCGTCGATCAAACCCGCCTCCAGATTCCACGTGCCGCCGCTGCGGCGGAAGACCCACGCTTTCCCGGCATTGGCCATGCCGATGTGATCGTGATCGAAGGCCCCGACCGCCGCCGTGTCTCCATCGATGGACACCGCCCGGCCGAAGTGGTCGTCCCGCGCCGCGCCGCCGGTGTGGAAAATGTAGGCAGCTCCGGCATTGGTTGCGCTGTTGCTGCTCTGGTTGCCATTGATCCCGGTGGCGGTGCTGTCCTCATTGAGCGCCCCGACCGCAATCATGTTGCCGGAAATTGCCACGGACCTGCCGAACTGATCCCCCGCCCCCGCATTGGAAGCCTTCAGATAGGCCCGCTGGCTCCAGGTGGTCCCGCTGCGCGTGAACACATACGCCGCCCCGGCACTGTTCGCACTGTTGCTGCTCTGGTTGCCATTGATCCCGGTGGCGGTGCTGTCCTCCCCAATTGCCCCGACGACGATGGTGCTGCCGGAGATCGCCACAGAATAGCCGAAGCAATCAATCTCCTCCGTATTCGATGCCTTCAGATACGCCTGCTGGCTCCAGGTGGTTCCGCTGCGAACAAACACATACGCCGCTCCCGAACTTTCGGCGCTGTTGTTGCTCTGCCCGCTATTGATGACGGTGGAGTTGCTGCACTCTTCCCATGCCCCGACCACAATGGTATTGCCGGAGATCGCCACGGAGAGGCCGAACCCGTCGAGACTCTCCGCATTCGATGCCTTCAGATATGCCTGCTGGCTCCAGGTGGTCCCGCTGCGAACAAACACATACGCCGCTCCGGCATCGCTCGCGCTGTTGTTGCTCTGGCCGCTATTGATGACGGTGGAGTTTCCGTCCTCTCCGTGCGCCCCGACGACGATGGTGTTGCCGGAAATCGCCACGGACCAGCCGAACCAATCCCTCGCCTCCGCATTCGATGCCTTCAGATACGCCTGCTGGCTCCACGTGGTCCCGCTGCGAACGAACACATACGCCGCCCCTGCACTGCTCGCGCTGTTGTTGCTCTGGCCACTATTGATGACGGTGGAGTTGCCGTCCTCTCCGTGCGCCCCGACGACGAGGGTGTTGCCGGAGATCGCCACCGAACGGCCGAACTGATCCCCCGCCTCCGCATTGGAAGCCTTCAGATACACCTGCTGGCTCCAGGTGGTCCCGCTGCGCGTGAACACATACGCCGCTCCGGCATTGCCCGCGCTGTTGTTGCTCTGGCTGCCATTGATGCCGGTGGCAGCACTGTCCTCATATGGAGCCCCGACCACGA
>CAZVSA010000013.1:0-16770 GCA_964629955.1 uncultured Luteolibacter sp.
TTGCGGGAGCGTTTGGTGGCGGGACGTCAACGCGGGCAGAGTGCGGAGGAGCTTGCCCGTGTTTTCGGCGTGTCCAAGCGCAGTGTGGAACGCTACTTCAAACGCCATGAGCAGGAGGGCACTCTTGCACCCAGACAACGCGGTGGTTATCGGCGTTCAAGGCTTGAAGGACATGATGAGCTGTTGATCAAGTGGATCGGGCAACAGCCTGATTTGAGTTTGGAGCAGTTGCGCGAACGTTTGCTCGATGAACTCAACATTGCGATCGGCGCCACTGCTTTATGGCATCGTCTCGAAAAGCTTGGTTTGAGCTATAAAAAAAACGCTGCGCGCCGTCGAACAAGACCGGCCTGACATTGAGCTTGCCCGTCGACTCTGGCGTGAAGCGCAACCCCACTGGAGCGGTCGCCATCTGGTCTTCCTTGATGAAACGGGCATCAACACCAAAATGACCCGTCTGTATGGACGCTCCGTCCGGGGCCGGCGGTGCCAATGCGCGGTGCCGCACGGGCACTGGCAAACAGCCACGTTGGTGGTGGCACTGCGTCATGACCGGCTCTGCGCGCCTTGCGTCCTGGACGGACCGATGAACGGCCCGGCTTTTCTCGCCTATGTCGAACAATTCCTCGCACCGGAACTCGCTCCGGGGGACATCGTGATTTGCGACAATCTCTCCAGTCACAAAGTCAGTGGAGTGGCTCAGGCCATCGAAGCAAGAGGCGCGCGCCTGCTTTATCTGCCCGCTTACAGCCCGGATCTCAACCCCATCGAAATGACCTTCGCCAAGATCAAAGCCTTCCTGCGTCAGGCAGGCCAGCGCACCTTCCAAGGTCTTCAAGACGCCACGGCCAAAGCACTCGATGAATTCTCACCAGCACAATGCTCCAACTTCTTTCGCCATGCCAACTACGCGACAAATTAAGTAGAAAATACTCTAGAACCGTGGCGCGGGCATTCTGCCCGCAGCCATTTCCTTTTCTCAGCTTTCACCCCTTTCCCCATCTTCCGGAAATCCCTCTGGAACCGGCTGCGGGCAGAATGCCCGCGCCACATTTCCCAGACCTAAAATCCCCGGCCTTCCCCCTCGACCACGCCGGGCAAGTGGATAAAATCAGGGAATGAAAATCCATTTCATCCCGGCAAGCCTCGCATTGGCCGCCATGGCCTCCGGTGGCCAGACGAACCCCGCCCACCCCGCCGAAGCATGGGAATTGACGCTCGAATCCGGCTATCTCTGGAACGTATGGGATCGCAATCCCCTGGATTACGAAATCATCCCCACCCAGCTCACCCTCCGCTCACCGGTCGTTTTCGACTGGTGGGAAAACGAGGAAGGAGCACGCCTCGTCGTCCGCCACCGGTTCTCCCTTCTCGGTGAGATTTTCACCGAAGGGCCGGAGGACTACTACATCGGTCTCGCCGCCGCACCATCGATCGAATACTGGTTTCCCTCGCAAAAAACCTCGCTCTTTCTCTCCATCGGCGGCGGCCTCGGGCTCACCAACAGCACGGATGTCC
This sequence comes from uncultured Luteolibacter sp., assembly GCA_964629955.1. Taxonomy (GTDB): domain Bacteria; phylum Verrucomicrobiota; class Verrucomicrobiia; order Verrucomicrobiales; family Akkermansiaceae; genus Luteolibacter. The sequence goes on from CAZVSA010000013.1 coordinate 1,519, forward strand.
CCGATGGCCAGGGCCAGGACTTCACGTTCAACTGGTTCACCCAGTTCGGCATCCGCCAGGCGCTTTGCGACCAAGTCTCCTTCCTTGGCGGAATCTACTACCTCCACCACTCCAACGGCGGCCAGACCGATCCGAACCCCGGCATCGACGCCATCGGCTTCACCATCGGGCTCGGCTGGAGATTTTGAGTGATGCGCGAGGGACCGCCTCCCCAACATCCCGCCCACATCCCACACCGGGATGCCTCATCGCGCTGGCTTCACACGGCGTTCAGATTCGCCGCCCCTTCCCGCCGCCCGATCAAAATCGACAAAAAACCCTCACGACGCCTTCCGCGTCTGCCTCGGCCTGCCGGATGGCCGCCTCGGAGCCCCCGCCGCCGTCCACACCTTCGGCGACGGCCGCGCCCTCGTTCTCGACGTCTGATGGAGGCCCTGTGATTTCTCCATCCGATTCACCTGCCGCCGAATTTCGATCTCGGCACCACGGGGCGGACGGCGATGCTGCGGCCAAATGGAATTCAAGCCATGAACGCCCCCAATCCCCGGTTTTCGCCGTTGCGTCGCGCCGGAGGTGGGTTTTGCCCTCCTCTCGCGGACGGGCAAAGCCTCCCCCTCTCCGGTCCGGCCAACAGATCTTTCAACGCCGCGCGCCAAAAAGCAAATTCCTAGCGGTCAATGGAACTCACTTGCCGTTGACACCAAGTCCGATGAGTTGCTAGTGGTAGCCGGGCATGAAGATCTCTCCCGCTTTGGTTTTTCCTGTTACGCTTTGCGTTCTTCTTGTCTATTCGATTCCGCCCCGCCCATTTCCCGATGCGGATCCTGCGCCGGTCACCCGCCTTTTTCCGTCCCCCGCAACGATTTCCGGAGCTGCCGCCGAGGCCGCTTCCTCGAACCGAAATGCACCGCTCCCCGAACCGGGCCGCTCCGAAGCCGCCGCCGCCCGGGAGAATTGTGCGGAGTTCCGCGAATGGTGGCGGCATTCCTTCTCAGGAACTCCAGAGACGATGAAGGAAGGGCGGAGGCTTCTGGAGAACCGCCGGACCGCCCTGCTTACGCTGCTCCGGCTCGATCCCTCGGAAGCCCTTGAGCAAGCCCTGACATTTTCCGAACTCGAACGTCTGCCCAAGGCATGGGCCGATCTGGTTGAGGAAAGATTTTCCGATGTGGTGGAGCTATGGGTCCTGCCGGATTGCACCCCTGGGGCGGAGGAAAGCGCTCCGGAGATTGTCGTGCGGCGGGAAAGCCGGAATCCGCTGCGGGGCGTGGCTTGGGGGGCCGCCCTCGGGTTCCAATCGAAAAACCGGCTGCCGGTCGAAGGCATCGCGTTGGAAGGCTGGACCGCATTGCTGGAGAACGGCGCCAGGCCGCTTCACGGAGAAGAGTTGCTGGCGGCAGGACGTTTTTTTTCCTTCGCTCCCGGCTCGCGCGATCTGCCGCCGGAGCAAGCGGCGATCCGGGCGTTGATCGGCGGTGAAATTCACCGGTTCGCCACCATGGAAGAGCTGGAAAGCGTCCAGGCGCTGCTGGCCGAGGTGGCTTCATTACCGGGACCGGGGAGCGCGGATCCTTTTGTCGTGTCGCTTCGGGAGTCCGGGCGGCAGTCTGCCGAAACCATCCTGCGCGAAGCCCGGACGGAGGCAAATTCGTGGACGGAAACGCCGAAGACGGTGCTCGTTCTCAATGCGGTGTTTCCAGACAGAACCACACCCACGCGCACCCGGCCGGAATGGCTGGAGGTGATGGGGGAGGCCTCGGATTGGCTTGGGCAGAATTCGTATGGAAAGACCCATCTTCTGCCGACCGTGCCGTCTCAGGTATTCACGCTGCCTCTGCCGGCGGCCTTCTATCAATCCGGCGATCAATCCTGGCAAATCATGGTCGATGCGAGGGAGCTGGCATTGGCGGCGGGTTACGATTCCACCGACTACGATATTACGGTCGTCGCGTTTCCCCATTTGAGTCTTCCGTGGAGCGGGAAAGCAACAATAGGCGGCAGCGGTCATTGGCTCAACGGCACCCCAAGCAAATGGACCATCATTCATGAATTCGGCCATAACTACGGGCTAAGTCATGCCAGTTCCTGGGAAACGAACGACGGCAGCGTTCTGCCGACCGAAAGTGTTCCGGCCACCAATGACCCGCGCCACAGAGAGTATGGCGACCGTTTCTCGGTGATGGGCACTGCCGGCAATGGGGGAAACTTCAGCATGCACGCCAAGGCGTCGCTCAACTGGATTGCAACCAATCAGGTGCAGGAAGTGACAGAACCGGGAGTGTACCGGATTCACCGCTTCGAGCACACGGCATCGTCAAACAAACCCACGCTTGCCCTGAAACTCCAGCGCGCGGACTCGCAGATTTTCTGGGTGGGTTACCGGCGCGATGATTTTGGCGGCAACCCCTACCTCAACAATGGCGCTCACGTGCTCTGGGAATTCAGGCCGGGCCAGTGCCGCCTGCTCGACATGACCCCGGGCAGCTATGCCGGTGCCGGCCCCTGGATGGACCATTTCTCCGATCTGGAAGACTCGGCGTTGGCGATCGGAGCAACCTTTGCCGATCCCACAGGTTATCTTTACGTCACGCCCATCGGGCAGGGAGGGGCGTCCCCTGATGAATGGCTGGATGTGCGGGTGGATTTCACCGTCGCCGGCAACCATCCGCCCACTGCGGCCATCCAGCTTCCACCCGGTCCCATCGCGGCCCGCACGCCGGTCACTCTGTCCGCCGTGGCTTCCGACCCGGATGGAGATCCGCTGGCGTATCTCTGGAATTTCGGAAATGGTCAAACCGCCACCGGTCCCACGGTGGACTGGACCTTTCTCACCGGGGGCGTCCGGAACGTGGCCTTGCGGGTTTCCGACGGAAAAGGCGGCCTGGCCGAAATCATGGAAAGCTTCACCGTAGACGATCCACTGGCTCAGATCGAGGAAGTGGGTCTTCCCGGAACAGCCAGTTTGTCCGACGCCGCTTTTTTCCATGGTCTCCATCTTGGTGCGGTCTCCGGCCAGGGCTTTTCCGCGCCGGGTGACGGGATATGGCAGGCACGATCCCATTCACTCGGGTTCTCTCCAAGACGCCTGGCTGTCGGAGCGGACCGGATGGTCGGGGTGGGTTCCATCTATAATCAGGCAAGTTCCCAATGGCGCGCCGGGATCGCTTTCACCACGGACGGAACGCAATGGGAGCCACGCCCGCAACCGGAGTTTCCGATATTGAATTCCGTGGCTTGGCGCAACGGCCTTTTCGCGGCGGTGGGAGGCGAAGGGACGATCCTGACCAGCCCGGACGGAGACACCTGGACATCCCGCGCGTCCCCGGTGGAGGAAACCCTGAACGACGTGATCGCAACCTCTGGTGGATGGATCGCTTGCGGTCGTGCGGGCACGATTTTGACCAGTCCGGATGGAATCACCTGGATTCGCCGCGATACCCCGAGCACCTGGCCACAGCTCTCCAGGCTTGCGGCCGATGGTTCTCGTGTCATTTGCATCGGGGAATGGGAAAGTTTTTGGCGATCCGAAGATGAAGGATCTACCTGGCAAAGGCATGACTTCAATTTGGAGGGCTTCAACCCCTCCATGATCGCCTTTGGCGAAAACCTGTGGGTGGCCGCCCAGAACTCTTCCTCATACGGACTGCGACTTGCCGTGTCCGTGAACGGGATGGATTGGGATTTGCTGCCATCGCTACCCTTTTTCAACATCACCAACATCCGCATAGCCGATGGCAGGCTGTGGATCTACGGGCTGCCGGGAAAAATCCTGCGCAGCCTGCCCCTCCCTGCCGGCAACCGTCCTCCGGCGCTCGATGTCGCGTGGCCTCCTGCGGTCGCGGTACGCGCTGCCACCGTCTTTTCCGCCAGCGCCAGCGATGCGGATGGTGATTCGGTGTCGGTCATGTGGTCGCCGGATGGGCAGACATATTTTTTCGGCTCACAGGCGAGCCACCGGTTCCTGCTAGGCGGGCCCAAAACGGTCACCGCATGGGCGTCCGACGGACGCGGCAACCATGTATCCGCCACGCGAAATTATCAAGTGAACGATCCGTTGCTCGATTGGGCGGACGTCACACCGCCGGTTTTGGGGAATTTCAATCTGCAACTGAGCGCCGCCGGTCCGGACCGAGTCGTGGTGGCGGGAGGCAATCGTGCAATCGACGCCTCCGTGGAGCGCTTCGCCGATCGTGAAGCCTGGATGGTGCGGAATCTCCCGATCACGGTGCGGGCGCTGGCTTGGAGTGAGTCCGGTTTCGTCGCCGCCGGTGATGTCTACGATTCGGCCTCGGCTTCGTGGCGGGGCGCGGTCATCCGATCCGCGGACGGCCAATCCTGGGGTAGTCCGCAGATTTTGCCGGTGTCCGCTTTGAGGGACTTGGCAGTCGTTGGGGATGCGTATGTCGCGGTGGGGGATGGAGGCGGGATTTTCCGGTCGGTGGATGGGGAAACATGGGTTCCGGTCGATTCCGGAGTCACCCGCAATCTTTCCAGGGTCGCCTTTGCCGGTGAGAGTGGGATCGTATTGGGTGGCGGGCTTCTCCTCTCGCAGGACTCGGGTCTGACGTGGGAGGATCCCGGCACGGCTTTGCAAGCCGGTTTTACGCTCACCCGGGTCTTTCCCTTTTCCGGGCGCCTGTTGCTTGCCGGCCACAACGGGATTACGGTTTATAACCCCGGCTCCGGGACGCTGCAGCGCTCCGTGATCCGCGGCGACAGCGACTTCGGCACGCTGGAATCCCTTGTCCCGCACGATTCGTTGCATGTGGCCATGGCGTCGCGGTACGATTCCTCGATTTCGCGCTACCGGAATTATCTTCTCGTTTCCGAGGATGGGTTGGTGTGGGAATCCCGCGAGATTTTCTGGACGGAGCAAATCCGGACCTTGGTCAGCGGCGGTGGGAACCTCCTGGCCGCGGGTGGCTCCAGTTTGCTGGCAAGCGGCCTCCAAGGGGAGGCGCGTCTTGTCGTTGTACCCGGGACTTTGTCGGTGGCGATGAGCGATGGAGAAACCGGGCCGCTGGGCGAGGTGGAAGTCGGCAGCATCCTTCCCCGGGGGTGGACAGCCTCTTCCAACGTTTCATGGCTCGTCCCCGCGCCGTCCAACGGAACCACCGCGGCAACGGCCAGCCGGGTGACGCTGCTGATGACGGAGAGCCTTCCGGTCGGCGTCCATCATGGAACGGTGACTTTTTCGTCCGCCGGTGCGGTTTCGGGTAGCGTGGCGGTGGTGCTGACGGTGTTCGAGGACGATCATGGCAGCACCCCGGCCACCGCCAGCCCGCTGTCCATCGGGCAGCCGGTTGACGGCACCGTCCAGATTGCGGGAGACCGCGATTGGTTCGTTTTCGATGTCGCCTCGCCCGGCGCGCTGGCTGTTTGGACCACCGGAGATCTCGACACCATAGGGGAGCTGCATGGCCTCACGGGGTTCCTCGTTAGAAACGACGATTTCGCCGGCAACCGGAATTTCCGGATTGAGCGAACGGTCCTGCCCGGGCGCTACTGGGTGGAAGTGAGGGCATTTTCCAACGGGACCGGTTCCTACCAGCTTCACAGCTCGTTCATCCCCGCGGGGCCGCCATTCGCCCTGAAAAGCTGGGAATCCGGCGAAGAGGAAGGCCAGTGGCGTTTCGTCGTGGCAAGCGCCGCAGGCTACCGTTACCACGTTCAGCATAGTTCAACACTCCAGAACGATTGGCAGCAGGTCGGGAGCAAGATCACCGCCGAGGGAGAGGAAAGCATTCTCACGATACCGGCTCCTCCGCCCGGAACGGGCCGGGGTTTCTATCGTATCGTGATCGAAGTGCCATAAATGCCAAGAAGAGCCTATCCGGATCAGGGCTCCTACGCTAGAGAGTGTCGTCACAAGATAGATGCCCACATGATCGCGCAACGAAATTGGACGGCGGCCAAATACGAAGAAGCCCTTTTGGCGTAACGGGTCGAAATGCCGCGCCATTGTTTGAGTTTCAGAAAGGTGTTCTCCACCAAGTGTCTGATCTTGTAGAGATGCCGGTCATACTCCCGCCGTTCCTTGCGATTGGACCGAGGTGGAATGACGGCCTCCATTCCCGCGGACTTCGCCGCCTCCACGATGGCGTTGGTGTCGTAACCTTTGTCGGCGATGAGCGAACCGGCCTTGATGCCTTGGATCAACGCGCCAGCCTGCGTGCAATCAGCCACGGGGCCTGCCGTAACAAGAACTCGGACCGGCATACCATGCGCATCCACGGCCAGGTGTATTTTGGTGTTGCGCCCCCTTTTGTGAGGCCAATCGCCTCGTTGCCACCTGCCGCTCCGGAGGCGTGCTGATGAATCTTTACATGACTGGCGTCGATCATGAGCCACTCGAAGTCGGGATCATTCATCAATTTTTCCAGCAGTTTCTCCCAGTGCCCCTTGTCGCGCCAACGGCAGAAACGGCGGTGGGTGTTCTTCCAATCTCCGAAATCCGGCGGCAGATCCCGCCAGGGAGCGCCGGAGCGGAGAATCCAGATGACGGCATTGATAAACTGGCGGTTGTTGGCCGCCACGCCTCCCCAGCTTCCAGCGCGCCCTGGCAGCAAGGGTTCGAGAATGGTCCAGACGCGGTCGGAAATGTCATGACGGTGAAGATCCTGGCTCAGGCCGGGTTGTTTCACGAATCTTGACCATCCACTCAAGCAAATCTTGTGACGACACTGTCTAGGGAGATCGTGGGGATTTTTAACCACTGATTGCACTGATTTTTCAGAACAGAATTTGGCGTTCATCACTGACAAGACGGACTTTGATCCCATCTTAATCCGTGAAATCAGTGCAATCAGTGGTTCCTCTTCCTGTCGCGGAATCGGATCTCCCTAATGGAGGGACCCTGCCCGGAACCGTTGATTTTCCCGCTTCCCTCTCCCACCCATCCCTTCATCCTGCCGGGGCAGATGCGCCGCATCGAAACCGTCACCACCCGCTTCCAGTCCCTGGAAATCTGGAAATCCGCACAAGCCACCGAGTTCCGTGTCGCGGGCGCGATCCATGCGTGGCACCACCGGGAGCGGTTTCTAACAGGCTTGGCGTGGGATCTCATCGCCGCGGGCGCCCTGCTCCGGCCGGAAGGGCCTCCGCGCTCCATCCTCATGCTCGGCCTCGCGGGCGGCACCGCGTTCCGCGCGCTCCGGCACCTGCTTCCCGATTGCCGTCTCACCGCCATCGATATCGACGGGGAAATCGTGGACCTCGCGAGAAAACACATGTCGCTCGATGAACTCCGCATCGAACACCACACCGCCGACGCCCGCGAGTGGCTCGCACGGAACAAACGCCGCTTCGATGTGGTGATCGACGACATCTATCTGGCCGGCTCCGAGGATGTGTTCCGCCCGCATGGCTGGGATGCGGGCCTCATGCGCCATCTCCGCCGCGCCGTCCATCCCGGCGGTCTGCTCGCGATCAATCTCGTCACCGGTCCCGGTCATCGCGCCGTGCAATCGAAGGCCCGCCGCATTCTCCGTGAAGCGTTTCCCGTCGTCCGCAACCTGAGAAGTCCCCGCGCGATGAACGAGGTTCTCGTGGCCGGAGAGGAAGTCGCCGCCGCGCGCTGTCTCCGGGAATACAGCTCCCGATTCGGGGACCGGAGCGACCGCGTGTTCTGGAGCAGGATCAAAGTACGAAAAATTTAGTAGGTGAACCGGGAACTCAGGGAATTGTATGAAAAACGCGGTTATCCGGCGATGAGCCATCCCGCGTCCGATCCTTCCCTCACCGCCGTGGCCGCCAGGATGGCGGGCCTGCGGACACCCCACCCGGCCTCCGCCCGTATCCTCGAAATTGGTTGCGCCTCCGGGCACAATCTCCTGCCGCTGGCCATGCGCTGGCCGGAAAGCCGTTTCACCGGATTCGATCTTTCCGGGAGCGCCATCCGGACGGCAACCACCCGGGCGGAAGAGGCCGGCATCACCAATGTTTCCTTCCTCACCGCGGATCTGGCGAACTTCGAGCCCTCCGGCGGCCCGTTCGACTACATCATCGCCCACGGGGTGTTCTCATGGGTTCCGGACGATGCGAAATCCGCCCTGCTGGACTTCTGCCACCGCCATCTCAGCCCCGGCGGCATCGCCACGATCAGTTTCAATGTCGCTTCCGGCTGGGAATCCCGGATGCCCGTCATCGAAAAAATCCGCAACCTCGCCGCCAAGGAAAACATCGGCATCTCCGACGCGCTCCCACTCGCCCGGCGGGAGGAAACCTCCGCGGAAACCATCGCCATCATGGATGACATGCTCGCGAAAGGCCCGGAGATTCTCCCTTTCGATGACTTCGCTCCCGTCAACGACCCCCGCTCGCTCGCCGACGTGGCAGGAGCCGCCACAACGGCGAAACTCCGCTGGCTGGGCGAGTCCGATCCTGCGGAAAATTTCCCCCGCTCGCTCGGAGAGGAAGACCGCCGGACACTCATGACCTCGGGCGAGGACCCGTTGGCCATCCACGACGCGCTCGACCAGCTCACCGGCAGAACCTTCCGCTCGCCCCTCTTCTGCCGGGACGACGCTCCCGTCTCCCCCCGTGTTTCCACCGCGGTCGCACTGGAATTTTCCGTGGGAGAAACCCCATCCACCCGCCCGGACACGGAGATCCTCCGCGTGATCCGCGATGCCGCCCCCTCCTGCATTCCCGTTGCGGAAATCGCCGCCAGACTTCCCTCGCTGGATGCCCCCGCTCTCGCAAGGGAAGTGTTCCAAGGCGTCTCCAACGGAACGATGTTCGCGCGGATGGAACCCATCCTCATCCCCTCCGTGCCTCCGGACCGTCCGGCGCTGGACCCTTTCCGGCTGCTCTGCGCACGGGAAAACCTCCCGCTTGTCGATGCCCGGCACCGCCCGTGCACCTTCCAGGAAGATCATTACAGATTGCTGGAAAAAATGGACGGCAGCCTCACCCTGTCCCAATTGGCAGCGATCTCGCACGCCGAATGCCCCCGGTGGGATTTCCCCGCATGGCTGGCCCACCTGACGGAACGCGGGCTTTTCTCCTGATTCCGCGTTTTATACGAATTTCCAAAAATCATCTGACTCACAACGGTGGATCAATCGAAACGCGGAGGCGCTGAGGTCGCAAAGAAAATCGCGGAGATTCGTATGATTGTAACTTTGCGTTTCTCTCCACGACCTCTGCGTTGCTCCGCGTTTCGATGAATGTAAAATATCCCTTGGAATCGTCATCTTGATTCCAAAAACCGGTATTACTTCGAGCCCCGCACCTGCCCGCAGGTACAGCGGGCTTTGCAATGATGCATCGGGTCAACAGGATATGCCGTGCGGCAGGAACTGGCGAAAAGCACGAGACCGAGCACGGGGAAAAGCAAAAGTTTCATGGCTGCGTATGGGAAAGCGGCCACCCCTTAACAAACCCTGACCATCAATGCCAGCAATCTTTACGCATCATTCCATGACCCGTGGAAGCTTCCGCCCGCCCTTTCTCCGGGCTTGAACCCGCCGCCGGTCCCCGCGCACACTCCGCGCGCCCGGCGGACGATCCTCCGCCTCGCCTCCCGCATTATGCCCAACTCACCCGAAATCCGTGTTTTCGCCCCGGCCACCGTGGCGAACGTCGCCTGCGGCTATGATGTCCTCGGCTTTGCCATCGACTCGCCCGGAGACGAAATCGTGGTCCGCTCCTGCGAAAAGCCCGGCCTTCACATCACCAAAATCACAGGGGACAACGGCAAGCTTCCTAAGAACCCCGCCCAGAACACCGCGGGCGTCGCCGCTCTCGATCTTCTCAAGCACCTCGGCATGACCGACCGCGGCATTGAGATGGAAATCCACAAAAAGATGCCATTCGGCTCGGGGCTGGGTTCATCGGCCGCCTCCGCCGTGGCAGGCGCCTACGCCGTGAACAAACTCATCGGCGAACCCCTTTCCAAGAAACAGCTCCTGCCCTTCGCCATGGCGGGCGAGGCTTCCGCCGATGGCGCCTGGCACGCGGACAACGTCGCTCCCTGCCTTCTCGGCGGCATCGTTTTCATCCGCTCCAACACGGAACTCGACGTTTCCCAGCTCCCCGCTCCGAAAAACCTCTGGGCGGCCGTGGTCCATCCCGACATCGAGATTCTCACCAAAGTCGCCCGCGAGATCCTGCCCAAGGAAATCCCCCTCGAAAACGCCACCCAGCAGATCGGCAATCTCGGCGGACTGCTCTGCGGGCTCATCCAGGAAGACTACGGGCTCATCTCCCGCTCCATCCACGACGTCATCGCCGAACCCCGCCGCCAGAAGCTCATTCCCGACTTCTACAAAGCCAAACGCGCCGCTCTCTCGGCCGGAGCCCTCGGTTTCTCGATCTCCGGCGCGGGCCCTTCCGTATTCGCCCTCTGCGAAGGAGAGGAAACCGCCCGCAAAGTTGCTGATGCCATCGCGAAGGTGTTTTCCGCCATCCCCATCAACAATCAGGCATACGTCTCACGCATCAATCCTCACGGCGTCCACGTCGTGGGTTAGAATTCCGGGGAGCACACGCCCCGTGGTGGCGATCACCGGTCGCCACTCCTCTTTGCCTTCGGGGACCACACGCGCCCCCGCGTGTTCCGGAGTGCGCCCTCGCGCTCCGGGGGCCGGTAAGGCCAAGCCGTTCCGCATTCGGAAAGAGTTTCCCGGGCGTCAAGGACAGTTGCCGTACGCCGGTCGCCTGCATCCTGTTTGTGGCATGTGCGTATCGGGCGGCATCAGAGTTTAGGCTAATGAATAAGTCCGCGGGATAACGGCGCCGTCCAAAGAATCCAAGTGATCCCAATCAAAGCCGACCCTGCAAGTGATAATCCAAAGCATATCCAAGTCTGACGGCACAAATAGACAAAGAATCCAATCAGGCTCAGGAAAGGAGCCGCCAAGGTAACTACGAATACCAAGCAGTGCCAGAGACTGCCGAAATGGAAATTCCCAAAGAATAGCACCGCCAGCAACAGCAACAAGAACCCTGCCAATGATGATAGGACGGCCAAAACACCCGCTAGAATCTGAAGAAGGATATTCTCAGGTCTCATGATTGGATGATCTCGCGCTGAGGATAGCGACACGGTTTTTGGTCGAACAGATCCTTGAAATTCAGGAACCACTGAAAACCACCCCATCCAGGCGGAATCACCGGATCAATCCCCCATCTGCGGCTCGGCTTCCTCTTCGGGTTCCGGTGCGGGTTCTTCCTCCGCCTCGACTGTCTCTTCCACAACAGCAGTCTCCGCCGCGGAAGACGCCGGAGCATCATCGGCAGCCGGTGCCTCGGATGCCGGTGCCGCTTGTTGCGCGAACCGCGCTCTCATCGATTCCACCAGCGAAGTGCCCGTCTCCTTCTGATGCCGGATCGAGAGACCCGAGAAAAGCGCCACCCCCGCGAGCACGAGGAACAACAAAATCATCCACCCTCCGCCGCCTTCCTGGGTCACCACCACCGGTGCCGGCCTCACGGCAACCTGCCGCCGGGGCGTCTGCACCTGGGGAACCGGCGGCAGCGCCTTTTCCCGCGTGATCGCGGATTCCTCGGGAGGCTTTTCCCTCGCCAGGGCTTCCTTTTCCTCGTCGGTCAGCACGAAATCAAACGCCACATCCCCGACCTTCAGCGTCGCGCCATGCCGGAGCGGAATCGTCTCGTAACGCTCCCCCCCCAGTTTGATCCCGTTGGTGGACCCCAGATCCCGCAGTTCGTAACCACCTTCGATCCGGTGCATTTCCGCGTGCTTCCCGGAAACCGATCCGCTGTCGATCACGATGTCGTTGTCGCTTCCCCGCCCTATGGAAACCACCTGGCGATCAAGCTGGAATCGATAAGGCTGGGCACTCTGGTCCGGGACGGTGATCGTAACGCGAGGCATGGTGATAAAACGTTGGTTTCTGGCGCCATCTAACGCCTTGTCCCGCGGAAAGGCACGAACAATTCCTCTCCGTTTTCCATGTGCGGAAACCACCCCTCATCCTCACAAATCCCTGATTCCAGGCAATTTTCACAAAAATCATGGAGAAACCGGAAAATCCGGACCAGCCCGGCGCATCAAAAACCAATGGATTCACCGCAAAGGCAGGGAAGAGGTTATTTGTGATTCGTTATTGGTGAAGAAGGTATCTTCGCGTTCCTTTGCGACCTTCGCGGCTTTGCGGTGAAAGGAAACCCCGTCTTTTGATGCGTTCGCCCCGCGCTTTCCGGTTGCCAAGGTGGCGGCGCTTTGCTCCATTCCGCACGTCATGGCCAATCCGACGAACGTGCTTTCCAGCGGAATCGAAATTACCGGTTCCATCCGCTTTTCCAACGACATGATCATCGATGGAAAAATCGATGGTGAAATCACCTCGGACAAAGGCCGTGTCACCATCGGGGAAAACGCCATCATCAAGGGCGATGTCACCGCCGGCGAAGTGAAGGTTTACGGAAAAGTCGAAGGCAAGATCACCTCCCAGCGTTGCGAGCTGAAGGACAAATCCAAGATCAACGGCGACATCAAATCGAAGATTTTCTCCATGGAGGAAGGCGCCCAGCTCTCCGGTCGCACCGACATCGGAGGCTGAGCCGGAAGCGGCCCGCACTCCGGATTCAGAACAACTCCCCCTGCCCCGGAAGCAAGCGGCGGAAGTTTTCCATGCACAATTCGGGAGGTCTGGAGTCCAGCCCGTGCCTCCGGCAGCACATGCGGAAAAGCGCGCGCATCTGCTCCGCCCCGGCCCCGGTCCCCCGCATCCGCTCCACCGGAACCCGTCCATTGAGCCGCCCCCCATGTGCGGCCCGGATGCGGCCGAGGATTTTCTCCTTCGCCAGCGGCTCGTTCCTGTCCAGCCACGCGCTGAAAATATCCGCCACCGCGCCCGGAAGGCGCACCATCGACCAGGCCGCGAATTTCCCCCCGTTTTCCGCCACCGCCTCCAGGATCGCGGGCAGCTCGGAATCGTTCAAACCGGGAATCATCGGCGCGGCGCTCACCCCTGCGGGAATTCCGGCTTCCGAAAGCTCCTTCAACGCGGCGAGCCGGGCCCGGGGAGAGGACGCCCTCGGCTCCAGAACACGGGCCAGCTCCGGGTTCAGCGTCGTGATCGAAAGATAAACCGCCACCGCCCTGAACTTCGCCAGCTCCGCCAGATGGTCGATGTCCCTTGCGACCAATGCGTTCTTCGTGATCAGCACCACCGGGTTCCGGAAATTTGCGAGCACCCCCAGGCAGCGCCGCGTGATCTCCAGTTTCCGCTCCACCGGTTGATAGCAGTCCGTCACCCCCGACATCGAGATTTTCCCCGGCTTGTAGGACGCTTTCCCCAATTCCTTTTCCAACAACTCCGGAGCATCCGCCTTTACCATGATCTTCGATTCAAAATCCAAACCCGCCGAAAACCCCAGATACTCGTGATAGGTCCGCGCATAACAATACGCGCAGCCGTGCTCGCAACCCCGGTAGGGATTCAAGCCGTAATCGAAGGAAAGATCCTCCGCCGTCGATGCCGCCAGCACCGTCTGCGAGTCATCCCGCAAAAACATCGTCCGCAGCGGCCGGGGCTCCTCATCCACCCAGGCATCCTCATCCGTCTCCACGTGCAACGACTCGAAACGGTTTCCCGGGTTTCCGTCCGCGCCACGTCCTTTCGGCTTCATGCGGGAGAGTAGTCATCCCGGCGTGAGTTGTCCATATGAACACTTGGGAATTCATGCGCGTGACAGCGAACGGAGCGCTCCCCTTGGATTCACCGCAAAGGCAGGGAAGAGGTTATTTGTTATTGGTTATTGGTGAAGAAGGTGCCTTCGCGGCTTTGCGGTGAAAGGAAACTCCCGTTTTTTGATGCGTCAGCCCTGAAAGTTTCCGTGCTTCCCTGGCAAGAGGGATTCCGCTTTTGTTCCGGGGAAGTGTCCATTGCCGTGAAAACCCGTTTTATTTTTCCGCCCGTTGCGGCTCTTGTCCTCGTATCCGCGTGGACGGGTTTCCAGCGCCGTTCCATCGCCGGTGTGGAAAAGGAAACCGCCGCCCTGCGCGAGGCGATCGCGACGGCGCGTGAAGCTCAAAGCACCGCGGAAACGGATCGCGGTGCGTCTGCCACGGGGGTGCGCGGGGGACCGGGCGGGAGGAAAACCGCGATCAACTGGATGGATCTCGCCGGGAGGCTGGAGGCGGAGCACTCCGAAGGAAACTCCGTCGGCATGCGGACGATGATCGAGATTCAGCGGCGTCTGGTGGATTTGTCGGCGGAGGAGCTGGCGGCGGCTCTCGATGAGATCGAGGCGCTGGATCTCTCTCCGCAGGTGAGAAAGATGCTGGAGAATGCGTTGATTGGCATTTATATCGAGCAGGCTCCGAAGGAAGCCCTGATGCGCTTTGCGGATCGTTTGAGGAGCGATCCGTCCAACGCCCACTGGCAGCTTGGGGACGCTTTCGGAAAATGGGCGAAGGATGACCCCGGTGCCGCGCTGGAGTGGTTCGACCGGGAAATTGGCGAAGGCACTTTCGACAGCAAGGCCCTCGATGGCAGGAGCCAGGCGCGGCTTCGTTTTGAAGTTCCCTTGTGGAATGTCCTGTTGGAAACGGATCCGGCGGGAGTGGCGGCGAGGGTTGCCGCGTTGCCCGGGCCCCAGAGGAAGGAAGCGTTGGAGCAAATGGACGTGCTGCAACTGGACGCGGCGAAATATGCCGGACTGGTCCGTGCCAGTCTCGTGGAAGAGGGCTCGGCGGAGGGTGTTTTCGCATCCACAGCCTCCAGAATGGCTCACGGTGGCGATTATGGGGGAGTGGAGAGATTTCTCAACGAAGCAGGTTTGTCTTCCTCCGAGCGTGCGGTGGCGGTCGAGAGTGCGGCGATGACGAAAGTCCGGCGGGCATCCCGGCAGCGGCTGGTGCCGCGGGAGGAGATTGAAGACATGCGGGAGTGGGCGGGTCGTCAGCTTCCGGGCTCCCAGGACAGGCTCACCGGAAAGGTTCTTGCCGAAAACGGGCGGCACGCCGGTTTTTCGGAAACCGCCGCAATAGCGGTGGAGTATCATGAGAGCAGCGGCAATGACGATGTGCTCGCCGAGTTTCTGAAAGGGGAGGCAGCCCGTTCCAACAAAGAGGAGGCCGGGGCGTTGGTTGACAAAATTTCCGATCAGGCGCTCAGGCAGGAGTTGATGGAAATCCTGAAATAACGATACCTCATGAGAATTTCCTTCGCACTTGCCGCTTTGATCCTGCTTGCGGGGCTTGCCATTGGAATCCGGGACCACGGGCGTCTCGCTTCGTTACGTTCCGACCGGGAGACTCTGGCCATGGAAGCCGGG
>CAZVSA010000013.1:16780-28923 GCA_964629955.1 uncultured Luteolibacter sp.
ACCGGTTCTCCGGGTTCCGGCTCCGGCGTCCGTGTCACGAGGTTGCCGAGGGATGATGGGGAGGAAGAGGCGAAGCGGGTCGCTTCGGAAGTCATCGGCTTGCTGAAGGAGATGCGGGAAATGGAAAAAAGCGGCACCCAGCCCGGCCCGGAGATGCAGAAGAAGATCCTCGTCCTTGCCAACGAGCTGATGAAGCTGAGCCCCGCCCAGTTGAGGCTTTTCATCGCCGGGGTGCGCGATGCGGACGGGTTGGATGATGAAATGCGGGAAGGCATCGCGGGTTTCGCGATCTTGAACCTGGCGGAGAGCAGTCCCCGGCAGGCGCTGGATCTTTTCACCGAATCCTCCGATCTGCTGGGAAACATGGATGTCGGCAGCCATGTGATTTCCTCCGCCTTGTCGCGTCTGGCGATGGAGGATCCGATGGCGGCGCTCGAGTGGGCGCGGCGGAATGAGGGCAAGCACCCGGACATTGTCACCGATCGTGCCAGGCAAGGCATTCTGGATGGCGTGGCGAAGCGCGATCCTGCATTGGCGTTCCAGCTTCTGGGAGAGCTTGGCCTGGAGAACCCGTCTTCCGGGGTGACGTCGATCATGATGGCGGCGGGGAATCCCGAATCGCGTTCCGCCGCGGTGGACGCGCTGCGGGACTATGTCGCGGACTTGCCGGAGGGAGAGCGGCGGAGCGCGCGGCAAAACGCCTTCGGCTCCCTGGTAAATGCCATGAGGGAGGAGAATTTCGAGACCTCGGCCACCTGGCTGGCGGATATGGATCTCGCTCCTGAAGAAGCGGAGGCTTTCGCGGGCAGGCTGAACTATCACAACACCCGGGAAAGCAGCGGGAAATGGATCGGATGGATGGCGGACGAGCTTCCGCCGGAAAAGGTGGGGGAAAGGGTTGGCAACATCATGGGCGAGTGGACGCGCCAGGACTACAGGGCGGCGGGAACCTGGCTGGCACAGGCGCCGGACGATGCGGCGAAGGTCCCCGCGGTCCGCAGCTATGCGGAAACGGTGGCCGGTTATGAACCGCTGACGGCGGAGCAATGGGCGCTCACGCTTCCTCCGGGAGAGGATCGCGAGGCGACTCTCAAATCCATCCACGAACGCTGGCCGGATGATGACACGGAGGGGCGGGAGGAGTTCGCGGGGAGATATGGAATTGAATGATACGAAATTCCAGAGATAAGGTGATTTTATCGGAGGATTTTTACCACGGATTGCACGGAAAAAGTGGGAAAAAGTTATTGGTTATTTGTGATTTGTTATTGGGGAAGATGCATGGTTCCAATCTTCTGAAATTCCGTGCTTTCCGTGCTTTCCGTGGTTTTCATTTTCCTTTCAAGGCTTATCGCTTTCGGAATTCATGAACATGGGGAACTTGCCGGAGCCTGGGTTAGCGGGCGACCGTGGTTTCGGCGGTGATCGTCCCGAACTTGAGATCACCACTGGAACCGGTGGCGACCCGGAGGCTGTCGATGGGCAAGCCGGGCGGTATCTTTCTGGAGAGGACCGGGCCATTCGGGGAACCATGGGAGAGCGAAAGCGTGGTGTCACCGGTCATGGCATTGTAGGTGAGGGTTGCCGTATTGGAGATGGTGGTATTGGGCGAAGTCAAAATCGGTCCGCCCGGGGCCCAAAGCCCCCAGGAGTCGAACTTGCTGCCTCCGGGATCGCCGAAGAATGTGCATTCCTTTCCGCCACGGCCTCCGACAAAGATGCTGTAGCCGGCAACCCCGGTGCTGAAAAAGTTTCCGCGGGTTTGGAGATTGGTGACCGTGATGGTCAGGATCTCGTCGGGTTCCAGAGAGCGGGTGAAGTTCGCGAAGATGGCCCGCCTGCCTCCCTCGGTGTCGACGGCATTGCCGGAAATGGTCAGCGGAGGGCCGATCGTTTGCTGCCATGCTTTGCCGGTGTCCGGCAATTTCCCGTCCATGGCCGTGCCAGCGGCTTCGCTGAGATCGTCGAAGAAGATGATGGTCGAGGTCAGTCCGCGCAGGAGCTGTTCGCGTTCCTTCCGAAGTGCGAGCGCGGTGTCCACGTTTCCCGCTTTTGCCAGTTCCGTTTCGAGCACCTGAAGCTTGAGGGTGAAACTCTTTGTAATATCGCTCCGTGAGGCGTCCGCCTGATCGCGGATCGACTGGCGGGCGGCGAGATACTTTTCGCGCAGTTCCACCAGAGGTTTGTCGTCATGGGAGGTGGTTTCGCTGGATTTTTCCACGGCTTCCCGTTCTTCCCGAAGGCGCACGATGGCGTCCAGATCGCCGGCGCCCGCCAGCTTTTGTTCGAGTTGGTCGAGGGCTCCGATGTATTTTTTTGCCAGATCCACTTCCTTGAAAATCGTTTCCGTTTCCACGGTTTCCAGCTCCGCCTGATAGGTCTCGCGAAGTGTCCCGAGGGTTTCGGCTTCGGAAGCCGGGGAGAGAGGAGATGTGGGGAGAAGCGCCAGGAGGATGAGGGATGTGGGCTTGGTCATGTGGCTGGGGTTTCGGGGTGGGGCGGCGACCGGTGATCGCCGCTACTTTCGGGTGGAGCGGCGACCGGTGATCGCCGTTACCGGGTGGTGAAGGCGCGGGATGCGGAGAGGGCGACGTTGGAGGGATCGTACATGCTTTCCACTTTGGCGGGCGGTGCGACGGCCTGGCCGTCGAGGGTGCAGCGGGCGAGGTAGGTGAGGGTGTAGGTGCCGCGTTGGGGGATGTGGTCGAGGAAGAAGAGGGCGCGGTCGTCGCGGAGTTCGCTGTGGCTGACGCGCCAGTCGTTTTCGCTGGTGCGGATGGTCTGGGCGGAGGTTTGGCTGGAGAAGCTGGTGTTTACGGTTTCAAAGATCGAGGGGAGAAGGTCCTCGACGATGAGGTAGCGTGTGCCGTCCGCGGGCAGGGTGACCCGGAGGGTGACGCGGATGAGATCGCCCACCCGGGGATCGGTGAGGATTTCCGCGGAGCCGTCGGGAAGGATTTTTTCGTGAATCCTGTCGATGGTGAGGCCGTTGTGGGCGACGGGGAGGAGGGGGGCGATTTTGGGTTTGGCGGCGACTTTCAGGCGGACGAAGGCGGTTTCGTCGGTGGTGAGGGAGAGCGCCAGGGAGGGGGTGATTTCAAGGTTGCGGGAGGCGAAGGGATTGCCCGGGTCGAGGGTGATGGTTTCCGTGCCTTCCGCGGTTTCAAGGTTGATGGAGATGGTTTTGGAGCTTTCGCCTTCGTGTTTGGCGTATTCCGCCATGGCGAGGAGGCTCCAGCCGTTGCCCCAGGTGGTGTGCCAGTGTCCGTAGGGGTTTCTTTCCTTGAGCATGCGGTCGAGACCGCGGGCGGCTTCGTCCGAATCGGCGTCGATGGCGATCCAGGCGATGAGCTGGTGCGCGGCGAGCGGAGAATGGGGCATCCAGGAATCGTCCTTGAGCCGGAAGGGCACGGTCGAAGTCATGAGGGCGCGCGCGCCGGCGAGGCGGGTTTCCTCTCCGTCCGCGCCGTGGGCGATGGCGGTGGCGAGAAGCGCCCGTGCGGAGGGGGTGAGATCGGCGAGGCGGTCGAGGAGGAGGTTGTGGTAGGATTCCTGCGGGGCTCCGGCGAGGGAAAGGACGAGCAGGCTGTGGCAGTGGGTTTCCAGGGCGTGGGGCGAGGTGGTTTCGGAGATTCCTCGGAGGGTTTGGGCGAGGTGGTTGACGAGGGAGGAGATGGCGGAATCCGGGACGGCGGCTCCGTTTTCCGCGGCGAGGAGAAGCCCCATTCCGGCGTAGGGTGAGGCCCAGTCGGCGGACTCGGTGTTGCCGGGCCAGTAGGAGAAGGAGCCATTGGGAAGCTGCATGGAGAGCAGCCTGTCGGCTCCGGCCTGGATGGCGGCCTGGACTTTCGTGGGGGGGATGTCCGCGAAGGCGGGGAGGATGGAGCGGAGATCAGCGGCGGCGAGCCAGGGAATGAGCGAGGAGGTGGTTTGTTCGAGGCAGCCGTAGGGATAGGTGAGAAGGAAATCGACGGAACCGGCGGCGTCGGCGAGCGGCGAGCGGGCGAATTCGAGATCGATTTGTCCGGTGCCTTCGAGGAGGTTGGGGTCGATGGAATCGAGGAGGTTGCGGGGGACGCCGGGTTGATCGAGCCGGATGAATTTGGCCTGCCGCAGGAGAGGCATGGGGAAATGGACGGGGAAGCGGGTTTCGACGGCATCGGAGAGGGCGCGGGCGAGATTGTCCGTGAGCGGGGTGTCCGCGAGGGAGACGGGGACGGCGGACCAGGTGAGTACGGCTTCTCCCGTAGTTTCCGCGGTGGTGGGGAAGGTGAGGGTTGTGGATTCCCCGGGAGCGAGGGTGATGGTTTCGGTGGTTCCGGCGAGCGGGCGGCAAACGGGGGTGCCCTGTCCGTCCGCGGTGTCGTAGGAGATTTCCCAGGTGCCGGAGTAGGGGGATGCGTTTTGGACGAGAACCTGCGGGGAAAAGGTGTCGGCCTGGTTCGCGAAGCGGGGTGCCTTGGGTTCCAGCATGAGGGGCTTGTTGACGACGATGGCGGATTCCACGTTTCCGAAGCGGGAAGCGCCGTGGTGGGCGATGGCGATGAGGCGGTAGCGGGTGAGGGTGTCGGGAACCGTGAAGGTGTGGGTGAAGTTTCCGGCTTTGTCGGTGACGAGGGAGGGGGCCCAGGTGGCGCAGGGATCGAAGTTTTTCCGGAGAAGATCGACGAGCGCGGAGAGGTCCCCGCCGCCGCCGATAAAGAAGCCTTTGTTGAAAAAGCTCTGCATTTCCGGGTTTTCGGAAATGAAGGTGTGGAAGGAGGTGCCGGTGTTGACATCGAGGAACCGCGGGTTGTGGAAGTGCGCGGAGGGGTCGGGAGTGCGGTAGCCCATGACGGCGAGCGTGCCTTCGTCCTCGGCGTAGAGGGTGACTTCGGCTCCGGCGGCGGGGGTGCCGTCGGCGAGGGTGACGCGGCCTTTGATGGTGACTTCGTCGCCGGGGCGGAAGGTGGCGGGCGCGGGTTTGTCGCCGTGATGGGCGATGGGGATGGTGCCGGAAGCTGCGGATGAGGGATCGAGGGTGACTGCGAGTTTGTCGCGGAGATTTTCGACGGTGATCTCGCAGTAGCCGAGGCGAAGCTGGGGTTCCTTGTACTCGCGGGCGGATTCGCGGGCTCCTTTGACGATGAGGACGGAGACGTAGGCATTGGGGGCGTCGTCTTCGCTGAGGGGGACTTCGATGACGGGTTGATCCGCCTTGAGTTCGACGAGGAAGGAGCGGAGGACTTTTTCGCGTTCGACGGTGACGAGGGCGGTGCCTTCGATGGGGGTGAGGACGAGGATGCGGGCGGTCTCGCCGGGGAGGTGGGATTTTTTCTCGGAGACGAGTTTCACGCGGAGGCCGTCTTCGTATTGCCAGGGGAACCCGCGGGTTCCGTAAACGTGGAAGCGCGTGACGGTGGCGAAGGAACGCCCTTCGGGATCGGTGCCGCGAAGGGTGAGGAAGTGCAGGCCGGTTTCCTTGGGGGTGATGGGAAGGAGCGTGCCTTCTTTTTGCGAGGCGGCGGGGGCGAGGGTGATGTTAGAGGTGGAGACGGTTTCCTCGCTGACGTCGTTCCGCGTGGCGGTGGCTCCGTTTTCGCCGAGGGTTTTGACGGAGGAATTGACTTGCCGGGTGAGGGTGGCGGTGAGTTTGAGTTCCCCGGGGAAGGGATTTCCGTCGGTATCGGTGGCGACGATTTTGAAGGGAACGGTGTCGTTCGCGCGGACGAGGCGGTCGATGCGCGAGATGCCGATGTAGGCGGAAGCCGGATGGATGGTGGCGGTGGAGGAGGCGGTGAGGGTCTGGTTGTTGGCGTCGGTGACTTCGGTGGAGAGGGTGACTTCGCGTGCGACGGGGAAATCGGATCGGGGGATTTCCACTTCGATGGTGGCGGTTCCATCCGGGGCGAGCGTGGTTTTGCCATGGGCGCGGACGGAGGAGTCGTTGTGGCTGTCTTCGTCCGAGCGGTAGCCGAAGTAGTGGTACCAATACGCCCAGTCGTCGGTGCGGTGATCGCCGAAGAGGAAATCGCGGAAGCGCTCCGGATAGGGGTTTTTCGTGGCTACGTGGCTGAAATGTCTGACACCGCCGGCGGCCACGGGCTGTCCCTGGTAGTAGGTGGCGGAGAGGTCCGCGGAGATGGTGGCGGCGGCGATGGCGGGAGGCTGGATGGTTTGATTCAGCTCGAAGGCGTTGCGGCGGAATTCCTCGACGCGGAGGGGAATCTCGAAGACGGCGCTGCGGAGGAGTCGGCTGTGTTCCTGCCAGTCTTCGGAGGTTTCCGCCTGCTCCAGCTCGGCGGAGTATTCGAGGCGGATGGTGTGGTGGCCGGTGATCCCCGCGGGGAGGCGGTAGGTGAGATCGAAGGAGCCGTTTTCCGAGAGGGTGACTTCGCTGGTGTGGATTTCCTTTTCGGTGGGATCGAGGATGACAAGGCGCGGGCTGCCCGCGCCGTCCGCGGCTTCGACGAGGTTTCCGCGCTGGGTGCGGACGATGCCTTTGAGGCGCACGGTTTCCCCGGGGCGGTAGAGGGAGCGGTCGGTGAAAAGGAAGGCCCGGCGGAGGGATTCGACGGGTGGCTCCCATGAGTAGCGGATGGGGAAGTGCCACATGCCGACGGTGGAGAGCGTGTTGTCGAAGGAGGTGGCGTAGGAGTCCGTGCCGAGGGATGCGAGGAAATGGCGGGCCCCGGCGGTGCGGGGCAGGGTGGCGATGCCGGAGGCGTCGGTTCTGACGGTGTGGAGGACGGCGGCGTCTTCTCCGAAGACATCGATTTTCACTCCGGGGAGCGGGGCGCCGGTATCGCAGGAAAACGCGTAGAGGAGCGCTTCGGAGGGGGTGAGTTTCCAGGCGAGGCCGAGATCGGTGAGCTGGAGGAGGGCTTGCGAATTGCGGCGTCCGCTGGCGGCGGCATCGGGGTGCGGGGTGCCGGTGATGTCGAGGAAGAGAGCGGCGTTGCGGAGATTTTCCGGCAGGAGTTCGTCCCAGAGAAGGGTGAGTTCCCGGGAGGTGTCGATGGGGTTGTCGAGGGGGAATTCGCGGTCGAGCAGGGTTTTTCCGGGGACGAGGGAATAGGGAACGGGGGCGGTGGGGGAGACGTCGGTGCCGTCGTGGCCGCGGCCGGTGTAGTGTTCGTATCCTTGCAGGGTGCGGATGAGATTGGGGCCGGAGAGTTGCTTGATGCGGACGCGGACGCTGGAGAGATTGATCGTGAGGAGGCGGTAGGCGCGGCTGCCATGGGCGAGCTGGGCTTCGTCTTCGGAGGGGAGGACGAGTTCCGGGTCGAGGCGCTGGAAGACGATGTTTTTCTGGAGTTCTTTTTCCAGAGTGAGCCCATGTCTGGAGAGCAGCGGGGGCAGGATTTCGACGGAGTAGTTGTCCGCTCCGGCGAAACTTCCGAGAAGATGGATCTGGTGGCCGTGGGCCTCCGCGGTCAGGTCCGCGGGAAAGGGGGAAAGCGAGAGGGAGGTGAGGAGAAAATCGTCGGGCAGTTCCTCGGGGAGCGGATGATTGAAGGTGATGATGATTTTTCGGGGTTCGTCGACCTCCACGTATTCGTCGATGGAGGTGGCTTGGAATGGATCGACGTCTCCGATGACGTAATTGCCGCCGACGCCGAGTTTCGCGGTGGCGGATTGGTTGGGGAGGCCGGCGCGGACGGAAAGGGTCCATTCCTCGCCAACGGGCAGGGGGGTGAGGGGGCTGGCGATCAAGACGTGGTTGGCGATTTCATCGGCGGCTTTCGGGGTGGAAGGTTTGCCTCGTTCCGCCCACGGCTGGCGGTTTCCATAATAGCCCGCGGTTTCCACGGTGGCGTGCTCGAGCCGGGCGGTAACGCTTTGGCCGGACTTGGATGCGTAGGAAACGAATGCGGCGGCGGTGGCGGGGTCCACGGCATCGTTGAAGACGAGGAGCCAGGATGAGGTGGAGTGGGAGTAGCCGGAACTCCAGCGGTCGCGGATGCTGGCGCTGTCGATCCGGAAGGGTTCGCTGGCGAGGGTGGCGAAGTTTCCGGCGGGAACGGGAGTGCCGTCGAGGTGGGTGAGGTTTTCCCGGATCGAGAACGTGTAGGTGGTACCGATGGCGGGCGGCTGGTCCGGGAGGAAGCTGGCGATGTTTTGGGCTTTCCAGACGAGTTTGCCGGGAAGCGGTGGTTTGGCATCGAACCAGGTGTTTTCCACTTCGTTGCCGAGGTGTGCGGGCGCGACGGCGGGAGAATCGAGGACGAAGTCGATTTCCGATTCCGGGCTGAGGGACGGAGTGGAAACGATGAACCGGGGGGCTGCGGAGGCGGAGGCGGCGAGGGCCGCGAACATCGCAAGGCCGATGCGGATGGTTTTCATGGCATGGGGAATTTCGACAAATAAAGAACTACACGAATAGACGGAAAAGGACATGGAATTCCATGGGAATTTTCGCCGTCCGGGGGGATTTCCGGAAATCATCCGGCTGACAAAGGGGGATGAATCGAAACGCGGAGATGCGGAGGTCGCGGAGAGAACCGCAAAGTCACTCATGCGAATCTCCGCGATTCCCTTTGCGACCTCTGTTCCTCCGCGTTTCGATGAATTCCGGAATCTTCCGCTGGCAGGGCGAGACGGAGGATGGGAATCCAGACGGCGAGCCAGTGGGTGAGGAATTCGTCGAAGCCGGTGAGGCGGATGACGGTGCTGCGGTCGAAGAGGAGGCCGGTGAAGACCGCGACGGCGAAGAGCAGCGGCCAGCGGCAGCCGCGGCGGGCGAGGATGATCGCCGAATAAAACGCGATGGCGAGAATGGCGAGGTGGGCGAGGAACGAGGGGATGCCGCCGGCGCGCAGGGTGGCGAGGTAAGTGGAGTGCTCGTGCATCAAATGCGCGATGGGCAGGCGGTTCGAGGCGAAGCCCCGGCCGGCAATGCGCGAGCCGGAGAGTTCCTCCCAAAGTTTCTGGTATCCCTCCATGCGGCCGGCGCTGCCCCGGTTCACGATGCCGGTGACATGGATGGTGCCGGGAATGTCCCGGGGTTTCGGGGTTTCCCCGGTTGGCGGAGGAGGGGAAATCCGCTGGATCTTGTATTCCAGTCCGGCGAATCCCAGACCGAAGGCGAGGGCCAGCATGGCGAGGGTTTTCAGGGAAAAGGACAGCGGGCGGAAAACCAGCAGGAACGGAAGGACGGCGGCGATCATCAGAAAACCGCTGCGGGATGCGGTGAAGAAAACCGCGACCGCGAGGAGCAGGGAGAGAACCCATCCGGCGGGGGCGAAGCGGGGGCGGCGGGAGAGAAAATCAAGCAGCACCGCCCATGCCGCGGCGAACAGGTAGGCGGCGTCGTTGGTGTGGTTCCAGAACTGTTGGCCCAGAGGCATCGTGAAGATGCGGGTGGGCCAGATCAGGGCGAGCCGGCGCGGGTCGAAGTGAACCGTCCGGGTGTCGAGCTCCACCTGCCAGGCGATGAAAACGAGATAGCCCAGAAGCGAGGCGGTCACGAGGAGGACGGTCAGCCCGAGGGCGGTCGCACCGGCCGTGCGGCGCCATTTTGGTTGCAGCAGGACGGATGCGAGCACCGCCACTCCCAGCACCCCGGTTAGGCCGGAGACGGCAAGCGAGGCGCACCGGAGCGCCGTTTCGCCATGAAGGACGCCGCCGGTGAACGTGAAGGCGTGAATGAGAAGGAGCAGAAGGACGACGGCGAGGAAGGGCCGGTTCCGGATGATTTCCCGTGTGGCGGGGAGTTTCCCCGCGAGCAGCAGGGCGATGGCTCCAAAAGCGAGCAGGCCAACCTCCCGGTATTCCGGGGAGGAGGTCAGGAGCAGCGGCAGGAGAATGAGAACAGCGGCGGCGGAGATCAGGAGCCGGTCCGGCCGGAAAAAGGAGGAATCGGGTTTGGATGGGGAAGGGGAAGACATTGTGGATCGCCCTATCGCTGCCAGCGGGCGGACAAGGAGGCAAGGAAATGATGTCAGGGTGGACCGGTGCGGCGGCTTTTCCGCTTTCCTGCTGACAAACTAACTCCACTGTTCGGCTGACAAATGATCCGCGTTTGGACATGGACCTGTGCCAGTATCACGCTCTTCTTCGTAATCGCGTGCGGGATGGCTCTTGCCCACCTTTACACTAATCTCAACGTTTCCGATCAACAAGATAAGATCGCGGAACCGGGATTCATGACCAGTATCGGATATTCGGTTGGTGAGCGCTTATTTGTGTTCGCCGAGCGACTGCCCGGACTCGATTACGCCGTTATATTGAGTCACCCGGTGATGTTTGCCGGCGGCCTGTTGGTTGCCCACCTTGGAGTTGGATATGGGGTCTGGCTGGTAGGAGTTGCCATTTTCAGAGTGCTCGGCGGCTACCTCTCCCGTAGGAACAACCGATCTGCCGAACAAGACGGTGCTGGACAACCGTCTACCCGCCCCGAGTCGAAATGATTCTCTCAGCTGCAATCCTCAACCTGCTGTCGAAGCTGCGCTGCAGGTAGGCGGTGCCAGACATGACGTTGTGACCCAGGCGCGTTTTTCGCGTGTTGCCCTCGCGGGGATTTGCACCCAGGGTGGGCGTGTGACCGATGATGCCATCCGCCGGGCATGGAAGTCCGCCCGATGGCTGCCGGCCCGGGCGGGAGGCTGGATTGCGGCCGTCCTGCTGGGGGCGTGCGCCCCGTCCTACACTCTGGTGAGCCATTCCAACGATCCCTCGGGGAGAATGGCGGGGGAGACGTTCGGCTATCGGGGTTGGATTTCCGAAAAGACGGAGCCGGACATCGTGATGATCGGCATCCATGGATTCTGCGGGGCGTCGATCGACTATCAGAATCTGGGGCTTCATTTGCTGAAACACCAGCCGCGCACGGGATTGTATGCGTACGAGGTGCGCGGGCAGGGCAGCGATCCGATCCACGAGCGCCGGGGGGACATCGGGAACCCGAAGGATTGGTACCGGGATTTGTTCGCGTTCACCCAGTTGGTCCGGGAGCGCCATCCGGATGCGAAGGTGGTTTGGTTCGGGGAGAGCATGGGGGCGTTGATCGCGGCGCACGCGTGGCGGGAGTCTCCGGAGGACGATCCGCCGTGCGATGCCCTGGTGTTTTCCTCACCCATCGTCCGTTTCCGCGATGACATCCCGGCATGGACTCCGGCCTTGGTGAGGATCGCCGCAACGACGCTGCCGCTGGCGAGGATTTCCCTGGAAACCCTGGCGGGCGGCCATGACGTGCAGATGACGCAGACTTCGGAGCATCTGGATCAGGCGAAAACGAATTCCTACCATGTGGAGCAGCATACGCTGAGGCTGCTGGGGGCGTTGACCCGCCACATCGACGGGATGAATTCCTGCGCGGAGTCGTTCCGCGTGCCGGTGCTGGTGCTTCACGGCGGGGAGGATTTTTTCAACAGCGATCCGGACGTGCGGGGGTTCGTGGCGAGGATTCCGGAAGAGGTCTCCACGACGTACCGGAACTATCCGGATGCGTATCACCTGCTGATGTATGACGAGGAGCGGGATGCGATTTTCCGGGACGTGGAACGGTGGCTCAACCGCCTGCGGCGGGGGAGGCTGTGAAAAATTTCGCCGGTTCGGGACAGGTTTCGTCTTGACGGGGCGGATTCCGGGAGCATCCTCCGCGTCCCGCAACCCCGTAACCTTTTTTCATCATGGCCCGTATTTGCAGCATCAGAGGATCCCGAGTCCGCTCCGGCGGAAAAATCCACCGTTCCGGTTTGGCCAAGAAAAAAGGCGGAATCGGCCGTCACGTGACCAAAGTGACCAAGCGCACCGTTTCCCCGAACCTCCAGAACAAGCGCATCTGGGTTCCGGAACTCGGCAGGTTCGTCCGCCTGAAGCTTTCCTGCCGCGCGCTCAAAACGATCAATAAGAACGGCGCCTACGCCACGCTCAAGAAGGCGGGCCTCGTCTGAGGCTTTCCCGGCAAGCATTATTTTTCAACGAAACGGTCCGGCGGAAATGCCGGGCCGTTTTCTTTTCCGGGTGTGTGGCGGGATTGCCGGGGGCAGGAACATCGAACATCGAACGTCCAGCATCGAACGTCGAAGTGGAAGAAAGAAGAGGCGGCGGAAAGTGTTCCGGGAATCGCGGCGGCAACGCCGGAGGCGGGTTGACCGGTAGGGATGGACCGCCGGGCCGTCCCACTTTTTCCCGATCCGCCATGGATCACGCCCCAACCA
>CAZVSA010000014.1:0-8683 GCA_964629955.1 uncultured Luteolibacter sp.
TCCAGCGCAGCCGTTACACGCGGGGCGTGGCGGGTGTGGTGGAAACCTCCACCTCGCTCTCGGAAGGCTCCTGGGAGCCGGTGGAAACCGTGGAGGAAGTCTCCCCGCTGGATGCCTTCACCGATGAGGTGATCGTCCGCATGCCGGAACCGGAGCCGGGAGAAACCCGCCGTTTCCTGCGCCTGAGGGTGGAGGAAACTCCCTGACGGGGTAGGGCGTGACCGCCGGGCGCGCCGTGACTTTCTCTCCGCAGCAGGTGGAGCATCCATTGGCGGGGCAGGGAAAATAGCCGGGGTGAGAGCCATGGCATATCGGGAAAAAGTGGGACGGCCCGGCGGTCCGTCCCTACCGTTTGGTTTTTTGAAGATTTTGCTGGAGAGGATGCAAGTTGCCCCGCGTGTGTTGTGTATCGGAGAGACAATGAGCAATAGCGATCAACAGGCGGTGGAGCGTCTCCATGAAACCTATGGGAGAATGAAGGCCGAGATCGGTCGTGTGATCGTGGGGCAGGAGGAGGTGGTGGAGCAAACGCTGATGGCGATCGTGTGCCGCGGCCACGCGCTGCTGGTGGGGGTTCCCGGTCTTGCGAAAACGCTTCTCGTTTCCACACTGGCACGCGCCCTGCACCTCAGTTTCAAGCGAATCCAGTTCACGCCGGATCTCATGCCCGCGGACATCACGGGCACGGATGTTCTGGAAGTGGATCCGGAAACCGGTCGGCGGGGTTTCCGCTTCGTCCACGGGCCGATTTTCGCCAATCTGGTGCTCGCCGACGAAATCAACCGGACTCCGCCGAAGACCCAGGCGGCCCTGCTGGAGGCGATGCAGGAGCATCACGTCACCGTCGGCGAGCATACGCTCGGCCTGCCGAAGCCGTTTTTCGTGCTCGCCACCCAGAACCCGATCGAACAGGAGGGCACATACCCGCTGCCGGAGGCGCAGCTCGACCGTTTCCTTTTCAACATCGTGGTCGATTATCCGACGGAGGACGACGAGAGGGAGATCATCCGGCGTGTCACCAGCCCCGGCAGCAGCGAGATCACCCCGATGCTCAACGCCGAGGACATCCTCCAGATGCAGGAAATCGTGAAACGGGTTCCGGTGGGCGATCATGTGATCGACTTCGCCGCGAAGCTCGCCAGGGCCACCCGGCCGAAAGATCCCTCCGCGCCGGACTTCGTGAAAGAGATGGTGGGCTGGGGAGCCGGGCCGAGGGCGGGCATCTGCCTCGTTTCCGCCGCCAAGGCCCATGCGGTGTTGCGCGGGCGTTTCCATGCCACCACCGGGGATGTGGCCGCCGTGGCAATTCCTGTCCTCCGTCACCGGGTGCTTACCACTTTCAATGCCGAGGCCGCCGGCGTCACCAGCGACGACGTGGTCAAGCGCCTGGTGAAGGTGCTCGCCCCCCGCGAGGAACTGGTGATCTGACGGCCATGTCCGACACCCTCAAGCTCCCCGACTGCATGCGGCTCCTCCCGGAGGAAACCATGGGCATCATGCGCCGCAGCGAGTGGTACGCCCGCCGCAGGATGGTGGGCACCCTGAGCGGCCGCCACACCTCCCCGGAGAAAGGGTTTTCCGTGGAGTTTGCGGAGCACAGGGAATACTCGCCGGGAGATGATCCGAAAAATCTCGATTGGCGGGTGATGGCGAAAAGCGACCGCCAGGTGATCCGGCAATACATCGAGGAAACGAATCTCCGTGCGATGATCGCGGTGGATGTATCCGGTTCGATGAAATACACCGGAGAGTCCGCGGCGACGACGGGCGGCCAAGCGCTTTCCAAACTGGAGTATGCCAAGCACCTCGCCGCCGCGCTTTCCTATCTGTTCATCAAGCAGGGCGACGGCGCGGGGCTTGTCACCTTCGACAAAACCACCCGGGCCTTCGTCCGCTCCGGCAGCCGGCCCAGCCAGGTCCGCCGGATTCTGGAGGAACTTCACGCCACCGAACCCGGCGAGGACACCGATGTGGGAAGCGTGCTTCATCATGTGGCCGAGCGCATTCCCCGGCGGGGGCTGGTCATTCTCATCAGCGATCTTTTCGACGATCCGGAGAAAATCGTGGAAGCGCTCCATCATTTCGATTTCCGCCAGCATGAGCTTGTGGTCATCCACCTGCTGGCGGAGGAGGAACTCACCTTCCCTTTCAAAAGCTTCCAGCGGTTCAAGGATCTGGAGGGCATCGAGGCCATGCTCCGGATCGATCCCCAGGCGGTCCGCGCCGCCTACCTCGAACGCCTCCGCGCATTCGTGAAGCGCATCGATTCCGCCTGCGGCAAAATGCGCGCTGATTACGTCCCGGTGAACACCAAAACCCCGCTCCGCGATACCCTCCTCCGTTATCTCGGGGGGCGGAAATAACACTTTATGAGGAAACGCGGCCAGGGCAACCCTGCCTCTCCAAATTCCCGCTTGGCCCACCCTGCCACTGCGGTATTCTCGACATATGAAAACGAAAGCCACGTATTGGCGCGAGACGGACGGGATCTATCTCGGCTATTTGAACGATTACCCCGATCATTGGACACAGGGCGAGGATCTGGACGACCTCAAGGTTCACCTCCGCGATCTTTTCGAGCTTTTCAGCCACGAAGACATTCCGGGAATCAGGAAGGAAGTGGAACTGGAGTTCGCGTGAAGAGGCGCGATCTCGTCGCGGAGTTGGAGAGGGCCGGTTGTGCGCTGTTGCGCCATGGCGCTCGTCACGACATTTACCACAATCCGAAAACGGGGCGTTCCCAACCGGTGCCCCGCCATCGTGAAATCAATGAATTGCTGGCAAGGAAGATCCTGAAGGACTTGACCCGGAACGAGGAGTGAAGCCGGTCTGCAGAGCTCCCGCCCCTTCATTGTCGATTCCTCCGACTGGAGGCGGAAAACCCGTAAGTTCCGGCATCCGCTCCGTGTATTCGAGTTCCGATATCCCACCGCGGCGAAACGACAGCCAAAATCTCCCACCCTCTCCGGGAACATAGATGCTTTTTCTGAATCCATGGCTTCTTGCCGGTTTGGCGGCGGTCACCATCCCGATCATCATCCACCTCGTCCGCCAGCAGGCGGCGAAGCCGGTGGAGTGGGGTGCGATGCGTTTCCTCTTCGACACGGTTTCCGTCCGCCGCAGGAAAATGGAGTGGGAGGATCTGCTTCTCATGGCCGCCCGCTGTCTGCTGCTGGCGCTTGTCGCGCTTGCCGTGGCGCGGCCTTTCATCACTCCGGATTCGGGTGTGCCGTGGCTTTTCGTTCTGCCCGCGGCTCTCATTGGCATCGCGTTGTTCGGCGGGTCGTTTGTGCTGGGAAATCCGAAAGCCCGGTGGATCGTCCGCACGGCGGCGATGGCATTGATGGCTTTGGCGGTGGGGCTCGTGGTGATGGAGAAATTTCTCAATCTCAAGCGTTTCGAGGCCAGCGGGCGGCGGGATGTCGCGCTTGTGATCGATGCGTCGGCGTCGATGGAGCTGCTGCATGACGGGAGGAGCGTGTTCGACCGCGCGATCGGCGAGGCGAAGCGTCTCGTCAACGAAGCGCCCCGTGGTACGGCATTCACCGTAATTCTCGGCGGCCCCGCTCCGCAGGCGATGGCCGCCGCGCCGGTGACCCAGCGGGCGGACGTGCTGGGAATCCTCGATTCCCTGAGACCGGTCGGCGGGACCTTCCGCGCCCACGAGGCGCTGGGCATGGCCACGCTCGGGCTTTCCGAAGGGAGCAACGCGTCCAAGGAGATCGTCGTTTTCACCGATTCCCAGCGGGGCGGCTGGCGTTTCGACACCCCGGATGCGTGGAACCAGCTTGAGGAGGCATGGAGCAGCATGGCCGCCCGGCCGAAGCTCCTCATCCGTGATTTCGGGGCTCCGGCTTCCTTCACGAACGTCGCGCTGGCGAACCTTTCCATCTCCCGGAGCGTTGTGGGGACCGACCGCGAGGTGACCGTGCGGATGACGGTGGAAAACACAGGAAGCGCCGCGATCACGCCGGGCCCGGTCACGCTGGAGGTCGATGGCCGCGCGGTGGGCGAAAGTCCGGTGGGCCTTCTGGTGCCGGGACAAAGCGAGGTGGTGGAATTCCGCCATCAATTCCTGCGCGCCGGTCCGCAGGTGGTGGAGGCCCGGATTCAGGCCAACGATGATCTCGCGGCGGACAACCGGGTGGAGCGCGCGGTGGTGGTCCGCGGCCATTTGCCGGTGCTGTTGGTTGATGGAAATCCGGGCGGATCGTTTTTCGAGCGGGCCACCGGCTATTCCGCTTTGGCCCTTGCGCCGACCGCGGCATTGATCGGAGGGGAGTCCGCGGGGAAGGGGTTTCTGATGGATCCGCGCGTGGTCACCGCCACCGAGTTCGCTGTGGAAGATCTGGAAGATGTTTCGGTGGTGGTGCTTGCCGATGTTTCGCGTTTGCCGGAGCGGCTGGCGAACGCTCTCTCCGCGCGGGTGGCCGCCGGCGCCGGTTTGCTGATCATCGCGGGCCCCCGCGCCGATGCGGATTTCTACAACCACTGGCAGGGCGGGGATGGAACGCTGGTTCCCGTCGCCCTCGGCGGGGACGTGTCGGACGGCGAGGGGGTGTCGCCCGCGGCCTCGACCTTCGTTCACGAGGCGCTGGAGTTGTTTGAAAAAGGCGGGGATCTGGAATCCACCCTGGTGACGCGCTGGAGGAAAACCGGTGAATTCACCGAAGGCGGCATCCAGGCCGGGGCCTACACGAACGGCGATGTCTTCCTCGCGAGCCGAAAGTACGGGAACGGTCGTACCATGATCGCCACCTGCGCGTTCGACGCGCGATCGGGAAATCTGCCGGCCCGGCGTTCGTTCGTTCCTTTGGTCCATGAGCTTGTCACCTGGAGCGCGGGCGGCGGGGCGGAGCTGAATGTTGTCTCCGCGTGGAGCCCGCAGATTGCGGTATCCCGGAACCACGGCGGACTTTCGGGAACGTATTACAGCAACCGCAGGGATGCTTCCTCCGGTGTTCTCCGCCGCATCGATCCTGTGATTGATTTCCGCTGGGAATACGACAGCCCGCATCCGCGGGTGCCAAACGATCACTTTGCCATCGAGTGGCAGGGCACCTTCACCCCTCCTGAAACCGGGGAGTATCTGTTCGAGGCGGAGGTGGACGACCGGCTGGAAATCCGCCTGGGCGACCACCCGCCGATGAGCGGGGACCGCAACAACGGCTGGCTGGGAACGCTCCCTCTCGAAGCGGGAAAGGCGCTGCCTGTATCGATCCGCTATGAGGAGGAGGGCGGCGGTGCGTATGTGAGGTTGTTTTGGAAACCGCCGGGAGGGGAGAGGCGGATCATTCCGTCTTATGTTTTCCGTCCGTCCGTGGAAGCTTCTCCGGAGACATTCCCGGCGCTCGATCCCCACGGGCTGCCCCGGGAGGCGAGCCTCCGCGAGAGTTCCGCGGGCCGCGATCTCTTCATTTCCGGTCCCGCCGTGCCGGGTGTCTATCAGGTCTCCGCGGGCGATGCGATGGAAGGCGATTTTGGCGTGATCGAAAACGGAAGCCTGCCGGTGGTGGTGCTGCGGGATCCCGCGGAAAGCGTGTTCGAGCCGATGCAGGCGGATGACCTCGCCCTCGTCCGCAAGCATGTCGATCTCCTGCTGCCCGCGTCCGTGGACGATGTTCTGGGGGTGCTTCAGGGAAAAGGGTTCGGGAGGGAGATCTGGAAGTGGCTGGCGATTCCCGCCCTGCTTTTGATGATCCTTGAGAGTTTCCTCGCGCGCTGGGTTTCCAAATCCCGCCGC
This sequence comes from uncultured Luteolibacter sp., assembly GCA_964629955.1. Classification (GTDB taxonomy): domain Bacteria; phylum Verrucomicrobiota; class Verrucomicrobiia; order Verrucomicrobiales; family Akkermansiaceae; genus Luteolibacter. The sequence goes on from CAZVSA010000014.1 coordinate 5,744, forward strand.
ACGGCGGAGGACGTGAGAGTGGAATTCGGGGAAGACACGGTGTGGAGGGGAGGAGCGAGATGATGATTTCCGCGATCCGTCTGGCGGCGGTGTTTGGCGGTGTCTGGGGGCTGCTCACCGGGATCGGCCGGGTGTTCAGCATTTCGCCGGAATGGCCGTTGTGGGTGGTGGCCGCGGGAGTGGCTTTGGTGGTGGAGTTGATTTTCCTTCTCTACCGCTACGAGGCGGGGGCGGTTTCCCCGGCGCGCGCGCGCTGGATCATCGGCCTGCGCTTGATGGCGCTTGCGGTTCTCGTATGGATTTTGATTTCCCCGGCGTGGGTGAGGAAAACCACCCGGGAAGTGCAGCGGGAAGTGGTCGTGATTCTGGACGATTCCGGCTCGATGCACATCAAGGACGACGGAGAGGAGGCGACGCGCCTGGAGCTGGGCGAGGAGGCGCTGGAGAAGGCCGGGTTGCTTGAAAAGCTCGGGGAGAATCTCCGGGTGCGTGTGGTCCGTGCCGCGCGGAGCGTGAGGGAGGAGGGCGAGGAGGTGGCCGGGGGATGGGGGGATGCCACCGATCTGGCCTCCGCGCTTGATACCGTTTTGGAGCAGGTTTCGCCGGATGAACTCGCGGGTGCGTTGATCGTCAGCGATGGCCGCCACAACCGGCCCGGCAGGGTGGAGGATGTCGCGCGGCGTTTTGGAATTCTCGACGCTCCCGTCGGCATGATCGCGGTGGGCAGCGCCGAACCTCCGCGCGATGCCTCCGTGCTCGCGGTGAGGGCTCCGGAGGCGATTCATCTGGGCGACCGGATGCGGGTGGACGTGAATTTGAAGTTCGACGGCTACCGGGGAGAAACGGCGAACGTCACCTTGCGCCGCGGCGAGGAGGTTCTGGAGGAACGGGAGATTTCCATTCCGCAGGCGCATCATCGCGAGGAAGTGCGTTTTTCCCTGATCCCCGATGAGGGAGGGGTCGGCGACTACCGGGTGGAGATCGATCCCCTCGACGGAGAACGCTTCGCGGACAACAACGCGTGGGAATTCGAGACATCGATCACCGACGCGCGGACCAACGTGCTGCTCATCGAAGGGACGCCGCGTTGGGAATTCCGCTACCTGAGAAATCTTTTCTACGGCCGGGACAAGTCCGTCCATCTCCAGCACGTGCTGCTCCATCCGGACCGGATCGAGGGACAGGTGGATCCCGCCGTCGCGGCGTCGGCCTCGCGCCCGTTCGGCGAATCATTGGCCACCCGCCTGCCCGCCAGCGAGGAAGAGTGGCGGAAATTCGATGTCATCATCATCGGCGATGTGGAGCCATCCGCGCTCCGGGAGGAAACCTGGCAGATCCTTTCCCGCTGCGTGAACGAACGCGCCGCGCTGCTGGTGCTGGTTTCCGGGCCGCGGTACATGCCCCATGCCATCGAGAGCGAAAGCGGGCGGGCGCTCGTTCCCGCGGAATTCGCATGGGGACGCCAAACCTATTTCGGAAGCGGCGGAGGTCCGTTCCGGCTCGCACTTGCCAGTGAGGGGCGCAACCACCCGGTCACCCGGCAAAGCACCGGCGAAGCGGGAAACGAACAGGTGTGGGCGGGTTTTCCCGAACTCGCGTGGCGGCATCCGCTGGAAAGCCTGAAGAGCGGAGCGGAAGTGCTTTTGACCGCGAGCACCGGTGGCGGGGAAAGCGACGTGCGGAGTGGTTCCGGGCTTGAAAACGCACTGGAAGCGATGACCAAACGCCGCGAACGGGAAACCGAAGCCGCGCTGCTCGTCACCCGGCAGACGGGAAAGGGAAAGGTGGCGCTGCTTCTCACGGACCGCACCTGGCGTCTGCGCGAGGGGGCGGGGGATCTCTATCACCACCGTTTCTGGGGAAATCTCGTGCGCTGGGGAGCCGGGCCGACCTTGCGGGCGGGCGGGCAGCGCGTGCGCGTCGGCACGGACCAGCTCACCTACACTCCGGACGACCGCCCGGTGATCACCGCGCGTCTCCGCGACGTTTCCCTCTCGCCCGTGGCCGACGAATCGCTGCGCGCGGAGGTGATCCTCGGGGAGGAAGTGATCGCCAGCGTGCCGATGGCGGAGGTCGAGGGATCGAATGGTCTTTACGAGGCGCGGCTCGACCGGCTCAGGAGCGCGGGCCGCTATGAGGTCCGCGTTCGCGGGGCGCGGGCCGAACAACTGATGGCGGAGGAAGGGATGAGGGAAGTGAGCGCGGGGTTCCGGGTGGTGGGGTCCCGCGGTCCCATCGAATTCGCGGAAACCACCCTGAATCTTCCGCTCCTCCAGACGCTCGCCGATCTTTCCGGCGGCAAGGTGGTTTCCCCCTACAATGCCGGTGAGCTTGCCGGATTGTTTTTAAACGAAAGAAACGAACGGGAGGAAATCCGCGAGACAAGTTTATGGGACCGCGGGTGGGTGCTCGCGTTGTTCGCCTTGTTTCTCGGGGCGGAATGGGTGATCAGAAGAACCTCGGGATTGCCGTAGAAGAATGAAATGCAGCCATGAATACGAACCGCATACCTCGTGAAATAGAAGTCCGCCTCGATGCCGTCCGGTCCCGGATCCGCAGGGTTCAGAGGCTGCGGGGGATTGCGGTAACGGGAACGGTCGCGCTCGCGGGCCTGATCCTGATCATGGCGGCGGATTACCTTTTCGCCCCGCTGCCCGGGGCGGCCCGCTGGGTGTTGTTCGCGGGGTGGTTGATCGCGGTGGCGGGGGCGGCGAAATTCGGCTTTGCTCCGGTTTTCCGGAAAATCGGGCTGATTCAGATCGCGCGCTGGCTGGAATGCCGCCACCCGGAGATGGAGGAACGCCTCAGCACCGTGCTGGAAATTTCCCACGAGGGCAGCAACGTGTCTCCCGGATTTCTGGAGGCGCTTTCCGCCGCTGCGGAGAAAGACATCGGCGGCGTGGATGCGGTGTCGGAGCTCCGGTCCGCCGCACAAAGCCA
>CAZVSA010000014.1:8693-19714 GCA_964629955.1 uncultured Luteolibacter sp.
GGGCTGCTTCTGCTTTCCCTCGTCCTCTGGCCCGGCGAAGCGGGACGCCTCCTCGTCCGTGCGGTCGCTCCGTTTTCCGATATCGGAAATGCCGGGGCAGCCAGCTTCACGGTGAGCCCGGGAAACCTTGAGGTCCTTGCAGGGGATTCCATCGAAATCGAAATCGGCTACACCGGCCGGTCCAATCAGGTGGACCTCTGGATGGAGCGCGCCGATGGCACGAAGTTTTCCCAGACCCTCACCCGCAGCGGCGATGGATTCCGTTATGTGTTGCATCCCGCCCGCGAATCGTTCCGCTACCGCATCCGCGCCGGCAGGGATGAAAGCGACGCCTTCACCGCCACCGTCTGGCCGTTGCCGGAAATCCGGGATCCGCGGGTGGCGATGAAATTTCCCGAATACACCCGTCTGCCGGATCTCACCTCGTCCCTTGGCCGCGGCGTGGAGGCGGTGGCGGGAACCTCCGTCACCCTTTCCGGAACCACCAACACGGCCATCGAGGAGGCGTGGCTGGAGATCGATGGAGAGCGGCTTGCCGATGGCAGGATCGAATCGTCAGCAAGCGGAGGCCGCATCGCGTTTGAATGGCTGCTGGAGCCGGAAGGTTCGGGAGAGGCGGTCGCCATGTTGCGCCACCGGCTTGGGCGCGAGGTGGAGGCGCTCCGTTTCCGGGTGGAGGTTCTGGAGGACCGCCCGCCGGTCGTGCTGCTGATCAGCCCTTTCCAGCGGGAGCTGCGTGTGCGGCCCGATGAGGTTTTCAGCATGCGCTACGAGGTTACGGAAGATTTCGCCCTGCAAACGCTGGAATTCGAGGTCGAGGCCGGGGAGACGAAAGTTCTTCCGCAGGATCTTCCCATGGTCATTCCCGGCTCGAAGCCACAGCGGTTCCGCGGCGCGGGCGAGGTGGTGGTCGGCTCCCTCCGGTCCATGTTCGCGGGGACCAACGAAATGCGAATCCGGGTGAAAGCCGCGGACGCCCGCCCGCCCGGTTTCGGAGGGCCCGGCGTGGGCTATTCCGAATGGGTCCGCCTGATTGTCGATCAAAGCGCCGAGTCGTTCGCGCGGCAGGAACTGCGGCAGGAGCACGACGGCGCGCGCGAGACGATCGAGGAAGCCATCCGCGACGCGCGCGAGGCACGCGAGCGCATGGACTGGCACCGGGATCAATTGAAGAACGATCAGTTGCCGGAGAACGCCCGGCAGCATTTCCAGGAAGCGGCGGAGAAACTGGCAAGCGCCACGGAGAAGCTTGAGGAACTCGCTTCCCGCATGGAGGACAGCGTGCACGCGCCCAAGGCCGATCCGGTCGAAAAAGCCGCCGAGGCTTTGCAGGAAGCCCGGGAAAATCTCGAAAACGTGCCGCTTCAGGACACCGCCGAACAGCGCCAGCAAACCCTCGCCGATGCCCGCCAGTTGGCGGAAGATGCGATCAGGGATCTGGAAGCCGTCCGCCAGAATATGGACGAGGACCGGCAGCGTGTGCAGGACCTCGCCCGCATGCAGGATCTCGCACAGGAACAGCGGGAGCTGGCCAGACAGGCGGAGGAAAATCTCCTCGCCCGCAACGACGAAACTCCGCAAATCCCGCAGGACTGGCAGCAGCGCCAGCAGCAGATGGAAGAGGCGCTCCGCCAGCAACTTCGCGAGCGCCCCGATGCCCGGGCCGAAGCTTTGCAAGCCCAGGCGGAGCAGGCCAAGGCCCTCGCCGAACAAGCCCGCTCCATGGCCGAAGCCCAGCAGGACATGCGGGAGCAGTCGCAGCAAATGGCGGAAAATCAGGATGCATCCGGCTTGGAAGATGCCATCCGTGAAGCTCTCGCCGAAGCCCAGGCCGGGATCACCGCCGAGGCCAAAGCCGAACTTTCCCAAGCCTTGCAGGACCGCAACAATCTGGCAAATGCCCTGCCTGAGGCCGCCGCCGCTGCGGAGAAAACGCAGGAGCAAATGGCCGCTGCCAGGGAAAATGCCGCTTCGGATCAGGCGGACGCCGCCGAGGCGACCAAAGCTGCGGCGGAATCCGCCAAGGCCGCCGCCGAAGCGATGAAAGAATCCGCGGCCCAGGCCGATGCCGCCAGCCCGACGGAAGCCGCGCAGGCCGAATCTCTCCAGAGCCTCGCCGAGCGTCAGGAAGCGATCGCCTCCGCCATGGAAGCGCTCGCCGATGGCGATCCCGCCGCCGCATTCCAGGCGCTTCAGGAAGCAGGTGCGGAGGCAGCCGGAGAACTCGCGGAAGCGATTCAATCCATGCCCGCGGTGGAGAATTCCGGCGCGATGGGGGAAGCCGCCGGCAATGCTTCCGAAGGAACCAGCCGTGCGGAATCCGCGGCCGCGCAGGGCCAGCAGGGGGAACCGCGGGAGGCTTCCTCCCAGCACGAACAATCCGCCCAAAACTTCGAGCGCACCGCCGCAGCGCTGGAACGTGCCGCCGAAGAGTTTTCCCAGGCCGCCGGGCAGGCGGCGTCCCAGTCGGGAGATTCCAACAAAGCCCCGCTTCCCGCTGCGGAACTGGCGGATGCGTTCCAACAGGCGTCCGAAGCCGCGGACAGTTCCTCGCCGGGGGAAGCCGCCATGCACGCCGCGAATGCGGCGGACGCGCTCGCGCGGGCGGTTCAGGAAGGACGCAGGCAGATGCAGGGCATGCCCGGAACACCCGGCATGCCGGGGCCGCCGGATGCCCGCCCGGGGGAAGAGGTTTCCGAAGATCCGCGCCGTCCGGGGCAATTGCCGCCCGGCCTTCCGCCGGAACTCGCCAGGCTGGGCATCAGCGCTTCGGACTGGGAAAAAATCCAGGCCACGCTCCGTTCCGATGTCGGAGCCGGTGGCGCGGACGCCGTTCCCGAGGAATACCGCGGCCTTGTGAGGGGCTACTTCGAGAGCATGTCGAAAACGACCGAACGCTGAACGATGATGATCCGATTTCCAGGAAGCTTGAGATTCGCGGAGCGCCCGCGCTGTGGTGGCGATCATCGGTCGCCACCTCCAGCTGGCCCAAGCCGCCCCGCATCCGGGAAACTCCTCCCCCTTGTTGATGTGGGCGGGACGCCCACGCTCCTTGAGTCCAGCCCCCTTTCGCAAGTTCCCAAACGGATTCTAACAGGAATACTGGCCTTCGCCTGCCTGCTTGTTTCCCCCGCCTCCGCCATGGAGTCCGCGGATCCCATCTTCGCCGCGTGGCGGGGACGGGTGGACCCCGCCATCGACCGGGCTCTCCAATACCTCGCGCGGGTGCAGCGGCCCGATGGCACGTTTCCCGAAAATTTCGGCGACTCCACCGGCATTCCGGCCCTTGTCGGCATGACGTTTCTTTCCCGCGGCCACCTTCCCACGGAAGGGCCGTACACGGAGGCCTTGAACCGGTGCATCGACCTCGTTCTCGATCATCAGAAGGGCAACGGTCTTTTCGAGAAAGGCCACGCGGGCAGCGGCCCGATGTACGCGCACAACATTTCCACCCTTTTCCTCTCGGAAGTCAGCGGCATGGTGGACCCCTCCCGGCAGGAACGGATCGAGAAGGCCCTGCCGAAAGCGCTGAAGGTCATCCTGGAAGCCCAGGCGGTGAAAAAGGACTCCCGCCATCAGGGCGGGTGGCGGTATCATCCCGGCTCCAACGATTCCGACACCTCGTGCAGCGGATGGGCGCTGATGGCCCTTCGTTCCGCCAAGCTCAACGGTGCCGCCGTGCCGGATGCGGCCATCGAGGAGGCCGTGGCTTATCTCAAACGCCGCCAGGACGAGGAGCGCGGTTGTTTCGGATACACCGGCACCACCGATCACGCGAAATCCCTCACCGGCATGGGGCTGCTTTGTCTGGAACTCTGCGGGCTTCACGGTTCTCCGGAAACGGAAAAGGCCGCCGGTTACATCATGCGGACGTTCCGGGATCTTCCCGGGGACCAGTTCGAGTTCTACGGCAATTACTACAACGCCCAGGGAACATTCCAGATCGGCGGCCGTTATTGGGCGGAGTATGCGGACTGGATGTACGACACCTACCTCGACAAGCAGAGCGAGGACGGTTCATGGAACAGCCGCGAAGCGGGGCGCGTCTACGGCACCGCCATGATGACCCTCGCCTTCACCGTGCCCTACCGCCAGCTGCCGATCTATCAGCGCGACGAAACGGTGGACGAGCCGGACCTTTGATCGGAAAAGGAAGTGCGGGCATCCCCGAGGCAGGGATCGTTGTCCTCAATGGTCCGGCGGGGGGCGGCGCGATTCGGCAAAAGGATACACAAGGTGAATCGGCCCGCTCCCCGCCGGACGGCTGCGGGGAGCCGTCCCTGCCTTTGTATGTCCCAAACTGCTCTGGGAAAAACCCGCGCGGATGATCCCGGGCCTGCAATCAGGCGAGAATGTTGCGGATCACGCCCGCGGGCTCCACTCCGGTGAGTTTGTAGTCGAGGCCCTGGAACTTGGTGGAGAAGCGGGCGTGGTCGATTCCGAATTGATGGAGCAATGTGGCGTGGAGATCGCGGACGTGGACGATGTCGTGGACGGATGAATAGCCCAGCTCGTCGGTGGCACCGTGGACCATGCCGGGTTTGATGCCAGCCCCCGCCATCCAGATGCTGAAACCCTTGATGTGATGGTCGCGGCCGCTGCCCTGGCCCATGGGGGTGCGGCCGAATTCCCCGCCCCAGATGATGAGGGTGTCTTCCAACAGGCCGCGTTGTTTCAGATCCTTTACGAGAGCGGCGGATGGCTGATCGGTGAGTTTCGCGGTGGCGGGCATCTTCTTCTCGATGTCTCCGTGATGGTCCCACCCGCGATGATAGAGCTGCACGAAGCGGACGCCGCGCTCGATCATGCGGCGGGCGAGGAGGCAGTTGCTGGCGAAAGAGCCGTCGCCGGGCTCCTTGATTCCGTAGAGATCGAGGATGTGTTGCGGCTCGCCGCGCATGTCGGTGAGTTCGGGGACGGAACTCTGCATGCGGAAGGCCATTTCGTATTGGGAGATGCGGGTTTCGATTTCCGGGTCGGTGTATTGGCCGCCGAGGCCGGAATTGAGGTTTCGGATCTCATCGATGACCTGGCGCTGGGTGGACTGGCAGACGCCATCCGGGCTGCCGACGTAGTGGACGGCGTTTCCCTGGCTCTGGAACTGGACGCCCTGGAACTTGCTGGGGAGGAACCCGGCGCTCCATTGACGGGCGGAGATCGGTTGGTCGGGTTCCGCGCCACGGGAAACCATGACGACGTAGCCGGGAAGATTGCTGCTTTCGGAGCCGAGGCCATACAGGAGCCATGAACCCATGCTGGGGCGGCCTTTCAGGATCGAGCCGCTGTTCATGAAGGCATGGGCGGGGTCGTGGTTGATCTGCTCGGTGACCATGGAACGGATGACGCAGATCTCATCGGCGATGGAACCGATGTGGGGAAAAAGATCGGAGATCTCGATTCCGCTCTGTCCGTGCTTCTGAAAGTCCGTGAACGATCCGCGGGCGATAAGTTCGGCGCCCTGAAGCTGGGCGAGCTGTTGCCCGGCGGTGAAGGATTCCGGGAAGGGCTGGCCATGGAGGGCATCGAGCCGGGGTTTGGGATCGAAGGACTCCAGATGGGACGGGCCGCCGGCCATGCAGAGATGGACGACGCGTTTGGCTCGCGCGGGCAGGTGAAGTCCTCCCTGGCTGTGGAGAAAAGGAAGTGAGGAAGCATCAAGGCGGCTGAGGGCGAGCGCACCGAGACCGGCGAAACTTCTTTGGAGGAAGGTTCTTCTGGAGTGGGCGAGGGAGAGCAGGTGCATGGTGATGATGGGCTTTGAAAAAAGGCGGCGGGCGGAATGCCCCGCCATGTCTTCTTATATTTTAAAAGCGTGTAATCGTCTCATGCAGATTGAGAAGGACGCGGCACAGATGGGTCCATGCGGCGAGGTTGGCGGGGTCCTCCCCGATTTCGGGTTGGGAGAAGCCGGTGGAGAGGAGCGCTTTGGCTTCGTCCGGTTTTTCGGCGTAGTTCCGGCGCTGGGTTTCGAGGAATTCCGTTAGGGAGGAAAGTTCTTCGTCGCGGGGAGGACGGGAGAGGGCGAGGAGGAACGCATGGTGGATTTTTTCCCCGTCGTTTGCACCGGGCTTTTCTTTTTCCAAACGGACGGCGAAGGCGCGGGCGGCTTCGACGAAGGCGGGGTCGTTGAGAAGGGTGAGCGCCTGCTGCGGGCTGTTGGAGAGAAAACGATCCGCGGAACATTCCTCGCGGCTGGGGGCATCGAAACCGGCGAGCATGGGGTGCATGAAGGTGCGCTGCCAGTGCATGTAGAGCCCGCGGCGGTATTGGTCGCCGCCGGTGCTGGGATGGTAGTCCCGCTGGGGGAAGTTGAGATTGGCGTAGTAGCCGGCGGGCTGGTAGGGCTTCGCGCTGGGACCGCCGGTGATGTCTTCATGCAGGAGTCCGGAAATCGCCAGCGCGTTGTCGCGGATGAATTCCGCTTCGAGACGGCGGGCGGATTGCTCCGCCAGGAGGCGGTTTTCCGGGTCGATCTCCGCGAGCTCGGGCCGGGAGGCGGCTTGTTGCCGATAGGTGTTGCTGGTGACGATGAGGCGGACGAGGTGTTTGACGTTCCAGCCGGAATCGCGGAATTCGCAGGCGAGCCAGTCGAGCAGGAGCAGGTGGGACGGCCATTCGCCCTGGTTGCCGAGATCGTCGAGAACGTTGGAGAGGCCTTTTCCGAAGAATTGTTTCCACAGGCGGTTGGTGAAATGGCGGGCGGGCAGAGGGTTCTCCTCGGAGGTGAGCCATTTCGCGAGATCCAGCCTGGTGAGGCGGCGGGCATTTTCTTCCGCGGAACCGGGCGCGAGGAATACGGGGAACGCCGGAGCGATTTCTTCGCCCGGATTCATCCATTCGCCGCGGGGCAGGAGGTGGGTCGGCGGAATCTGATCGGCGGGGAGGGGCTGGGAAACGAGGGAGTGGGCGTATCCGGCGCGGCAGTCGATGATTTCCTGGCGCAGTTTCCGGTAGGCCTCGGGCAGTTCCTTGTCGGGAGTCGTGGAAAGGACGAAGGCGGCGGCAATCTCGTTCTTCTGGCGGGAGTCCGGTTCGGAGGAGGCGAACGCGGAGAGGAGCGCCGGGCGGATGGCTTCGAGTTCACCGGGGACGGCATCTCCGAAGGGGGTGATGCTGAAACGGAGGCGTCCGATGTTGGCGCTGGCGATTGTGATTTCCAACAGGCGTCCGGGGGCGGCGAATGAGGTTTCCGCGAAATGGTGGAGGGCGTGTTGAGGGAAGGAGGCGGCATTTTGGGGTTCTTCCCAAAGGGCGGGCGCGGCTCTCCATTCGGGCTCCAGCAGCGGATTGTGATCGCCATTGCGGTAGGAATGCGGGGTGCGCCGGTCCGCCTGGCTCCAGGCGATTTCCACCGGGATGGGTTCGCCATCGGGGTTTCTGATCGCGAAGGTGGGGGTGAGGGCAAACCTGCCGTCGTCCCTGCGTCCGACTTTTCCTCCGTTCGCCTCATGGGGAAGGGCTTCGATGCGGATGGCGCGGATGGCTTGTTCGGGCAGTGGAAGCCGGATGGTGAGGATGTCTCCGTCGCGGGGTTCTCCGGTGAAGAGGACGGAGTGGTCGGGGAGGATTTCGTGAGGGGTTTCCTTTTCGCTGGCGGCCTCGGAGGGTTCGAGAGTTTGCCATCCGCCGGGGTGCTCCCGGAGGAAGAGCGCGGTGGATTCGCGCCAGTTTTGGAACCCGGGGGAGGCGGGGGTTTCGTCGTTTGCGAGCAGGGCGACGGAGCGGTCCCGGAGTCCGGCGAGGCGTTGGAGGGTGGCGGCGTTGGGGGCTTGGATTTCCGGAGGAAACGGCCAGTCGTTGTTCACTCCGCGGAGTTCGGGATTGGGGGTGTAGTGGTAGTCGGCATAGACTCCCCATTGGCGGACATCGGCGAAGAAAGCCCCGAGCGAGTAGAAATCCCGCAGGGTGACCGGGTCGAATTTGTGGTCGTGGCACTCGGCGCAACCGGTGGTGAGGCCGAGCCATGAAGCTCCGAGGGCGCGGACGCGGTCGCCCATGGACTTGGCGAGGTATTCCTTCGGCTGTGCGCCGCCCTCGCGGGTCATGAGGTTGAGGCGGAGGAAGCCGGTGGCGATGAGTTGTTCGTCGGTGGGATTTTCGAGAAGATCTCCGGCGAGTTGCTCGGTGGTAAACTGGTCGAAGGGTTTGTTTTCGTTGAAGGAGGAGATGACGTAGTCGCGATAGGGAAAAATGCGGACGTTCTGGTCTCCGTGGTAGCCGACGGTATCGGCGAAACGGACGGCATCGAGCCAGGGGACGGCCATGCGCTCGCCGTAGCGGGGAGAGGCGAGGAGGCGGTCCACCTGTTTTTCGTAGGCTCCGGGGGAGTCGTCGGCGAGGAACGCGGCGAGTTCTTCCGGGGAAGGGGGAATTCCGGTCAGATCGAGGGAAAGGCGGCGGAGAAGGGTGGCTTTGTCCGCGGCTGGAGAGGGGGAGATGCCCGGGGATTCGAGTTTTTCGAGAATGAAGGCGTCGATCGGGTGGGACGCATCCTCCGCATGTTTTGTGGGAACGGGGATCTCCGGTTTTTCCAAGGCGGAGAAGGACCAGTGCTCTTCGTATTCCGCGCCTTGATCGATCCATGCGGTGATGAGTTCGATTTCATGTTCTCCGAGCGGTTTGTGATAATCCGGCGGCGGCATCACATCGCTGCCGTCGCGGCTGGTGATGCGTTTGAAGACCTCGCTTTCGGAAGATTTTCCCGGGACGATGGCGAAGTGCCCGGTTTCGCCGTCGAGAGCGGCGTAGGCGCCCTCTTCGGTATCGAGGCGCAAGCCGGCTTCCCGCGTGGTGGAGTCGAAGCCGTGGCAGGCGAAACATTTGTCGGAGAGGATCGGGCGGATGTGCTCGTTGAAGGTGACCTTGGCAGGCAGGGCGGATGCGGGGGCGGTTTTCTCCGCAGGGGAATCGAAACGGATGACGAATTTCCCCCGGTCACAGGAGGAAAGAGCGAGGGCCGCGCAGGAAACGGCGATCAAAGTCCGGGTTGGGTTCATTGGGCGGATGCGCGGCCCCTACGGAGCCGCCGCGGTAGTCTGGATTGGGTTTCAGAAAGCGGATGAAGGTGCGTGCGAATGAGTTGTCACGCCATGGATACTCGATTTTTTGGAGGTTTTATAGGAAAGAAGGCGGATTCATTCAGGATTGTCTGGTTGGGGCCATTTCTTGAAGTGGCTTCCTTGGCGGATGATCTGCATTTTGTTGAAACCCGGAGGCAGTGGCGGGCGGATCTTTTTTGTAATGAAACTGCGAACGATGATCGGGTGGTGGGTGTTGTCGTTCGGTGCGGCGGTGGCGGCACCGGGTGAGGTGGACATGGATTTTTCCCCCGGGTTGAGGGCGGAAGCGGCGGCGGGTGCGGTGGTGGCGGATGACGGGAGAATTCTTGTGAGTGGCGGATTCTCATGGGTGAACGGAGTGGAAACGGGCGATTGGGTGGAGCTGGGGCCGGATGGGGAGTTGTTGGGAGAGCCGGTGCCCGGGTTGTTGCATGCGGGGTTGGCGGAGTTTTCTTTGCCGTTCGGTTTTGGCTGGGAGGGCAGGGCTTGGGGGAATTTGGATCAGGGCACCTGGTTTCCGCTGGAGGGCGGGGGCTGGTTGGTTCCGGCGGGAGAGGGCGGGTGGTTGCGTTCGGAGGACGGGGAACCTGCGTTTCCGGGCTTGGCGGAGGGGGATTCGGTGATGCCGCAGTTTGAAAGGGATGGGCGGATCTGGGTGGTCCGCCGCTCGGGCGGCGTGCGGACTCTGGAGGCTCGATGGAGCGGCAGCGGAGAAATCGACCCGGCTTTCACACCCGGGCCGGATTGGCCGGATCAACCGCTGGCGGCGGTGCCAGGTCCGGGAACGAGCGTGTGGGTGCTGGGGGGAGAGCCGGGGACTTTCTTTTTTGATCTATTCTGGTCGCCGCCGGAGGTACGGATGGTTTTCCGGGTGGATGAGAATGGAGCGATCGACGAGGCGGCGGGGGGGTGGCAGGTGCCCGATTACCGGTTTCCGAGGTTGTTCGAGGGGAAGGATGGCGGATACCGGGTGCAGTTGGACCCCCATGCATCGCGGAACTGGTATTGGCCGGCTCCGGAGAGTCACGGCAACGGGCTGCGATGGTTTTCCGCGGATGGGGAGTTGGTGCGGGAGCAGGAGTTTTGGGTAAAAAATGGAAACGCTTTTCTCTGGGTGGAGGATGCGGAGGGAAACGTGCTGGCATCCGGCTACGATGGTGCGTTGGAAAGATTTTTCCCGGACGGCTTGGTGGATGAGTCGTTTTCCAGTCCGGGGCATGTTTCGGATGTGCGGGCTCTTCCCGATGGGAAATGGCTGGTGGACGGGACGCGGCGCTTGCTGGCGGATGGCGGGGAGGATGAGACGTGGGAAAGGCAGGCTTTTGAGCGAAGGGGAACGGTTTTATCGATTCAGGCGATGTCCGGCGGGCGTGTGCTGGTGGCGGGGGATTTCACCCGTGTGAACGGCATGTCCCGGCATGGGGTGGCGGTGTTTCATGCGGATGGGAGCCTGGATGAAAGTTTCGTGCCGGATGAGAGACTCCGGGATGTGCGCTCGGCGGCGGTATCGGGGGAAACGGTATACGTGGTGACGCTCCGGCCGGTGGAGTCGAGCGATGGGAAGCGGTCGAATCTGGTGAAGCTGGGAGCGGACGGGAGCATGGATGAGGAGTTTCTTCCGAGAACTTCGGCAACGCACCCCATCTCGTGGACCATCGGAGGATCGTTCTCATTGCCTTTGGAGAATCCGACTCCGTTGCAATTGAGTTTGGGAGCGGACGCTTTCACAAAAGTTCACGGTCATCCGGATGGCGGGGTTTTCGCGGAGAGTCGTCCCGAGAACTGGTATTTTTGGCCAGGGGAGAGCCTGATCCGCTTGTTGCCGGACGGGATTGTAAATCCGGGTTTCGAGCGAAGGGATGGCGGGGAGCAGTTGCTCGTGCTGGGTGACGGACGGTTTGTGATCAGTCACGAGATATACGGAGCGGATGGGAGTTTGTTGGAAAGAGTTGGCAGCGGTTT
>CAZVSA010000014.1:19724-28005 GCA_964629955.1 uncultured Luteolibacter sp.
GGCCGTTGTGCGAATGGCGGGGCGGGGTGTTGTTCGGCGAGTCGTTTGGCAACAGCCAGGTGTGGGGTCAGAGGCGGATGCGCTTGCGGCTCTGGCGGGATGACGGATGGGTGACGGGTTTTGCAAGGGGGCCGCTGAATGCGAATTCCAGCATCCTCGCCACGGCGGGCGGGGGAGGCAGTTTGTATTTTCAGGAGGATCGCTCGCTGGTTCGCATGGGGGAAAATGGACCTTTGGATTTGGGATTCGATCCGGCGGCGGCAACTTCGCGTGTGAGGGTTGGCCACGATGGCTGGAAAGTGGTGGGAACGGCCGGCTGGGAGGAATACGAGCCTCCCGTGAGAGAAGCGCGCGTGGCCGCCATGTTTTGGCATCCGGAGGAGGAGCGCTTGTGGATCGGGGGAAATTTCAGCCATGTGGATGGCTTGCCGAGGCAGGGTCTGGCATGGCTGGACGGGAGCGGAGAGGCGCCTGCGGGAACTCCTTTCGATGCCTTCGCCGGATGGAAGCTGGGATTCGGTCTGGAAGACGGCGATGAAGATCCGGATGGGGACGGGCTTCCGAACCGAATCGAATTTCTAACGGGCGGCGATCCAACGATGCGATCGGAGGGACCGTCTTTCTGGGTGGAGGAAGGGGAAGCGGTGTTCCGCTATCTCCGAAGTGGCGAGGCGATTGGAGAAACGGCGGTGGTTGAGATCAGCACGGATTTGGACATCTGGACGCCGGCGGAGGAGGAATCGACGGGCGATGGTCCCGGAGACTCGCACGAGGTGATCGTGAGGGTGCCGATGGAGGGAGAGCCCAAAATGTTCATGCGGCTCCGCGCGGGGGAATGAGAATTTTATGAAACCTTGCTTCGCACCGGCGCGGATTCATGGGAGAAAACGAGGACACGATGGGAGAAGCCGCGAAACAGAAACAGGTGGCTCCGGGCGCTTCGAGCGCCTGGGACGGATCGTGGCTGCTGGGAAGGGTGGCGCGGCGGGATCAGGAGGCGCTGGCGGAGCTTTACCGGATGTGGGGCGACCGGCTCTACAGCATGGCCCTGCATTGGCTGGGCGACGAGGGGGCGGCGCGGGAGGCTTTGCAGGATTGCTTCCTGCGTGTCTGGAAGAAGGCCGGGAATTACGATGTGGAGAAGGCGCGGGGGTTTACGTGGTGTGCGATGTTGTTGCGGGGGATTTGCCTCGATCAACTGCGGAAAAGGCGGGTGCGGGCCGCCGTTTGGCACGATCAGGAATCGGCGGGCGGGCTGGAGCTCCCGTCCATCGGAGGAGGGGTGGAGGATTTGTTTTTCCGGGAAACGGTGAACCGGGTGCGGACGGCGATTTCCAAACTGGATGAAGAGGAGATGGAAAGCGTGCGCGCGGCCTTGTTCGATGCGGGGACATTGCAGGACCACGCGGAGAGGTGGAAGGTTCCGCTGGGAACGGCGAAGACGCGGATTTACCGGGCGATGTCGCGGTTGCGGATGATCCTGAACATGGACAAGGAGGTTCGGAATGAATGCGAGTGATCGCGAGGATGCGGTGGCCCGGGCGCTGGACCTGCTCCCGGATGGCGACCCCGCAAGAAGCGATCCTCGGATGCTCCGGCATCCCGGGCTGGTTGATGAAGCGAGGGCCGCGCGGGAAACGGCGGCGGATGTGTGGCTGGCGGTTTCTCCGCTCCGGGCGGCTCCGCCGGATGTGCTGGAGGGCGTGATGAAGAAGATCCGTCCCCCGCGTGAAACGGAGGATGGGCTGCCAAAACGATGGGTTTGGCTGGCGGCGGCAGGCTGGGCGGCGGCCATGGTGCTGGGGATAGCTTGGTGGCTGGGAGGGAAAAGTTCCGTGGAGGAAATCGTTACGAATGACGATCCCGCGCCGTTTCGCCGGGCGCAGGCGGATTTGTCTCCCCGCGGGAGGTCTTCGGCGCCGGAGGTGGAGCAGGATCCCATGGCTCGCAAACGGCAGGTCCGCGAGGAATTGGTGCGATTGAGAAACGGACTGGCGGCGGACCGGAGCCGGGAAAGCGGCTTCAGGCCGCGCATCATCGGGATGAAATCCCCATCGGCCAAGGCGAGGACTCCGGAAGAGGACCGGGAGCGGTTGCTGGGCATTTTGGCAGGGGCGTTGCGCGCGACGCTGGAAGCGGAAAGCGGCGCGCCGAACGATCCGGCATCGCTGGTGATCGAGCGTGGCTGGCCGGTGGCGGGGATGTTGGCTGAAACCGGTGGCGAGGTGATCCGCCACCGGAATTTCCCGGAGCACTCGTGGGAGGCCCTGGGGCTCCTGCGCTCGGCGGACGGGCGCTACCACGATCCGTCATCCGGAATGATCTGGACCCCGGACGAGGAGGGCCGCGGGTTCTTCGGGCGGCAGGCGGAGGAAGAAGACGATCTCACCGTGTTTCACGAGGAACTCCCCAAGGAGAAAAAGCCCGGAGCGGAGGAAAGGAACTCGGAGGAACTTGCGATGCCACAAGCGGAGCCGGAACTCCGGTTGCAATCCGAGCCGGAAGGATTCGTGATCGAGGATCCGGTTTCCGGAGAGACGCAAGTGGTGATCGAGGGGGTGCCTCCTCCGGGGGAGGGAAACGTCCAGATACTGGTTTGGACCGATTTCCATGGGCAGCGCTGGGAACAGCCTTGGGCGACTCCGGCATTTTTCGCGGGGGAAGGCCTCCAGGCATTCGGCGGCAATGCGGGAATTCCGGCAAACTTCCTTATGGGGGATATGGGAGGGCTTTGGTTTGGAAACAATGTCATTTCCCTGCCGATAGGGAATACGGGCCTGAGATCGATCCAGCTGATCGAGCAGTCTGTTTCCACGGACGGTGGGCCGGGAATCGTGATTCTCGATGGAGGGGAGTGAGGAGCGAGCAAATGGCAGCTACGCCATGATCAATCCCCGGCTGCTTCCCCAAGGAGGCCACTGCTATAGCCAACCGATCCTCGGCGCAGGCATTTCCCCCCGCCTTCGCCGAAGTCTCATTCGATCATGATCGCTTCATCTCCTGCGGCGAAAGCTACGATTTCGCACCGACGTCGTCTCCCTTGATCACTCTTTGGAACATTACCGCGCCGGAAGCCCTGCATTGCCGGCCGATGATCTCGCTGAAGTGCCGACAAGGCGATCATGGATCTGGTCATGATCGTTAAAAAAATCTTCGATTCGGCTTCAAGAAGGGGCGGGAATCTCCTTGGCGCATAGTTTTAATATATGAAAGGGAAAATCCGAGATTTCCGTCAGAAATTTCGTTTCGATAGTATTTTATGAAATCATTTTAGTTTTTGTATTACTCATCGAGTTCCATTAAACAATTTATATTCATCTAATTTAAATAAGCTAGGATTTTTATAGTCAAATTCCCCCAATCGCTGCTTCGCTAATTTAAGCGGCAAAAGGGATACATCCGTTCGTTGGTTGCGCCTCATGTCGAGTCCGTAATCGAGTGCCACACCCGCCTTGTCGGTGATTATATACCGAGCATGAAATCTCTGCCCCTGATCATGCTCAGACCAAGAAGAAAGTAAGATTGTTGTTTCTTTGGGAAACAATCCTTCGATCAAAGTAATTGATTTTTCGAGAAAATCTTTAGATTTAATATTGCTGCGATCCGAAGGTTTCTTCGGATTATATTCTGGGCTTTTGGTGTGGATATTTACGTCAATAGTTTTGCGATTGGATTCTTCGAGATAGGTCGCCAACCTTTTTAAGGTTTTGAGCCAAATCGACGGCCTCGACGTTTTTTCACCACTGATGCAGCTACTATTGGTCTCAGGCACAGGCAGAGGATTAAAATATGGATCGATCAAAGTGATCTTCTTTGCGGATGTAACTAGCGGTCTTAGATTTTCAAGGAAGACATTCGGTGATTTTAGCGATTCAGTGACGTGAATCGGCTCTCTGAGAAAATCTGGATATTCGTCGGCTGCGGAATAAATCCCTTGGTAGGAGTATTCAGGAGGGCAACAAACTCCCTCGTCGGCACACAGTATCGCTGCAAAATTCCGAGTGGCATGCTCATGCCTGGCAAGAGAAATCCATAACTCTCCCGGGTCAAGTTTGGTTGCGTTTCGGGACCGCAAAACGCAACTATTCATAATTTTAACAAGCCGTAACTCGATCTCTTTGGACTTGCCGGGATAGAAACCGGTCAGGCGCTCCTTCACTTGTGAGCACCAGTTAACTCCCTTTGCTGGAAGAAGCGGGATTACTCTCCCATGCTCAAATCCAAACATTTTCTCAAGAAGTCCAAGATCTTTGAGATCTTCGAATGAACTAGGGTCAACTGCAATTTCCTTATAGATCATGGTATCAGAAAATTTCCTTGGATCTTTCATCAAAAAATCCATCGGGCCACTCATCGATAAACTCCCCAAGTTCGTTGATCCGTAGCCTCGTCACCGAGCAACCATCCTCGGATGGCTGGACATAGAGAACAGCCACATCGTCCGGCTTGATTCCGTCCTTGCATGCTTCACGTAACGCGTCCGGCCAGTCATCCATCTCGCCTTCCGTGGTCTCACGAATTCTCCGCAGAATTCTCAGAATCAAATGTTCGCTGTGGGTTTCGACCAATACCGTTGGCTCATCATCGTAGTGTCGTGGCCCAAGCGCCTTCTTGATCAGCAGGTCGCCAAGTCTGGTCTGTAGTCTTGGGTGGATGTGCATCTCCGGCTGCTCCATTGAAATAATCGGCGAGTCGCTTTCCATGGCTACGAGAATGGGAAGAATTGCACTTACCCCGTAACCGAGATCCAAGTGAGAATAGGTTTCATTTTTACCGTCCTTCTTGAGAGTTCGGAACGCGAGACATGTTATGGAGTCGCAAGATTCTGGATCCGAATTGAGATCAGATCTTGGCACATAATACCGTGTTTCCTTTCTTCGGGTTACTATCTCGTATTTTATATCGAGCGAATCTAGCGACTTGTTTACATTAACTCGAATTTTTTCATCGTCCAACAAGTTTTTCCATGCCGCCAATTTCTTGTCACCACGAAGAGTCCTTTCGTCGAGATCGCGTTTCGGTGGCTGGCGGAGTGGCCCAATATGAACATACCTTTCAATGGAGGAAAATGAAAGAAATCCCCAATATTCGCCACTGGATGAAACGGTCTCTTCGCCATGGAATACACCTTCCTGAAACGCGAGAAAGTTGATCATCGAAAAATACTCTTCCAAGGTTTCGCTCGAGAGGTCACCTGCTTCGAGCTCCGCGATTACCTTCTCACGGATGTTCATTTGCGCATATCTTTCCCATGGGCGATTCCCAGTGTGCAAATCCTGATAATCCGCCATTCCTGGGAAAAATCCATCAAGCCTAAATCCCAAATCTTTGCAGAAATATTGATCAAATTGAGTCTTCAAGCTATCCGCATCAAAGTCCGCCAGCCTAACATCTGGAGTTTCACCAATTTTAAAGCCATTGGGATTATTAACAGGAGAGCTACGCATTTTTCCAGATTTTAAAAAATCCAGAGCGCAGTCAAATAGCCTTTGGTAAACAGGTTCATTACGAGCGACTATTCCGTTCCAACTTGCGTTTGCTCCCTCACGGTTGAAAAACATGGCTGAAGGCTCGGCATCTTTGAGGATTTCGCAGATCGTGGCCGTGAAATCCACCGGGCTCTCATATTTAAAAGTCCAAGTGATTTCTACATTTCCAAAGCCAACGCCAAGTTTCATGCTCTTGGAGGAATCGTGGCCATGGATCAGGTTTTGCCAACCGCCGAGACTTACGGATTCCCATCCAAGTTCAACATTTTCTGGATTACAGTTTCCGCCCGTTGTATGGCACTCCTTTAGATACGCTAGCGCATGAAAAATCGACGATTTCCCCGCGCTGTTTGGCCCAAAAATAAGCGTAAGCGGCTTTATCGGGATCTTCTGAGATTTTGAATAGCCCTTGAAGTTCTCAAGGGTGATGGAAGTGAGTCTGCTCATGGTTTAGAAAATGGATTTAGGTAGCGGCTGGCTTGCGACGGATGGATGAGTCGCGTTCAGTCGGAAGCAAGGTGAGGGGCTAATTTGAGAAAGTTTCACGGAACAATTGTTGACTCAGGCTGAGAGATTCCCGTGCTTTATCGAGCTTTTTCTGGATTCCGATCCGCTCTTGTCGTGCCTGATGGTGAAGGAAGAGCTGACGGGCGGCAACGGCTGTGATGGCGACTCCTCCACAAGCCATTAAAACACCTCCGAGCAAACCACACAGTCCCGCAACAACTCCGAGCACACTCCCGGCGGCGATGGTTGTGATCCCGGCCAAGGCGGCGAGCCCCGTTACCTTGAGCATGGGGCCAACGGGAGCGTCCTTGGAACCTACCGCGTAGACGACTGTGAGAACGCCTCCGATCAAGGAAACTTTGAGAATGGTCACTCCTACCGCCACAACAGCCGCAGCCAGTGCTGTCAGCGGCGCGACCATTAGCCAAAGGCCTCCACCGAGCGCCAGGACAGCGCCTGCGAATACCACCACCCGGCCTGGATGGGCATCGAGGTAAGATAGACCGTTTTGCACGCTCAAGAGTGGCTTGGGGGCAATCATCTTGGCGGGGCCGGGCACAATGGATCCGCGTTCATCGATGGTGAGGCCGTTGCGAACCTGTGCTCCCCATTGAACCTCCGTGCCGCAGCCAGAACAGAAGCGATATTTTGTTTGATCGCTAGCGGCTAATTGCGGGTGGCTGGCTCCGCAGCAAACACAGAACCGCGGCCGGGAGGCTTGGGCGGGTTGGAAATTTATTCTTCTCTGGTTCATGGGGAGGATTTTGCTGAGGGCTGTGAGTGGCGAACAGGAGGAGACTCCCACGAAATGATGAAGCTTGCCAGAGCACGGGTCACATGTCACATGACTCCATAGTCATGGAAGGAATTTTCTCGAAGAAAGGTGTTTCGTTGGACCGCTTGCAGACGTTGGCAGAGGTGGTGCGGGCGGGGAGCTTTGCTCTTGCCGCCAAGGGAGACCCCATCAGGGCGAGCTTGATAAGCCGTCAGATGGGCGAGCTGGGAAAGGCGTTGGACGTTCAACT
Organism: uncultured Luteolibacter sp.; assembly: GCA_964629955.1. GTDB lineage: Bacteria > Verrucomicrobiota > Verrucomicrobiia > Verrucomicrobiales > Akkermansiaceae > Luteolibacter. The sequence continues at coordinate 26,746 of CAZVSA010000014.1, forward strand.
GCTGGATCGGGAGAGGCGACCGACGCGGGCCGCCTTGCGTTTGGCCGAGTCCTGCGAGCGGTTCGTGCGCGAGGTGGAAGAGATTTCCGCTGAGGCACACGGCATGCAAAGGCCGATCGTCGTGGGTGCCGGTGAATGGGTGATCCGGGAACTCCTGGTCCCATTGATCGCGAAGCAGATCAGGCAATTGGCAGGAGTTTCCTGGTTGATGCACAACATGACGTCGCGAAAGATTCAGGAAGGATTGGCGGCGGAACGCCTCGATGTGGGATTGGCTTCGCGGCTCATCGCACAAGGCAGCGTGCGTGTGAAGGAACTCCCGGCCTACGGGATGAAGCTCGTGTTGCCCGTGGGTTCGGAGCCCGACAAGACCGGCTGGAAGCGTCTTCTAGTGATGCCGGTGGTTCTACTGGAGGGGGATGGCGGTTTCCGAAAATTTCTGGCGGAATGCGAAGAGGCGAAAGGAATTCAGCTCAAGATCGGAGCGGAATGCACCACCTACGCGCAAGCCGTCGATCTGGCGGAAGCGGCGGGTTGGGCGGTGTTTGTGCCCGAGCTGGGATGGAAGAATCGCAAAGACTGGTCGAGACGCCATCAGAAGCTGCCCGGGCTCGACGCCTACCGCCATGCGCTCCAACTCGGGTGGAACGAACGCGTCATCCAACGTCGGCCGGAAGTGGCGAAGCTGGTGGAGATGCTGGGGGGATAGGTTGGCGATTCATTACAGTCCTGAGGAGCGGTCGTAGCATTGCCTTTCCCGTGTGTTCTTTCTTCACTACGGTTGTCTGACGGCTTGCGCTGGGCTTGGCGGGTTCACACCAATCCGTCTTTTCTTGCCTGCTTCCAGTAGGCGTATTCGGAGCGATTGAAGTCGATGTATTCGGGCGAGAGGTCGCTGGAATACATGACATAGCTCGCGTTGCCCTGGTTGAGGTCGATGCAAATCTCGAACTCCGGTGCGGCCACCGCATCGCGGAGCTGGTCCATCGGGGTGTCGGCTTGCAGGCCACCGATGCAGGCGGGCTTTCCGCCGATGTGGATGTCCACGAGTTCCTCACGGATGCGGGCGCGGGAGTAGCCGACGGCGTGGATGATGCGGCCCCAGTTGGGATCGCCGCCGTTCCAGGAGGATTTGACGAGGGCGGATTTGCAGACGGCTTCGGCGACGAGTTTGGCGTCGAGGTAGGTGCGGGCGCCTTTGACTTCGACGGTGACGAATTTGGTGACGCGCTCGCCGTCGCGGACGACGGCGTGGGCGAG
>CAZVSA010000015.1:0-27854 GCA_964629955.1 uncultured Luteolibacter sp.
ATCCGCCATGGATCACGCCCCAACCATTCCCGCTTCCCCGCCGATGGAAACCCCACCCGCTGCGGAGAGAGAGTCACGGCGCGCCCGGCGGTCGCGCCCTACCTGCCGACGGCCCATCCGCTCTGCCATCGAAGCACGGGCTCACGAGTTGGAATCATTCCCGGAACACAACTGGCGGAACGCCCACGCTCCTTGATTCGTGATCGGGAAAAGAAATCAGCGGCTCAGGTCTTCCTGATACATCAGCTTGAATCCGCTGTTGTGGAGGACGGCGATGGCGAATTCGTAATCCTCCACATGCATCGCGAGCATCGAGTGGCCGCCGGGCGCTGGCATGAGGGCGTAGGCGAAGTCGATGTTGGTCTCGGCGATCATGAGCGTGTCGAGGCATTGGAGCAGGCCGGGACCGGATTCGCGCATGGCGATGACCACGAGTTCGCAAGCGGTGTGGGGAATGCCCTTTTCCATGAAAAGCTGCTCGGTGGTGTCCGGATCGGATACGACGAGCCGGGCGACCGTGGCATCGCGGGAATCCTGCACGCTGAGGCCGATGACCTCCACCGCCGAGGTTCTGAGCATTTTCACCATCGCGGCGAGCGCGCCGGCGCGGTTGGGCAGCAGGACGGAGAATTGCCGGACGGGTGCGCCGTGATCGATGATGAGGTCGGTGGGCATGAGCGGGAAGAGAGGGTTGTTAGCCGCGGGGGCCGCGCAGCGGGATGGTTTCCACGGTTCCGTTGTCCTGGTTTTCGATCACCAGTTGGTTCGGGCGGACTTCGGAAATGAAATAGCGGGTGCCGTCCGAAGACTCGAACTGCTGCCCGGGAGAGGCGAGGTAGCGGCGGCCTGTTGCCGCGTCCTCCACGAGCGCCACGGGGTCATGGGCGCTTGCGGGAATGCCGGAAATCCATTCGCGGGTTTCCCCGCTGAGCACGTCGCGCACCTGGATGACGGGGACTTCCACGGTTTCGCCAAGGGTATGCTTGCTCTCTTCGAGGCGCACCCGGACGTTTGTGACCACGAGCTGGGAGCCGGGAATGCGGTCGCCTTCTTTCACGAGAGTTTCCCGGGTGCCACCGGGCGCCGGGATGCCGAGGGATGCCACGCCGTCTCTCGCGGAGCGCAGCTCGACGGGCACTTCCCGTTCGCGGTAGTGCCGCATGACGAGGGGAGGGATCGTGCTCCCGGTCGTGGAAGGTCCGGGAGAGGTGGGCTGTGCCGCCGGGGCGTTGCTGACGGTTTGCCCTGCCAGGGAAACGGCCGGTTGGCGGTGACTGGAAACGGGCAGGCGCACCGATGGGTCGATCGGGAATTCCGTGACGGCATTCGTCCCGTGTTCCGTGGAGGAAATTTCCCGGAAAGCGGCTCCGGAAACTCCCGGGGAGCTTGTGGTTGCCGCGAGGGAGGGATCGGAATCCACGGAGGACGGAGAATCGACATGGGCAAGCACCGGAAGGGAAGGATCGCCGATGGCTGCCGTCGTTTGCGGGGTTTCCATTCCTTCGGTGGCGGCGGTTAGATAGGCGTCCATGGTTTCCGCGATGTCCTCGGGCGTGTCGAGCGCGAGTTCATCCGGGCGCGGCTGGCGGGAAAGAAGGGCGGCGATTTCGTCCTCACCGTGATCCAGCGCGATCATCGCGGCGGTGCGGCCTTCGCTGTCCGTGGTGAAACGACTGGAGCCGATGTCGATCAGGAGTTTCACGGCATCGGTGTGGCCGTTTCCGGCGGCCAGCATGAGCGGGGTGCGCCCGTCTTCCATGCGGGTGTAAACGGATGCGCCGTAGTTTGTCAGGGTGTCGATGACTTCCGTTTGTCCCAGCATTGCCGCGAGCAGCAGCGCGGCGTCGAGCCCGTCCCGGTGATAGGGGGCAAGCTCGGCGGCAGGTCCGGCCCGGCCTTCCCGGACCGCCAGCAACAACGGGGAATAGCCCGCCTGGTCCTTGGTCCTTGGATCCGCGCCCTGGCGGAGAAGCCAGTTCACCATTTCCGTATGTCCGGCGATGACCGCCAACATCAGCGGAGTGTTTCCGGCCGCGTTGGGAGCGTCGATGGGAGCGGCCCGGTTGAGCAAATAGTCCGCGGCATCCCTTGCCCCGGATTCCGCGGCGATGTGAAGGGCGGTGTTTTCTTCTTCATCCCGGGTGTTGGAATCGAAATTGCCGGAGACGAAGCGTTTCATGGCTCCCACGTCGTTGGCGCGGGTGGCGCGGAACCAATCTTCCCGCGTCAGTTCGTAGCCGGCTTCCCCCAGATCGGAGGCAATCGCATCTTCGCGCTTTCCGCACGAAACCGGGAGAGCGATCAATATGAATGCCGCGGTTGTGCCACGGACGCTTGCCAGACACCATTTCATGCGGGCGAGGATACTTTGGAAAAGTTAAGCATACAACCCTGAACCGTCGCTGCGGGCAATTTCCACGATTCTGCAAAGGTTTCCGTCGATGGTGAACTTTACGTTGCAGCCGCAAAGCCCGGCCCCGAACACCCTTTCCGGGGCGCAAGCTCCCGCAGCGGGGCGGGGATCGAGGGAGAGGGCTTCCCGGATCACGGACCGGGCGCGATCCGGCAGCATTTGGAAAAATTCCTCCGCTTCCGGGGCGACGGCCAGATCCAGCCGGAGGGGATGGGTGGCGGCATAGCCGCAAACGGCATCGGGAACGGATTCCGCATAGGACAGGTAGGGCTTGATGTCGTACACGGGAGTGCCGTCGATCAGATCCAGTCCCCCCAGATGAAGGATGGATTCCCCGGTTCCGTTTTCGATTCCTTCCAGACGGAGCAACGAGAGGCCGAGACCGTTGGGCCGGAATGTCGAGCGGCTGGCGAGGACGCCAACGCGTTCGTTACCGCCGAGACGGGGAGGGCGTACGGTGGGACGCCAGCCCTGGGCGGAAGTGGCATGAAAACCGAAGATCAGCCAGACATGGGAAAAACCATCGAGACCGCGGAGGGACTCCGGGCTGCCGTAGGGTTCATGAAAGACCAGCCTGCCCCAAGCGCTGGGACACAAGCCCGGTTGCCGGGGAGCGGAAAATTTCCCTCCGAAGCACGAGCGCACCACGCCGATCGGTTCCAAGGTCATGCATGGGAAGGCATCAACGGGTTTTGAAATGAATGCTCGTCCGCAGGCCTTCGTTTTCCATGCGGGAATGGATGGTGAGTTGGTCGAAGTCGTCCAGAATGCCGATGAGTTCGCGGATCTGTGGTTTGTTTTCCTCGAAGTTTTCTTTCTGTTCCGGCAGATCCTTGAAGATCGCATCGGCGTGATCCTCCACCACCTGGAGCGTGTCGGCGGCGAATTGCCGGACGGCGCGGAAATTCGCGCGAATCCACAATCCGGTGCGATCTTCGTTGCCCGCGGGGATCTTTTCCAGAAGGGCCAGAGCCTGCAAACGGGAAGAAGACGCGGCGAACCATTCGTCGCTCAACGTTACCGACGGAATGAAATCATCGTGCGAGAAGGGAACCGGGAAGAACCAGCTTGTGAACGCATTCCTCTCGGAGCTGAGCAGGCGCTGCATCGCGATGTCCTTGCCGGTGATTTCGCTGATCTTTGCCAGAAGGCTGGTGCTGCTCCCGTTGATTTTTTCCCATGATTCCGAGAGTTTGGAGCGATCCGTCACCGGAGCGATCATGGAGATTCTGGGGAATTTCGCATGGTCCACCACTTCCTGCGGGAGTCCGGGGAAAGCGGGCATGGCGGCTTGCAGGTCCATCACCACCGCGCCTTCGGTGCCCAGACCGGCCGGGAAATCCCCGCTGAGCGCTTCCCACAAGGCGGCGGCATCCACGCGGAATTCTTCATCGAAGCGTGTGGACCACTCCTTGAAACTTGTCATTTCCCCGCTCTCGAAGGGAAGCCGGGAAGCTTTGAGTGTCATCGCGTAAGCGGTTTCCAGAAGGGAATCGAAGTAGGCGCTTGCCGCGGCGCTGTATGCGGCATCGGAAGCCATGTTCGCGAAAAAGACCACTTCATCGGAATCGCCGAGGTGGGCCAGTTTCAACGGAGTTTTCCAGTCGATCGCCCCCGAGTCGGAACCTCCGTGGGATTCGATTTTCAAACCTTCCTCGATGAAGGCGGCCACCCCGCTTGTTTCGGTGGTGGTAAAGTTCAGGACAGTGGCCTCGCGCTCCACGACGAGCTGGAGAAGAGCTTCCAGATCCCGCGTGTCGCCCAGGCCTTCGGAACCGGAGAGTCCGTCGCGGATGCCGCGGGCCATTTGGGACAAGCCTCCGGCCGCCTTGGTGAGGGTGTGCAGCGCGTTTTTCTCCCCGTACGCCAGAGCGACCAGATCCTTGTCCGCGTAGGCATCGGCGAAATCGAGGGCGGAGCTGCCCGCCAGGGATTCCCCGGCATCGTCCGCGAAACGGAGATCCTCCTCGCTGCCGCCGATGAAGAGCACGACGTAATCGCCGAGCACCCCGCTGACCACGACGATGTCCTTTTGCGAGATCACCTCCAGAAGCCTGTCCACGGTGGCGGGATCCATGGACTCCTCCATGCTCGGGCGGAGTTCTTCCTCCATGCTCTCGGAGATGGCTGCACCGGAGATTTTGTATCCGATGAAAGGGGAACCGTTCCTTTCGATTTCGAGCGGTTCCGCGATCTCGTCGAACATCTCCATCATTTCCACGGAGCTGGCCACCTGCTGGGCGGCGATCTCCTGCTGCTCCTCCGTGGTGCGGAAGGCGATGTAAACGGGCGGAACATTCGTCCGGGCGAGCAGGTCGAGGCCGGATTCCGGATCGTTGAGCAGGCCCGGAAATATTTCGCTCCACATGGCATCCGTTTCGTCGGTGAGCACGTCGGGATCGTTCTCCTGTGCGGCGCGGGCCAGTGCCCGGGTCAAACCGAGCATCTGGAAATAGCCCGAGCGGTTGTTGAAAGTGAGCAGGTGTCCGAGCTGTTCGCCGGATGTTTTTCCAAAAGCGACGGTGACTTCCGTTCCCAACAGCAGGCCGGGACCCGCGCCTTCCATGCCCATTTCCAGATCATCGGGATCTTCCTCCGGAAAGGGAAAGTCCTCGTCCCCGGTTTCGTCTTCCTGTTCGATTTCCAGATCGGGTCCGGGGAAATCCTCGTCCTCCATCTCGAACTCAAACTCGTCCATGCCGCCGCCGAAGCCGCCCATGATGCTGTCGGTGAGCAGCGTCCATGCTTTCAGCGTCTGGATTCTCTCCACGTGCTTCGCGCCGTTGTAGAAGGAAACCAGCGCCTCGGTGTCGGAGGGGAGATGCTTCGCAAATCCGATTTTGGCGATCCTGTCCGGTGCGTCCGCCTCCGGCAATTCCGGAATCACCGGTTCCGGAACGGGAGTGGTTTCGGCGACCGTCTCGACCGTTTCCGGAGGGGTTGGCGATCCGGTTTCGGCCGGTTGTTCCTTTTTTCCGCATGCGCCCAATCCCATGAGGAGTGCGGACAGCACCAACCATTTCGCTTGCATTTTCATCCTGGAGGGGAGGCTAAAACCCACCTCCGTTCCCAGCAAGGACAATGCGGGCGAAGAGGAATTCCGCGCAACGGAGCGCTTGGTGGAAGACGGCGACCGATGATCGCCGCCACAGGATGCCCGCCCTGCCTTTGTATTTCCCGTGATTGATCGAATGACGGAGACGCACTAGGATCGCGGCGTGCTTCCTTGGTTTTCAGACGGGCGTTTCCCTTTGTATCTCGCGCCGATGGCGGGTGTGACGGATGTGATTTTCCGGCGCATTTGCAAGGAATTGGGCGCGGATGTGATGGTGACGGAGTTCGTTTCCGCGGAAGGCATCATGCAGGCGGACGACCGGACGCGGAAATATACGGAGTTCACGGAGGAGCAGCGCCCGGTGGGGGTCCAGTTGTTCGGAGCGGATGGAAAACGGATGGGAGAGGCGGCGAAAAAAATCATCGATTGGAAACAGCCGGATTTCATCGACATCAATTTCGGTTGTCCGGTGAACAAGGTGGTTGCCAGGAACGGGGGATCGTCCCTGCTGAAGGATTGCCCGGTGCTGGCGTCGGTGGCGGAGGGGGTGGCGAAGGCGGTGGGCGACAGGGTGCCGGTGACGGCAAAGATCCGGATCGGCTGGGACGCGCAATCGGTGAACGCGGTGGAGGTGGCGAAAATTCTGGAGGGCAGCGGGATGCAGGCGATCGCGGTGCACGGAAGGACAAGGGCGCAGGGATATGGAGGGGAGGCGGACTGGGAGGTGATCGACGCGGTGGCGGGATCGGTTTCGGTGCCGGTCATCGGAAACGGGGACATCGCCTGCGGGGATGACATCGCCAGAAGGAGGCGGGAAACGGCGGTGTCCGGGGTGATGATCGGGAGGGCGGCGATGCAGAACCCATGGGTTTTCCGCGAGGCGAAGCATTTTCTGGAAACGGGAAGGATGCCGGAGGCGGTGCTGCTGGAGGAGCGCTGGGCCCTCGTGATCCGGCATTGCCGGATGGCGGTGGAAAGCGGGCGCAACGGCAACGAGAAGCAAACCCTCACGGCGATGCGTTCCCGCCTGATGGCCTATTGCAAAGGATTTCCCGGGGCGAGGGAGCTGCGGCAGAAGTTGTGCCACGTGGGCTCGGTGGCGGGGGTGGAGGATCTGGCCGCCCGCTCGCTTGCGGAGGCGGAACTTGTGGAGATTTGACGAAGTGCTTCCCAAACCGCGTTCCGGTCGCGCAGAATCGAGGTATGGAAAGCCATGAGGTGCTGAGGCAGGCGTTCAAGAAAACCAGTCCGAAAGCGGTGGCCGCGGAACTCGGGGTTTCGCTTTCGCTGGTTTACAAATGGGCGGAGAACCCGGGAGAGGGAAATCCCGGCAGCCGCAATCCGCTGGACCGCCTGTTGGAAATCATCGAGCTGAGCGGGGATACGGGGATTCTGGAATGGCTGTGCAGGAAGCAGGGCGGACATTTTGTCAGGGATCCGGAAATTCTGGGATGTCCGATGGATCATGTGCTGCGGGCGACGCAGGAGATCATTTCCCATTTCTCCAACCTGCTGAATGAAATCTCCGATGCCACGATGGATCACACGGTGACGCCGAAGGAGGCGCGCGCGATCCGCCAGTGCTGGGATACGTTGAAGAGCTATGGAGAGGGGTTTGTGCGGGGGTGCGAGAGGGGCGAATTCAGCAATAATTGAGCCGCCCGGCTTTCCGAGGGTGGGGCAAATCGCGGACTTCTCGTCAGACAATTTCTAACAGGATTCCGTCCGCTTGTTTTTCCGGCTCATCCTCTTCGCGGCTTTGGGGTGAAAAGAAAGCCCGCTTTTTGGTGCGTCAGCCCCGGGGGGAATTTCCGGTTGGCCCATCCGAATCGGGGTGATTCATTCAGGGGGTGCGAAACATCGAAGAATGGCTCTGTTCCGAGGAATCCGGGGAGGCGTTTTCCCATTGCGTGCGTTGCCGGTTGCCTTTGCTGGAGCTGGCTTGCCCATGGCTGGTGAACAAGGAATTCCAGCGCGGTGAGTGCGTGATGGAGTATGCGATCTGCCAGTCCTGCCGCGACGAGGTGTCTTCCGGGTTCTCCGCGGCTTCGATGAAATCGGTCCGGGAATTTCTCGAAACGCAGATCGACTGGGAGGAGAGGGTGAAGGAATTCATGCTCGCGGCGGACCTCGGCAGCCGGTTTGATTTTTGCATTTCCTGCCGGACGGGGAGGGGGGATTGCCGGGGATTCGGCATTTCCGCGTTGTTCGATGAAGGAGGCGAAATCACGACGGGGCCGCTGCCGTTGCTGATTTGCAGCCCGTGCATCGGGCGGATGACCGCGGGCTTGTCGGAGGAGAGCCGGGATGTGTGGAGGAAATTTCTCGCCGAGCATTTCGCGGGGCCTCCGGGGGATTCCGAACAATGGCCCGGCTCGGGGTTTCCGGGACTGATGTGAATGCTCAGGATCGGACGTGCTTCACTTTGACGCCGGGCCTCCTTCGCGCCATGGTCCGCGGCGATGGCCTTCGCCGATACGTTTCCCCTGCTTCTCGCGAACCCGACGCCGCTCATGCGCCGCTTCGGGCGGCTTCTGGCCGATGAAACCGGTGGCTCGCTCGAATCGATGGCCCGGCGCAGCCAGCAGATCACCCGCCGTCATTTCGGCCGCACGATGCGGCTTTTCGCGCCGCTGTATGTGTCCAACGAATGCGTGAACAATTGCAGCTACTGCGGATTTTCCCGTGATGCCGCCATTCTCCGCACGACGCTAACGGTGGATCAGGTGGTCCGGGAAGCCCGGCATCTCCACGATTTGGGCTTCCGGAGCGTGCTTCTCGTCGCCGGGGAGCATCCGAAGTTTGTCTCCGAGGGCTATCTGCAGGAGTGCATCGATGCGATCAAAACGTTCATCCCGACGGTGGCCATCGAGGTGGGGCCGATGGAGGACGAACAATATTTCGAGATCGTCCGCCATGGAGCCGAGGGGCTGGTGGTCTATCAGGAAACGTACGACCGGGCGGTCTATCAGACGCTTCACACCGCCGGTCCCAAGAAGAAATTCGATTGGCGGCTGGATTGCCCGGAGCGTGCCTACGCGGGTGGTTTCCGCCGCATCGGAATCGGCGCGCTTTTCGGTTTGGCCGATTGGAAATACGAGGCGATGGCCCTCTGCGCCCATCTGGAGCATTTGTACAAACATTGCTGGAAGGCCCAGTTCACCGTCGCGTTTCCCCGCATGCGCCCCTACGCGGGGAATTATCAATATGAACCGGACCCGGCCCGGTATCTTCCGGACAAGGAATTGGTCCGCCTCATCGCCGCTTTCCGCATCACGTTTCCACAGGTCGGGATCGTGGTTTCGACGCGTGAGCCCGCGCCATTGCGCGATTCGATCGCCTCCCTCGGTGTCACCCACATGTCCGCCGGGGCGCGCACCGAGCCGGGGGGCTACACCGGAGCCGGAAGCGAGGATCTCCATCTGACGGTAAAAGGACGCCGCGTGGAGCTTTCACAAAAATCCGGCTGTGAGAAGGCGACCGAACAATTCCAAATCCACGACACCCGCAGCCCGTCGGAAGTGGCCGCCATGTTGCGCGCGCAAAGCCTCGATCCCGTGTGGAAGGACTGGGATGAATCCCTGCTCGCGGTCAGGTAGAAACCGGCTCTGAAAAAGGAGCAGGAAGCGCTTGCCGGGCTTCCTGCAAGGGAATCGCCCCGCTCGAAATATTTTCCCTTGTCAAATTGCAGCGCCATATCCATACCTCCGCCCCGCCCGCAAGGGGGAAAGGGTAGATGCCCGAGTGGCTAAAGGGGGCAGACTGTAAATCTGCTGGCTTACGCCTACGCTGGTTCGAATCCAGCTCTACCCACCATTTTGATTTCCAATGAGCTGGAGGCCGGTTGCTTCCCTTTGGTTGCATGGTGAAAACTCTCACCCGGATCGCATGTCCGATGGCCGCCCTGAATTTGCAGGGCGCTTGTTTTTTCTGGCCGTATCGCCGGGATTGTGACGATTTCGTCACACAAAATGCTCGCTGTCCTCCCCACCACTTGGTCCGTCCTCTGGTCGTTGCTGCAGATCCTCGGTGCAATCGGGATTTTCCTTTATGGGATGAAGATCATGTCCCAGGGGGTTCAGAAGGTGGCCGGCGAAAGAATGCGCGCCGCCCTGGCCGGAATGACCAGCAACCGGGTGAAAGGAATCGTGACGGGATGTGTCACCACGATACTGATCCAATCCTCCACCGCGACGACGGTTCTCGTGGTGTCTTTTGTCAACGCCGGTCTTCTGACCCTGAAGCAGTCGATCGGATTGATCATGGGGGCGAATCTCGGCACCACCACGACCGCGTGGTTCGTCGCTCTCATCGGAAAATTTGACGTTGCGAGCGTGGCTCTGCCCCTGATTGGCATCGGCATGCCCTGCTTTTTCATCGGCAAGGCCAAGGGAAAGAGCTGGGGGGAAATGTGCATCGGGCTGGGCCTTTTGTTCTTCGGACTGGGCCTCCTGAAGGACTCCGTTCCCGATCTCCGGACGATGATCGACACCGATCCGGAAATGGCCGGATTTCTCATCAACACGATCAATTCGGCGTCCGGACACGGCTTTTTGAGTGTCATTCTCTTCCTCTTCCTCGGGCTGGTGCTGACACTGGTCGTCCAGTCCTCTTCGGCGGCGATGGCGATCACCATCACCTGTGCCCTGAACGGCTGGCTGGGCGACATTCAGGCCGATCCCTACGGGGTTTTTCTCAATTCCGCGGCCATTGTCCTCGGGGAGAACATCGGGACAACCCTGACGGCATGGGTCGCCGCCCTCGGATCGAACACCAACGCGAAACGGGCCGCGCGCGCTCATTTTGTCTTCAATGTTCTGGGGGTTTGCTGGTGTCTCGCCGTCTTCTACGGGTTTACCGCCCTGCTCTGGTCCGCGGTTTCCCATCTCCCGTCGTGGCTCCGCACGCCGGAGACCGGGCTCGCGCAATCCGAGATCGCGTTCGCAACGGCGCTGTTCCACACGTCCTACAATCTGGCGAACATCTGCATCCTCGTGTGGTTCGTCCCACAGATCGCCAAAATCGTGGAATGGTGGGTGAAGGACAAAAAAGGCTCGGAAGCGGACCGCTTGCAATACCCCACCGGTTCGATGGTCGATATCGGGGAACTCAGCCTCGCCGAAGCGGAAAACGCCGCCCGGAAAATGGCCAAACTGACATCCGACATGTTCGATGGGTTGATCGACATTCTCAGCAAACCCCAGGAAAACCCGGCGTCCCGGATGAGCGGGTTGAAACAGATGGAAGCAGCCTGCGACGAGCTGCTGCACGACATCACCTCCTATCTGATCCAATGCTCCATGCACCAGACCGACTCGAAAAGCGCCGCGGGCATCACCTCGATGCTGAGGATCGTGTCGGAGTTCGAGGAAGCCACTGATCGGATCTACCGGCTGGTGAAAATCGTCCAACGGAAGTATGAAAAAAACCGCGAGTTCACCCCGGCCCACCAGCGGGAACTCGAAGCCATTTCCATGCAGGTCCGTGCGATTCTCGACATCGCCTGCAACTCCCTGACCGGGGTGGAAGGCTCCGTTTTCGAGAGGGCCAATGAAATCGAGGACCGCGTGGACAAGCTGAGGAAAACAAACAACAAGAGCGCCGCCCGGAGAATGCAGGAGGGAGGGCTCGTTCAGCTCGAAATGATGTTCATTGACCTGAACAACCATCTGGAAGCCGTTGCGAATCACGCGCTGAACATCGTCCAGGCAGGCAGGCGCGAAGCCGCGATTCAATGATCTTACAGCATTTTATGAAAAGTCGTGGCCGTTTTTTGTGCGATCACGTTTCGAGGTGTAGGAATTCAAGGAGCGTGGGCGTCCCGCCCACATTCCTGCTCAAGTGGGCGGGACGCCCACCGCTCCTTGACTCGTGACCGAGCCGCTGGTGTCCCCGATATGCGGCCACTGGATTTCACAAAACGCTGTAAACAGGAAGACAGGGAACCACAATGGGAGCGAAGCGGACATGGGCGAGCACCCAATCCAATCCCGAGCCAAAAGGCACGGAACACACGGAAAATATAGGATTTCCGATGAGCGTCCGTTCCCTTTTTGAGTGAACGCCTCGATTTGGCCAATGGATTGAAATTCCGTGCTTTCCGTGGTTTTCATCTTCCTCTCACCACAAACCGTATTTCCCGCAGCTCATGATGTAGAGCCCCATCAGGAAATTCGCCACGGCGTGCATGACCACGCAGGCTCCGAGGTTCTTGCTCCATACGCACAGGAGATAAGTCAGGCTGCCGTAGAGGAACGCGGCGGGGCGGTCGGGAGCCGCATGAACCGCGATGAACAGCCCGGTGACAATGGCGTAGGAACGCCAATGGGCGCGCCCGAAGGGCTGTTTCCAGTAATCCCCCTCCCAATCCATCACGAAGCGCATCACGAAGCCACGCCAGAAAATTTCCTCGACCAGCGCCACAATGATCGCCGCGCGGAAAAAACGCATGACCAACGAAGCCCAATACGCCGCCGGATTCTCGAAAATGCCCGGATCGAATCCATCCCGGCGATCCTGAACACCCAGAAAGCCGAGGATTCCACCGGGCTTTTCCGTGAGGTCCATCCAGTCGTAAAGCGCCGACGGCAACAGCCAGAAACCAATGCCCACCGCGCCGAAAACGACACCCACCAGACTCCATTTCCACGACCAGTCGAACCGGAAGAACCGCCAGTAGTGGATCAGGAAACCCAGAACGACGAGCGACTGGATGGGGTAAATGAACTGCGCCGGATCCCTCCGCCACCACGGGGCGTCCGGATGTTTCCATTCGATCAAATACCCGGCGGCCTGCAGAACGAGCAGGAAAACCATGAACACCGCGAAGGGAACCACGTGCGCCCTCGTCAGGCGCTCCGGGTCTTCCAGGCGGTCTTGGGATGGCATGATCGTCAGATTCTACCGACGAATTTCTCCATCCGGTTCATCGCCGTGCGGATGTCGTCGAAAGCGGTGGCATAGCAGCAGCGCAAAAATCCTTCGCCCGACGCACCGAACGCCCCGCCGGGCACGCAGGCGACGTTTTCCTCCTCCAGCAGCTTCATCGCGAATTCCTTGCTGCCCAATCCCGTGCTGCGGATGTCCGGAAACACGTAAAACGCTCCTCCCGGAGTGTGGCAATCGAGGCCGATTTCATTCAACCGCCTCACAAGGAAATCGCGGCGCTGGTGGTAGCTGTTCCGCATTTCGATCATCGCCGGAGTGCCGTTTTCCAGCGCCTCGATGGCCGCGTTCTGGCTCATGATCGGCGCGCAGAGCATGGAATACTGGTGGATTTTCATCATCGCCTCGATGATCGGCTGCGGAGCGCAGGCATAGCCGAGGCGGAATCCCGTCATCGCGAAAGCCTTGGAAAACCCGTGCAAGAGGATCGTCCGCTCCTGCATTCCGGGCAGCGATGCGATCGAAACCGGAGGGCTGCCGTCGTACCGCAGTTCGCTGTAGATCTCATCCGTCAGGACGATGAGATCGTGTTCGACGGCCAGCTTCGCAATGCCTTCGAGGTCTTCTTTTGAAGCCACGGCTCCGGTCGGATTCGTGGGGAAGTTGAGGAAAACCACCCTGGTGCGGGGGGTGAGCACCGCCGCCAGCTTCTCCGGCTTGAGGGAAAACTCCTCCTCCTTGCTCGTCTCCACCGCCACCGGAACGCCATGGGCCATCACGATGCTCGGGCTGTAGGAGACGTAGCACGGCTCGTGGAAAACCACCTCGTCCCCGGGATTTAGCAAGGCCCGCAGGGCGATGTCGATCGCTTCCGAAACGCCCACGGTGACGAGCACCTCGCGGGCCGGATCATAGGATACGCCGAAGAAACCCTCCACATAGCGGGCGATCGCCTTCCGCAGCGACAAAAGGCCGAGGTTCGAGGTGTAGGTCGTCTGTCCTTTCTCCAGCGAGTAGATCGCGGCCTCCCGGATGTGCCACGGCGTGACGAAATCCGGTTCCCCGACGCCGAGCGAGATCACATCGTCCCGCCCCTGCACCAGCTCGAAAAAGTCGCGGATTCCCGAACGGGGGATCGAGGCGACGTTGCGGGCGATTTTCGCTTGATAGTCCATTGGTTGCGACGCCCGAAGGCGGCCGGGGATGACAGCGGGGCGGGCCTTCCGCGTCAAGCACCGGCCTCGGACCGGCGGGGACACTTGTTCCGGCCGGGTTCCGGCACTCATTTTGGAAAACATTTCATCTCAACGGGAGGTCCACTTCAAGTGGTCGCCGGGAGGGAGCCTCGAGCCGTGCTTTTTTGGAAAAAGCCTCTCGACAAACCCTCCCGGATTCCTCAGCCCTTGCCGTGAGGTTCCCAACCGCGAACCTCCTTCCTTTGCCAATGACATAAAGATTTTCTGATCACACATCAGCTTTTGCGACCAACGCAAGCTACTGGGCCGTCAACGAAACCAGCAAGTTCCTCCAATGGCCCTCAAAAAGACAGAGCTGTCGCGCCGAATCGGCGCGGCTTGGCGCGTCTTTTTGAGGAGGCGCTTGCTGGTGCCTGTTGACGGGGCGCGATCAAGTTCGCGCCCTTGTTTTGTATAACTCCAAAACAAGCCCGGCAGCCGGTGTTTCCGCCGGAGCATCGTCCCAATTTTCCCCAATCTGTTTCTCCGCCTTCCCGTCAACCCCAACCTTCTTCCCCAACAACCAATAACTCACATAACCAACAATCCATGAAACCAAGCCTCCTCCTCGCCCTCGCCGCGGGATGCATTCCACCCGCCCTCCGCGCCGAAGCTCCCAGACCCGTCTGGAACGTCCTCCCCGGGGAAATCATCCAATCCAGAACCATCCACCAGGGCGGAAGAAATGTAACAATCCAGGAACTTCAGCCGATCCCGCTCCCCCCGCCGCCCCAGCCGCAGGCCCACCCGCAACATGACTCCCTCCTGGGCGAGCGGGCCGAAGCCTTCCGCAACCAATTCCCCCGCCGGCATCTCCTCTCTCTGAGCGCCACCATCTACCAGGCCGCGGATACCCCGCCCCGCACCTACGTCCGCATTCCCGGCGACGCCACCCGCGGGCCCGTCGAATTCTGGTCGTCGAAAGATTTCGGGCTTCTCTCCCACACGATCGGGGCGGTCCCGGGTCCGGAGCACGAAATTTTCCTTCTTCTGATCGCCGGATCCATCGACATGGATCGAATGGAAAATTTCGCGAATCGCGGCGGACGCATCTACCAGCGCCCGGAGATTCCCGAATTCCCCGAAGGCGGCCCCGCCTTCCTGATCACTTCCGGCTCCCCGGTCAAGGAAGTTCTGGAGTCCATCCAATCCATCCACGAGCACCTGGAGACCAACCGGGAAACCCTGCAAGCCGCCCGCATCACGCGGGAAGCCGAAGCCCGTGAGCGCAGGGAACTTCTCAAGGCCAATCCGCCCCAGGCGCGCAATCTCACCCTCAACTACTGGAGGATCACTCCCGACGGAAAAGGAGGCGCCCGATGAAATCCTTCTTCACTTCAATGTTCGATGTTGGGCGTTCCATGTTCGATGTTCGCATTCTCCTCCTCTCCTTCCTCACCGTCCTTCCCTGTGTCGCTCAGATCGATACCAACAACAACGGTATGAGTGACTTATGGGAAAAACACTGGAACAATGGCCAGCTCTTCCCCCCGAATATTCTTCCCGGGGGAAACGAAGACAACGACGAATTCAGCAACCTCGAGGAAGCCATTATGGGCACGTCGCCCTTCGATGGAGCCTCCCCCCACGGAGCCCTCCGCCTGAACGTCCGCCACGTCCCCGCCGTCTGGATCACCGATCCGTTGGAAGAGGAGCCCCAGCTTCTCAGCCCCGAGGCCTTCGAGGTCCTGTGGCCGCACGTTGCCGGAAAGCGCTACACCATGCTGTTCTCCGAAGACCTTTCCCCGGGAAGCTGGGAGCCCTACGGAGACCCCTTCATCAGCAATGGAACCGAACCCGGCATGGTCCTCCTGCCCCATTACGAGGATAACACGCTGGCAACCAGTCTGTTCTGGAGGCCGCGGGTCGAAGACGTCGACTCCGACGGAGACTCCCTGACTGATGCCGAAGAGCATCTTCTCGGAACGGACCCCACCCTGGCCGACAGTGATTTTGACGGTCTGGATGATGCCACCGAATACCTTCTCGGCACAAACCCAATGAGTTATGACAGTGACGGGGATGGTGTCGGAGATGGTGACGAGATGGTCGCGAATACGGACCCGCTTTCCGATCAATCCTCCCTCAGTTGGCGCACGGTAAGCCGCAGCCTGCACCACGGCGCCCTGTTGTATCTTCAATCGCACAGCCAATGGGACGGCAACACGACGGTGCACAATCTCCAGCACAACAACGTTCCTTTGGGGACCTACTCCGCCACGCTGGAGGACGACTGCCCCTTTCCCGAGGAACCACCCGTCGGCTTATGGCCTCACTCATTGCCTCATTTGTGGAACCCCATGAGCGCACACTACCCTAACGTGGGAGGAGGCAGCCTCAACCATGTCCGCGCCTGGTTGGAATCCAAAACCCCGGTTTCCAAAGAGACGAGAATGAGGCTGCTGCGGATCACCCTGCGGAGCCTTGACGGGGTGATGCTCGAGGAAGCCCTCGTGGAACCCATCGACGCCGTCATCCCGGTCGGGGAACGATTCTCCAATCCCGTGGACTCGACACCCGAATTCACCACGCCCGGCGAGCAGATCTTCTCCTATCTCATCTCCGCCGATATGATTCCCGATTTCAACCGCGACGGGAAAATCGACATGGAGGACCATTGCCGGATCAATGAAGACAATCCCTGGCGCTTCTGGCGCAACGACGACAACGACTCCGGGGAAACCGAAGGCAACGACTACTACTCCCTTCCATTTCTCAACGTCAATCTGGCGGACAGCTCGGTGAACGGCATCCGGGATCTCGTCGATTTCTTTCCCCTGAAGCTCGAAATCCGCAATCTTCTCAATGTTTTCTATGAGCATGACTACTACCTCAGCCAGAAATACCCCGACAATGTTCCCGCGTTGTGGGATCACTCCGGCCTGGGCTACGTGGAATGGCCGGAAGCCAATCCCGTTGCCGAGCCCGGGACCATGCACTCCACCGATGGCTGGCTGCGGCACATCCCCACCGCGCGGCAGCTCGCCGGGCGCACCGTCCACCCCGTCCGGGAAGATCCCCTCACCCAGGGAGGGCAGAAACTCTCCGAAGCCATGCTCGCCGCCGCGCGCGTGGGCAAAGGCCTGCTGCTGCTCGAAGGAAAAAACCGCACCACCCACCCGCTCATGCTCGAGATCCGCAAGAAAGACGACGGCGAACGGATTCTCAGAATTCCCTTCCCCGTTGTAATCTCCAGTGTGGAGGACATGTTCCGCTGGAAATATGTCATGCCCATGGCCGCGAACCTCACATCGGGCGATATTCCCGGCGACCCGCCCAACTGGCCGGACGAAGATCGCAATGACAAACACTTCGTTTTCGTGCATGGATACAACGTGAGCGGCGATCAATCCAGAGGCTGGGGCGGGGAAATGTTCAAACGCATGTTCTGGAGCGGCAGCAACGCCCGCTTCAGCGCCTTCGCATGGCGGGGCAACCAGAGTCAGATCCCCCATCCGCTACATCCGCTGACGGAAAAAATCTCCCCCGACTACCAGGTCAACCTCGGCCACGCCTTCGGCACCGCGAAGTCCTTCCGGCAATTCCTCGATCTCATCCCCGGCGAAAAAACCGTCGCCGCCCACAGCATGGGCAACATCGTCGTCGGCAGCGCCATGCACGATTGGGGCGCCCGGCCGAAAAACTACATCATGCTCAACTCCGCCGCCGCAAAGGAGGCCTACGACGCCACGGAAGCGGAGGACAGCACTCAGGACGGCCTGATGGAAAACATCGCCTGGCGCGGCTATCCGAAGAAACTCCGCGCCAGCGAGTGGCACAAGCTGCTTCCTCCCGCCGCATGGCCCGTCTCCGACTGGCGCGGCAAGCTCACCTGGCGCAACCGCCTGCGTGGCGTGATCGAAAATGGCGGACTCACCAATGTTTACAACTTCTACTCCTCCGGGGAGGACGTGCTCAACAATGCCACGCTCGACACGCCCGAAGGCAACAATGTCCTCGGCGAGCTATGGCTCAAGTCCAACCGGACCTGGGCGGTGCAGGAAAAGCGCAAAGGGCATGGGCTTTCGGGATTCATCCACACCAGCAACAACGGAGGCTGGGGTTTCAACATGGAGCCCCCCTACGACCCTGTGATCCACTATGACAACCACTACAACGTCATGAAGCTTCCGTCGCAATTGCCGTCTCCATTGGACAGCGCGTTTCTCTTCCATCTGTCGCAGAATCCGTTTTTCGACAAATCCGTCCATGAAACGTTGCTGGAAGCCCATACCGGCGACGGGAGCCCCGGCTCCAACTATGCCCGCGACCACCACAACGCCCTCATCGCCACAATCATCCCATGCACCACATTCGCCGCGGGGAGGAATGCCTTACAAGAGCTCGAAGACAACGAGCAGATTGTAAATTTTAATATGAATGATGAAATGAAGACCGATCCCAATCAATGGCCGATATCGAATGAAAATGAAAACAGTGCCCCTCCAAGCAATTTGAATTCCCGACCTTGGCTGCACAGTGACATTCGAGTGAAAGCATATTCACACAATTATCTTGTGTTTGATAAATTTATTGAAATTGGAGTTTTAAATCAAAACGATTGAATATGAAAAAAATACAAACAGCGCTAGTTTTTGGAGCATTGATGAGCATTGCTTCGTGCCAGCAGGTTGAAGAAAAGGATTACGAACTTCGAGCCAAGGCCGTTGATGAAGAAGGAAAACCTCTAAACGGAATCCAAGTGACCACGGGGAAGTTGGAGATCATCCGAAGTGCTCCGATCCCGGCGGCAAAACCCTTGATAACCGACCCGGTTCTGACAGATGAGAAAGGAATGGCGGTACTGAGTTTCAAGTCAGCGACGGGAGCGAGCGGCAATGTGAATTTCTATCAGGATGGCTATTATTCCACAATGGAAAAGGTCACCTGGGCGTATCCGGATGGGTTTGAAGGGAAAAGAAGAAAAGGTGAAATACAAGCCGTAATCAAACCCGTCAAAAATCCGATTCCGATGTATGCTACACGGCAAACGGAAAGAATATGGATTCCCGAACTCAATGTTTCCTACGGTTATGATCTTGTGAAAAAATCTCCCTTGCCTCCTTTGGGTGTGGGAGAACATACCGATTTCCTATTCAAGGTAACTGGCGAATACAGAGATATGGAATCGAACGATCTAAAACTGGAAATTCATTTCCCGAACCCGCACGATGGACTCGTGGAGTTTCTCACTCCTCAACGGTTGAGCATGACGGAACCCCACATGGAGGGAAGCGAGCTTATTTCTGGTTACGAAGCTCCGGAAACGGGATATGTCGATCGAATCGAGCGAACCTCCAAAAAAATTCCATCCGATGCGAGAAAAACAAAAGATAGCAATCACCATCGAAATTTCTATTTCAGGATCAGAACAAGACTGGATGCCAATGGCAATATAGAAAGCGCATACTATGGAAAAATCTACGGCGACTTTGATTTTGCGGGAGGAAATTTTTCCGTCAGAGGAAACTATGCATCACTCAAGTGGATTTCCACCTACCTCAATCCTGCTCCGAATGACCGAAATGTCGAATTCGATCCAAAACGCAACCTGAATCCCAAGGGTAACGTCCAGAGACCGTAGCGGACGCATGCTGCCATGAAAATTGCAAAATACTGTTTTATCCCGTTGTTTTTTATTCATCTCGCCAGTTGTCAGCAAGTTGAAGAAAAAAACTACGAGCTTCGAGCCAAGGCCGTTGATGAAAAAGGAAAACCGCTAAATGGAATCCAGGTGACCACGGGGAAGTTGGAGATCATCCGCGGCGCTCCGATTCCGGCGGCAAAACCCTTGATAACCGATCCGGTTCTGACCGATGAAACAGGAATCGCGGTGCTGAATTTCAAGTCGGCGACGGGAGCGAGTGGCAATGTGAATTTCTATCAGGATGGCTACTATTCCACAATGGAAAAAGTCACTTGGGAGTATCCGGATGGATTTGAAGGAAAAAGTCGGAAAGGTGAAATACAAGCCGTACTCAAACCCGTCAGAAATCCAATTCCGATGGTTGTCCATTCAAGCACGGGTTTTCCTCTTCGCGAGATTGGCGTGGAATACGCGTTCGATCTCGAAATTGGTGAATTGTTGCCTCCACACGGAAACGGCAAGCATCCTGATATTTTGGCAAAACTGGAAGGAGAGAGAATCGATAACGGACCAGATGAGGGCGAAGACGTTGACTTCCGAATAACCATCCGCTTCTCCAATCCGTTGGATGGTTTTTTTGAATTTGAAGTTCAGCCGAAAGATGGGGCCAGGGGATCGGCATTGGTCAGTGATCACCTGGCGCCTGAAAATGGTTATCAAAATCTGATGGAACGGCGCTCTGTTTTGGGGAAATTTCTGGTTCCTGATCAGAATTGGTCTTACATCGCCAGCCTCGAAAAGAAAGCATGCTATTTTCGCGTTCGGACTCAAACAGACGACTCCGGAAAAATCATCTCTTCAAATTATGGAAAGATCTACGGCCCCATCAGATTGATCGCCGGAAAAACCCGGAAGGTTTTTCACCCCACTATTTTGGAGGCTAGTTGTTCCATGAAAGAGGTTTATTTCAACCCTATTCCGAACGACCGGAATGTGGAATTCGATCCGAAGCGGAACATCCTTCCGGGCAATAACATTCTGAGGCCATGAATTGGAAAATCGCCGGAATTGCATTCATGTTTGTGATTTTTTTGGGGATCACGGCCCTTGCGAGCGGCTGGCTGGCGGCGATCGGGGCGGGTGTTGGTGGCATGCCTGCCAGTAGTTGGTCTCTGGAGCCTCTGGCATATATTGGATACGGAATTGTCGGAGGCGGCATCATGTTTTGCGTTTTCTCCATGGGATTGGCGGAATTCAGCAGGAACGCTCCGCTCTCCATGGCTCTTTCAATGGCGATCGTGATCATGCTGGCGCTTCCGGGCGGGTGCGCCGGTTACAAGTTTTTGAACCCTCGAGGAGAAATCAAAAGAGAGGAATCCGCGGATTTGGACCGGATTTTTGAAACGGAGCGCCGGAAACTTTATGAGATGATCAGAAAGGATCCCGGCATTGTCGTGAGGGAAGAATGGTTCAAACCTTACGGAGAAAGTGGAAAAATGTCCGCATACATATCCTCGTTGAGTGATCCGGAAATTGAGTATGATACATCGGTCATCATGGATCTTTATGCCAAGAATGAACAGATGAGATTGGTGCTTGTCACCCATCCGTCATTTGATCTTCACATTCTCGAGCAGAGGTTTGAAAGGAATATGGAATTGCTTGAGGGATATTATATAAGAACGGGCGGAGATGAATTATCCGCCATTTTGTCCAATCCTCATGCCAGAACGGAGTGGTTCGAGCGGGTCATGGCTTCGGGAGCTTTGATGGATCAAAGAAGCGTGGAGTATCCTTCCTTGAGGGGTTTGGTGGAGGAAACCCTGCGAAAGAGGGCGGAGGAGGACGGGGCCGGAGACGAAGCCAGGTGAATGATGGAAGGGTAAGCGTGGTCTGAGCCGCCATGCGGTCTCTCTGGCCGCTGCATAGCATAGCGTTCATAGCATGGCGAGGTATGAACGCTACGCACGACTCTTTGGTGAGGCCCGACCGGCGCGGTCGGCTCCGCTATACATCCGGGCAGAGGGAAGCCCTGCTCAATGCCTATGATTCCAGTGGCCTGAGCGGCCCCAAGTTCGCCGCCCTCCATGGCGTCAAATATCAGACCTTCGCCGCCTGGCTCCAGAGGCGGAAGCGTTCCGGCGCTGCTTCCGGCTTGCCGGTTCCAGACGGTTTGACTCTGGTTCAGATTGAAGCGCCAATGCCTTCAGCCCATGACGACGGACTGCGGCTTCGGTTTCCCGGTGGGGTCGAGATCCATGTCGCCAGTCGGGCTTCCGTGCCCTTGACCAGCGAAGCGGCCACCCTTACCCCGGCAAACTGGCTGCGCGCCCGCCAGGAAAAGCCGGCCCGGAAAGCGGCCTGACTCTCCGATCCGGCAAGGAAAACCGAACGGTGCTTCGCGACACGCTTACTTTGTTGAAAAGGAGAGAGAGGATCTTCCGTGGCGGGATTTGCATGTCTTGCGGCGCGGCGCGGGGGAGTTTACAAGCGGCGGATGGAACCGATCCGCTTCTTCAACCGCCACACCGGACAGACCGAGACCGAGCAGGTGTATGGCGAGAAGTTCCTGCGGTGGTCCTATGGAAACGCGCTGGGCGCGCTTTCGCTGGAGGTGTTCGTGAAGCGCCCGTTTTTCTCCGCGTGGTATGGCAGGAGGATGAGCGCGCCGGAGTCGAGGGAGCGCATCGCGCCGTTCATCGGGCGCTATGGTCTGGATGTGGCGGAGTTTGCGGAGGAGCCCGGCCAATACCGCAGCTTTAACGAGTTTTTCTATCGCAAGCTGAAACCGGAGGCCCGTCCGGTGGATGCGGATGAGTCCTCGGTGGTTTTTCCCGCGGATGGCAGGCATCTGGGTTTCGAGCGCGCTTCGGAGATTTCAGGGGTGTTTGTAAAAGGGCAGAAATTCGATCTGCCGGAACTCCTCGGAGACGGCGATCTGGCGGCGCGTTATGAGCACGGGGCGCTCGTGCTTTCGAGACTATGTCCGGTGGACTACCATCGTTTTCACTTTCCGGCGGCGGGAGTTCCGGGAGATGTGCGGGGGATCGAAGGCCCGTTGTTTTCGGTTTCCCCGATCGCTCTGCGCAAACGCCTCGCCTATCTCTGGACGAACAAAAGGACGGTCACGAAACTGGAGACGGAGCGTTTCGGAACCGTTCTTCTGCTGGAGATCGGTGCAACCTGTGTCGGCACGATCCGGCAGACGTTCCAGCCGGCCAAAAGGGTGGAAAAGGGCGATGAGAAGGGCTACTTTGCCTTCGGAGGATCTTCCACGATCACGATTTTCGAGCCCGGCGCCGTCCGGTTGGAAAAAGATCTCGCCGATTGTTCGTCGAAGTGCCTTGAACTCTACGCCCGCGTGGGAAGCCGCATGGGCGCAGCCACTTGACCTTGCCGCGGAAAAGACGGCACCTTTCGTTTCCATTTGCATGCCCACCCATCTCAAAACCCTCCGTGCCCACGCCATCAAAGCGCTCGAACCGGGCGAGCAGGGCCAGCTTTCCCCGGCCGAACGCATTTCTCTCTACAAACGCTTTCTCAAGATCGAGGAGCACCGCATCCAGATGCGCCACCGCGCCGGGGCCGGAGGGTTGGAAATCGCCCGCGCCCGCGCGGGGCTGATCGACACGGTGCTGCGCTCGATCTTCAAGGCCGTGCTCCATTCGCGGCAGGGGAACGTGCCGTCCATCGCGCTGGTCGCCACTGGGGGATACGGCCGGTCCACGCTGAATCCGCGGTCGGACATCGATCTGCTTTTCCTGCTGCCGCGGGCTTCCACCAAGCTCCCGAAGCCGCTCCAGGAACTCGTGCAGGACGTGCTCTATCTTCTCTGGGATGTGGGGTTCAAGGTGGGGCATGCCTGCCGTTCCGCCGCGGAGTGCGTGGAGCAGGCGAAGGCGGACCAGGAAAACAAGACCTCCCTCATGGACGCCCGCCTGATCGCGGGCGACCAGGAATTGTTCGAGCAGTTTGAATCGAAGTTCGCGAAGGAGTGCATCGACAAGGGGCAGGAGGGGTTTTTCGAGCTGCGCCGCCAGGATCTCCGGACCCGCCACAAGAAATATTCCCACACGGTTTTCCTGCAGGAGCCGAACGTGAAGGAAAGCTGCGGCGGGATGCGCGATTACCACAACATCCTCTGGGTGGCGCGGGTGAAGCACGGCACGGCGGATCTCAATTCCCTTGTGGAGGACCGCATCATCACCGCCAACACGCTGCGCGAGATCAACGCCGCGTACGACTTTCTCCACCGCGTCCGCAACGAGCTTCACTATTACAACAAGAAGGCCACCGACCAGCTCACCCTCCGGCTCCAGGGGGTGGTGGCAACCTCCTTCAACTACCCGCAGCGCGGCATCCTGCGCCGGACGGAGGCGTTCATGCGGGATTACTACCGGCACACCCGCTATCTCTATCAGCACACCACTTCGCTGATGGAGACCTTCCAGATCGAGGGGGAACACCGGGGGGAGACGAAGATCCGCTCGTTCCTCACTTTCCGGAAAAAGAAGCGCGAGGAGTTCGACGGTTTCATCGCCCGCGAGGGGCGGATCTATCCGGAGAATCCCGGGATTTTCAAAGACGATCCCCACAGGGTGATGCGGCTTTTCCAGCACACCCAGTTGCGGAATCTGCGGCTCAGCCCGCCGATGCGGCGCCTGGTGGCGGCGCATTGGGAAATGATCGACCGGCCGTTCCGCTATTCAAAAGCGAACCGAGAGACGTTCCAGGCGATTCTGGAGCGGAAAGGGGATGTGTTCCGGACGCTGCGCCAGATGCACCGGATCGGCGTGCTCGGGCGCTATCTGCCGGAGTTCGGCGCGCTCGACTGCCTCGTCCAGCACGAGTTTTTCCACCGCTACACGGCGGACGAGCACACGCTCCGCTGCGTCGAACAACTGGACCTGCTGGTGGACGACCACGATCCGAAACGCGCCTTGTACCGCCGCCTTTTTCACGAGATCGAGGATCCTTACGCCCTGTATCTCGCCGTGTTGCTCCACGATACCGGGCGGGCGGAAAACGTCCGCGAGCACATCGACGGCTCCGCCATGCTCGCCGCGCGCTTGTGCAAACGTCTCCAGATCGAAGGGGAGCGCCGCTCGCTCATCATGTATCTCGTGGACAATCACCTCGTGCTCTGGCGCACCGCCACGACCCGGAATCTTGAGGACCCGGATGTCATCGCCGAGTTCGCCGCGATCGTGAAAACCCGCGCCCGCCTGGACGCGCTGCTTCTGTTCACCTTCGCCGATTCCAATGCGACCTCCCCCGACTCGTGGAGCACGTGGAAGGAAACCCTGATGCTCCAGCTTTATTCGGCGACACGCACGTTCCTCGACAACGGACGCGAGAAATACTCCCGCAAGCTCGACGCCGACCGGCTGGCCCTCCGCGAGGAGGTCCTCCGCCTGATGCGTGACGACTATCACCCGGACGTGAAGCGGCACTTCGAGAAAATGCCGGCCTCCGCCTTTCATTTCCGCCAGGCCGCCCACATCGTCACGCAGGTCCGCACCGTCCGGCATTTCCTCCAGCGCGAGGAGGAGAAGAACGATCCGTTCGCCTTCTGCGTGAAATGGATCGATCACGCCGAAAAAGGCTACACCGAGATGGTGCTCGCCACCCGGGACCGCCCCCTGCACCTGGAGAAAATCTGCTGCGCCCTCGCCGCCGAGCAGATCAACATCCTTTCCGCCGACTTGTTCACCCGCAAGGACGGCATCGTCCTGAACATCTTCCGCGTCTGCACCACCAATTTCGAGCCCGTCTCCGATGCCTCCATGCGCCGGAGATTTCTCGATTCGTTCGAGGCCGTGCTGGTTTCAAAACAATACGAACCGGAGAAATTCCTCCGCCGCCGCACGAACTTTCTCAAACCCCGGACCAACAACGGCATCACCGTTCCGGTCCGCGCCTACGTGAGCAACGACCTCAACCCCACGTGCACCACCGTCGAGATTCAAGCGCTCGACCGGATCGGCCTGTTGCATGATCTTTTCCACGTCGTCAACGAGCATGGGCTGAATACCTCCCACGCCCGCATTTGCACCGAGAAAGGCGTCGCCATGGACACGCTTTACATCACCACCGCGGACGGGCGGAAGATCACCGATCCGGAAACGCTGCGGAGCCTGGAGGAACGCCTCGCCGCGATCGTGGCCCTGCCGGAATCCCAGGGATGAATCCCGAACGGAGCGCCAGCTTCAGCCGGCTTGGGTGGGGCCACCATCCAGGCCTCGTGAAATCAAGAACCCACAGCCCCTCTCACTCAAACTGTGGGATTTGAAGAGGGCATCTGATTTCACTGGAGGATCAACTGCTTTTTTCTGAATCAAACCGCGATCAGCTCCGGCTGGAACACGAAGGGTTCCAGACCGGACGGGCGGTCCGCCGAAGCCTCCGTAATGCCGCGGAGATGTGGAGTCACGATTCTGGCCACTTCCCGGAAGACCGGCACCGCCACCGAATTGCCGAACTGCTTATAGGCCTGCGTGTCGGATACCGGGATCTTCATCGGGGAACCTCCGGGGCCATCGAAACCCATGAGGCGGGCGCACTCGCGCGGTGTCAGGCGCCGGGGGTTCTTTTTCGGACCCTGTGAGACCAGAATCTCCGAGCCGTCCTTGAAATAGCGCGCCGAAAGGGTTCTTGTCGTGTCATCCGGGCCGACCACCGAACATCCGAAGCCGTTGCCCCTGGCGGCATGCTTCTTCGCATAGTTCTGGAGATAGGACCAGAGGTGATCGGTTAGCGTGTAGCGGTCCGAAACCACGGTTTTTCCTCTTCTGGTTTCGGTGTAGGGCGCCTCCGGTTCCTCGCCCGGATCGTGTAGAATGCTTCCCAATTTCGGACCGTTTTCCGGCTTCCAGAGATCTTTCCAGGTGAACGGCACCTGCTCCCTGAAACCGACAATCACGATACGCTGACGGTGCTGCGGCACCCAGTGGATCGCATTGATCACCTCACAGTGAATCCTGTAGCCGAGTTCATCCCGAAGGGTCCGGCAGATCACTTCAAAGGTCCGTCCCCGATCATGCGACATCAGATTTTTCACGTTCTCCAGCAGAAATGCCTTGGGACGCCTGGCATCGATCATGCGGGCAACATCGAAGAACAGTGTGCCCTGGGTCGCGTCCCGGAAGCCGTGTTCGCGCCCGAGGGAGTTCTTCTTGGAGACGCCGGCGAGGCTGAACGGCTGGCACGGAAATCCCGCCAGAAGAACGTCGTGGTCGGGCACGTCATCCGCCGTGACCTCCGTAATATCCCCGGCAATCTCGTGGTTGTCGGGGAAATTGGCCTTGTAGGTCTGAACGGCGTATTTGTTCCACTCGCTCGTCCACACGCAGCGACCGCCGTAGGCCTCGAATCCCCGGCGGATCCCCCCGATCCCGGCGAAGAGGTCGATGAACGTAAAATCCGGATTCGGAGTGCCGTCCCCGTTGGCATGCAGCCTGGCGTTCAGAGCAGGGATGATCAGCGGATCGGAGCCTCCCTTCTCCAGCCACCGGTAAACCGTGCCGGGCGAGCGGTTCACAATGCGGGCGATTTCCTTTACGGAAAGGTAGCGCCGGGCGGAAGCGAGAGCTTCGTCTGAGGGTAAAGCATGCATACGGGAAAGGGGAAATCTATTCACAAAATGAGCAAATTTTGTCCCGTGGAGCCAGAAAATTTTTCTTCCTGTAAGCGATTTATTTCGGAGGACTTAAGAAAGAGATCCCGGTTCCGTTTAATCTTTGTGTAGCAATGGCTTATCCTCTCGGATAATTCGAGCGCAGTGAATTGGGGAAATCTGAGTCGGGGATTCAGCGGAGTCGCCATCAAACAGCTCTCCTCCCATGAGGTGAATCCCGCCGTCTCGCGGGGGCACGAGTTTCAGGGAGCGAACAATCTTGTCGGCCTCCTTGGCACGGAAGACTGCCGCGACCGTCCCACGACGTATTACTTTATTTCGGATGATGGCGCCGAACCCCGTGTACGCGAAATCGTTCATTCCGTTTCAAGCTGGTACGACAGCCGGCGCAATCAGCCTCACCGGAATCCGGAGTGGCGGCTCTACTACCCCAGCACAGTCAATCTGATACAGAATTTCTGCCAGGCAGGGGACCTTCTTCTGCTCGCTCTGCGGAACGACGGAACACTGGCGGTATTTCTTGCGCCGGCCGGCAGCGTGTCCGAGCAGGTACTGCTTCAGGCATTCGGAGTGACCCAATCTCATTACAGGCAGTCGGGCCAGGTGCGCTGGATGAAAACCGCCGAAGCCCCGGCTCTCGATTTTGTCGGAGCGGAAACCATGGAGCAGCTCTCTCTGGCCTTCGCCGAAGCCCGCGCAGGTGAGGAAGACACTCTCATCGCAACAGTGGAGGACGATGCACCGGCCGGCTCGGACGGGGACGGTCAGGTAAGCCGGATCGCCGATCTGATGCTGGAACGCTGGCCCGAGGGCAGGCTCGGTTCCAATCAGGAGGTGGTGGAACTTGTGATCGGAGTCTGCGATCCGGACGGGGAGGCTGAAGCGGACATGGCCCTTGAACGCTGGCTTGAGGTAGCGGAAGCCTCCTATCGGATCTGGGAGAAGGAAACCGCCCGGAGATTCATTGCCCCGCTGAGGAACGACAGCGCCGTGTCCGATATGGAACTGATCGAACGGATCGGTTCCCGATGGATGTCCTTCCG
>CAZVSA010000016.1:0-27386 GCA_964629955.1 uncultured Luteolibacter sp.
CCGTCGGCAAGGCGTAGCGCGCTGAGGCCCGAGTCGGGATTTGGAACGTCGATCGGGACGGGAGCGCTCCATCCCGATCCGTCGCCATGGCTGAGGAAGATCTTCGCCTCCTTCCCCGCTCCCCGCCAAAATCCCCCGCACCGTCCCCCCCCGGTCATGGCACACTTCCATCCCCAGCTCCTCCATCCACTCCATCACACAACACGCCGCCTCCCGGCTCGCCGGGGAAAGAAACGTCCGGGTCAACCCGCCGGGGCTGTCCGAAATCCCGCCGAGCCGCTCCAATCGCCCGATCGCTTTCCGAAGAATCGCCTCCTCCATGCGTCAACTCCCCCGATACGTGCTGTATGACCAAGGCGAGCACACCAGCGGCACATGATAGCTCCCCCCCGCCTCCATCCGGAAGACCACCGGAACCTTGTCGAGAAACGAACTCAAAATCCCCCGCGCCGCGAAATACGCGCCCACCTCGAAAACCAGCTCATACGTTCCCGTTTCCAGCAATTCCCCCTCCACCAGCGGGCGATCACAACGGCCATCCTCCGTGGTCACCAGCCGAGCGATGAATTCCCCTTCGCGGCTGAGCGAAATCCCCACTCCGGCGGCCGGCTTGCCGGAAACCACATCGAGCACATGCGTCGTGAGCTTTCCCATGCCCGCATCATCCAGCAAATCACGGACCCATCCAGTGAAATTCTCCGGTCAGCGCCGTAGTGGCGATCATTGGTCGCCACCTCTCCCCCCAAACCCCAAAAAAATCACTCACAACCGCGGATCGAACGCAAAAGGCAGCGGAGCCGAGTGCTTCAAATCCCTTGCCTCCGGATGCAGGGGGTTCAAGAGCAGGGAATGCTCCCGGGGAACGATCACACTCGGCAATCGCATGGCCGGCATGCGGGCCTCGCGCAACCAGTTCCCGCCAAACCGCCGGGCCGCGATGGAGGAAGGTTGCTCACGCCAGGAGTCCGGCAATTCGTCCGGCGTCTCGATCCATTCTTCCGGCACATCCACCTCGATCACCCGCCATTCGAGCCGCAGGAGTTCGCGAGGCGCATGAACGAGAATTTCCAAAGCCGCCAGCGCCCGTGACTCCGCCAGATACACCGCAGCGATGCCGGGCGGATTCCACCTGCCGCCGTACAAGCGGGCTCCCTCGCCATTCATCGCCGTATCGGCCCATTGTTCCTGCACGATTCTGAAAAACGCGGCCATTTCAGGAAAACACGCCGTGTTCCAAGCGCCCGAGCAAGGCTTCCACCTCACGCGCTCCGATCTCCGTATCCGCGTAGTCCAGCGGGCACTCGCCGTGGAAAGCCACCGCCGGAGCGGTAAGCCACGAACGGGCCGCGGCGATCCCTCCCAAGGCATGAGAGGCACGGGCCGCCAGACGGGCGTAGCGAATCAACCGGTCCGACGCCATGCAATCCAAGCTGCCGGCCTGTTTCCTCCGGTGCAGCGTGGCCCGGGACATGCCC
Organism: uncultured Luteolibacter sp.; assembly: GCA_964629955.1. Lineage (GTDB taxonomy): Bacteria > Verrucomicrobiota > Verrucomicrobiia > Verrucomicrobiales > Akkermansiaceae > Luteolibacter. The sequence goes on from CAZVSA010000016.1 coordinate 1,476, forward strand.
AGCCACGAGGCCAGGCGTTCTTCGGTGACGTTCAGCATCTCGCGCAATCCCTGGAACTCGTCCATCGGCAGGCCCTCCCGCACGCGCCCGACCACATAAGCGGCTTCCGGCTCGCGCAGAATCATTTCTTCGCCATCGTCTTTGATGGCATCAAAGTAGTTGATCCGCTTTCTTTCCACAAGAGACAATTAATTCATTCATTTGAATCCTTCAAGCAGAAAGTTCCTCCATTCCCAAAAAAACCTGGCGGCGGGCATTCCGCCGCCAATCATGAGCAAGCAGCGCACATCAGGAAGCCTGCGAGTTTCGTTTCAGGAATCCGGCGATGCCGAGAACGAAGAGGGTGGCGAGAAGGATGAGGCAGATGGTGGCCATGATTCCCGGCAGACCGGGCTTGGACAACGATTGGGTGGTGACCCAGGTGGTGCCGGCGGAAACGAGGCCGGCGGCGGTGATCATGAGGATGTTCCAGCGGACGCGCCGCCCGCCGGTGGGCATTTCCGCGCCCAGAACGGAGCGGGAGTTCATCAGCAGGATGAAGGTGAAGTAGGCGATAGGCAGGAGCGAGCTGGCGATCATCGAGGCGGGAATGGCCAGGGCGACCCGTGCCTGGCCCGTCCAGATCAGCGGAGCGAACATGCCGACGACGCCGGGGATCATCGCGCCGAGGAGGTGGATTTTCTGGTCGTCCGGCTTGCCGCAGGCTTCGGTAAGGACAAAGCCGTTGATCAGCATGAGCATGACGATGGTGGAAAACGCCATGGCGAAGACACCGATACCAAAGATTTTTTGAGCGAGAATTTGTCCCGTCAAGGGTTCGAGGGCGGTGGCAAGCTGCCCGGCGTCGCGGTTGGCGAGCATGGCGGCCACACGGTGATCCGCCGGGGTGAGGAGCGCGGCGGCGGCTTCCGCGTCAGCGGCTTTGCCGTCCTCGACGAGCTTGTTGAGCATGGGTGTGAGCCGCTGGTTGTAGGAGGCAACCATGTCCGCGCGGACCTGGCCGTTTTCATCAAGCACGTCGGCGGTCTGACCGTGGAACTGGGACCAGGAAGCGATGACGAGACAGCCGGTGGCGATGACGAAGGGGACGAAGAGGCCGATGGAGAGGTCGAAGAGAGCGAGGCCGCGGTGGCGTTTGCCCCAGTTGCGTTTGAGGATGGAGTAGGGCAGCAGGAATGTCATGTTGATGCCGACGGCGGTGCCGAAGGCGGTGATCATGACGCCGCCGTGGGTGCCGGTCACGATGCCGGTCCAGGTTTCGGCGTTTTCGCCGGTCTGGGCGATGGCCTCGGCGAAAGCGGGGGTGGGGTTGGTGAAATAGGTGAGGCTCGGCACGAGTCCCTTGAAAACCGCGCCGAAGTCGATGGCTCCCTTGAAGATGAGGGTGAGGGTCACGCCGACGAAGGAGAAGACGATGATCCCCACCATGCCTTTGACAATGCGCTCGAACCATTTGATGCCCCAGCCGCCGCGGTTGTAGAAGCTGACGATGAAGGCGCAGGCAACGAAGAGAATGAAGGTGATCAGGTAGGGATTGAGGGAGGCGGTAAAGGGAAAGAGGTTCTGCTGTATGGCCGCGAGCGCCAAACTATACTGCGGCAGACAGAAAATGACGTTGGCGATGGCGGCGGCGATGAGCCAGGCCCAGGCGAGGAAGGGGGAAACTTTCCGGATCACCAGGCCGAAGGGGCGTTCGCCCGTGGAAAGAGTGACGTAGGTGATCGCGCAGAGCATGATGATGCCGCAGATCATCGCCAGCGGCTGGAGCCACAGCATGTGCGGGCCGAAAAGCACGCCGAGATAAAGCGCGCCGGCGAGCGGGCCCTTGGTTTCCGCTTCGGCGAGAAGGGTGAGTTCGTCTTTCGACAACTGGGTTTTCATATGGGGTTTGGGGTGCCGTATCAACGGCGGGGGTTGGAAAAACTTTCGCGTCCGGCGGCTTTTGGAACCGAAAAACGTGAGGACGCGGCCAACCGCTCCCCACCGATGGTTTCTTTGCAAGGCGCGTAAAGCACGGGGGCGATAGAAACCGGAGGCAACCCGCCCCGCAAGGATTTGTTGCCTGCCTAAAATCGCCGGAGCACCGCCACCGCCTTTTTCTTCACGGCATGCGAATTGCTTTGTCGTTGCGCCTCATGAGCTGTCTTCCTAGCGTCTCTCCAGATTTTTCCTCTCCATAACCCATGAAAAAGCAAAACCAACGGATGTCCGCCCTGGCCTCGATGGCCGCCATCGCCCTCGGCGCGAGCCTTGTCTCGTGCAAATCCGGAGGCGGAGACACGATCCGGATCGGGGAATTCGCCTCCCTCACCGGAAAGGAAGCCACCTTCGGCACCTCCTCCCATGAAGGAACCCTGCTCGCCATCGAGGAAATCAACGCCGCGGGCGGCGTCCTCGGCAAACAACTGGAACTGCTCACCGAGGACAACCAGTCCAAGCCCAGCGAAACCTCCCGCGCCGTCAACAAGCTGATCTCCCGCGACAAAGTCGTCGCCCTGCTCGGCGAGGTTGCCTCCAGCCGTTCTCTGGAAGCCGCGCCCATCGCCCAGCGCTCGCGCATCCCGATGATTTCCCCCGCCTCCACCAACCCCGCGGTCACGCAAACGGGCGACTTCATCTTCCGCGCCTGCTTCACCGATCCGTTCCAGGGCGCCGCGCTCGCCAATTTCGCAACCCGGGAGCTGAAAGCCGCCAGGGTCGCCATCCTCACCGACGTGAAGAGCGATTACAGCAAGGGCCTCGCCCGGCATTTCAAGGAAAAGTTCACCGCGGACGGAGGGGAACTCGTCAGCGAGCTGGACTTCAGCGGCGGCGACAAGGACTTCAAATCGCAGCTCACCACCATCCGCAACGCGAACCCCGATGCGGTCTTCGTCCCGGGATATTACAGCGATGTCGCCCTGATCGCCATCCAGGCCAGGCAGGTCGGCCTTGAGATCCCCCTCTTCGGCGGAGACGGCTGGGAAAGCAGCGTCCTGCTGGAGATCGGCAAGGAAGCCCTGGAAGGATACTACTTCTCCACCCACAGCGCCCCCGACCAAGGGAACGAAAAAATGAACGCCTTCGTGGAAGCCTACAAAAAACGCTGGAACGGCAAGGTTCCCGACGCCATGGCGGCCCTCGGCTACGACTCCGCCCTGCTTCTCGCCGATGCCATCGGGCGCGCGGGCACCACCGATCCCGACGCCCTGCGGGACGCCATCGCCGCCACCGCCAATTTCGACGGCGTGACCGGCAACATTTCCATCAACGCCGACCGCGATGCGGAAAAAGCCCTCGTTTTCCTCAAAATCGAAAACGGGGAATTCAAATACTCCACCACCGTGAACCCCTGATCCAGCCCGCTCCCTTCCTCCTCCCTCGCGAAGAACCGGCATGGACATCCAGCAATTGGCGAACGGCCTCGGCCTCGGTGCCATTTACGCCCTCATCGCCCTGGGTTACACGATGGTTTACGGCGTGCTGCGCTTCATCAATTTCGCGCACGCCGACATCCTGATGCTGGGGGCCTTCGCCGCCTTCTTCCTCGCTCCGGCCGTATCCGGGATCTTCGGCCCCCAATCGATCTTCGGCTCCATTTTCATCATCATCCTGGCAGCCGTCATCTGCGCCTGCATCGGGATGCTGGTGGAGTTTCTGGCATACCGGCCCCTCCGCACCCGGCCCCGGCTGACGGTGTTGATCACCGCCATCGGCGTTTCCCTGTTCATTGAAGGAACCGCCCAGCACAACGCGGTGCTGGGGGCCGCGCCGCGCCCCTTCCCCGTCCTGCTGCCGGAGAAGCAATTCGTCTTCGCCGGAATCCACGCGAACAGCATCGACCTCCTTGTCCCCGTCGTCACCCTGCTGCTTCTGGGCCTGATGTGGTTCATCGTCCAGAAAACCCGGACCGGCATCGCCATGCGGGCGGTTTCCTTCAACCAGCAGGCCGCTTCCCTGATGGGCGTCCCGGTGGGCCGCATCATCTCCTTCACCTTCGCCATGGGTTCGGCGCTCGCCGCCGTCGCCGGCGTCATGTATGCGATGAAGTTCCCGTCCATCGAGCCGCTGATGGGAATCCAGCCGGGCCTGCGCGCCTTCATCGCCGCGGTCGTCGGCGGCATCGGAAATCTCCCGGGAGCCGTGCTCGGCGGGATGATCATCGGCATTCTCGACAGCTTCGCCGCAGGCCATCCCCTGCTTTCAAACTACCGCGACGCCATCGCCTTCGGCATTCTCATCCTCATCCTTCTTTTCAAACCCGCCGGCCTGCTTGGCCGTGCCACCATCGAAAAAGTCTGATGTTTCTCTCCGCAAGCAGACGCTGGCTGGTCGCCGCCATCCTCCTCGCGATCGTCATCTCCCGGCTGAGCCACCACTTCAACGCATACTACCTCGATGTCGTCATCGATGTGGGCATCGCGATCATTCTCGCCGTCAGCCTGAACCTCATCAACGGCCACACCGGCCAGTTCAGCCTCGGCCACGCGGGCTTCATGGCCGTGGGGGCGTACTTCTCCGCCTGGCTCACCCTCCGGATCGGGGACGGCGCCCATTTCTGGTTTCCCGTCTCCCTTCTTCTCGGCGGGATTCTCGCCGCCTTCACCGGCCTCCTCGTCGGCATTCCCTCCCTGCGCCTGCGGGGAGACTACCTCGCCATCGTCACCCTCGGTTTCGGGGAAATCATCCGCGTGATCGCCCAGACCACCGAAGCCGTCGGCGCGGCCAGCGGCCTCTACGGAATCCCCAAGTTCACCACCTTCGCCTGGACCTTCGGACTCGCCGCCGTGACCGTCTACGCCATCACCTCGCTGGTGAATTCCACCTACGGACGCGGGTTTCTCGCCGTCCACGACGATGAAATCGCCGCCGAATCCTCCGGCATCAACACCACCCGCTGCAAGGTGACCGCCTTCGTCACCGGAGCCTTCTTCGCCGGCATCGCGGGCGGCCTCTACGCCCACCACAAGCAGACCCTCACCCCCAACGCCTTCGAGTGGCTGAAATCCATCGAGATCGTCCTCATCGTCATCCTCGGAGGCATGGGCCGCACCGGCGGCGTCATCCTCGCCGCCATCCTCCTCACCCTGCTGCCGGAAATCCTCCGCGATTTCGCCGAATACCGGCCGATCCTCTACGCGCTGCTCATCATCCTCATCATGATCCTGCGCCCGGACGGATTGTTCACCTTCAAATTCAAACGCCGTTCCACCCCATGAGCCACCCTCTGCTGGAAATGGACGACGTCACCATCCGGTTCGGAGGCCTCACCGCCGTCTCCGGGCTCACCCTCCGCATCGGGGAAAACGAGCTGGTCGGCCTCATCGGCCCCAACGGCGCGGGCAAGACCACCGCCTTCAACATGATCACCGGCGTCTATCAGCCCACGTCCGGGCGCATCCTGCTCGGCGGCAAATCCATCGCCGGCATCAAACCCAGCAGGCTCGTCCTCCACGGCCTGGCCCGCACCTTCCAGAACATCCGCCTCTTCGCATCTCTAACGGTTTTCGACAACGTCCGCACCGCCATGCAGCTCCACAATCCCAAGGGATACCTCAGCTCCCTCTGGCGCGGAAAAGCATGGCGCGAAAGCGAACAGGACATCGAACGCGAGGTCCTCGAACTGCTGGAAATCTTCGATCTCGCCAAAGTCCGCGACGAACCCGCCACCTGCCTCTCCTACGGAGCCCAGCGCCGCCTCGAAATCGTCCGCGCCCTCGCCACCCGCCCGAAGCTCCTCCTCCTCGACGAACCCGCAGCCGGAATGAACTCCACGGAAAAAGACGACCTCATGAGGCTCATCCTCTTCATCAAGGAACGCTTCCAGCTCTCCGTCCTCCTCGTCGAGCACGACATGAAAGTCGTCATGGGCATCTGCCAGCGCATCGCCGTCCTCGAACACGGGCTCATGATCGCCGAGGGCACGCCGGAGGAAATCCAGAACAACCCCAAAGTCATCGAGGCCTATCTCGGAGCCGCGGCGGTCTGACACATTCAGGAAACGCGACCATGCTGACAGTCGAAAACCTCCACGTTTCCTACGGCGCCATCCGCGCCCTGCACGGCGTTTCCCTGAACGTCCCGCAAGGAAGCATCGTCACCCTCATCGGAGCCAATGGAGCCGGCAAATCCACCACCCTCCGCGCCCTTTCCGGGCTCGTGAAACCCGCTTCCGGCAGCATCCGCTACGAAGGCAGGGAAATCTCCCGGCTCTCCCCGAACCGCCTGGTCGCGGAAGGGCTCTGCCACGTCCCCGAAGGCCGCATGGTGTTCGCCAACCTCAGCGTGCGGGAAAACCTCAAAATGGGAGCCTATCTCCAGCGGGACAAAAAGTGGATCTCCTCGCAGACCGACTATGTGTTCTGCCTTTTTCCCCGTCTGAAGGAACGCGAAAACCAGGCGGCGGGAACCTTGTCCGGAGGAGAACAACAGATGCTCGCCATCGGCAGGGCCCTGCTCTCCCGGCCGAAATTCCTGATGCTCGACGAACCCTCCCTCGGCATCGCCCCGCTGCTCGTGAAGTCGATTTTCGAGCGCATCGTGGAGATCAACCGCGAGCAGGGAACGACGATCCTGCTCGTGGAACAAAACGCGAATCTCGCGCTGGAAGTCTCCAGCTACGGCTACGTCCTTGAAACCGGAAACGTCATCCTCAAAGGCCCATCCGCGGAACTCGCCGACAACCCCGAAGTCCGCGCCGCCTATCTCGGGGCGTGACAACGGGAAACGCATCATGGACTCATCCGCCCGTCTCGCAGCCCAGCTTGGGTTTTTGATCGAAAGCGAAAAACTCAAGGACGTGCTGAGGCGGAGTTCCCCGGTGGGGATGTCGCGGCGGGAAAATTCCGCGGAACATAGCTGGACGCTCGCCCTGATGGCCATCTTGCTCGCCGAGCATGCGAATGCTCCGGTGAATCCCGGGCGAGTGCTGGGAATGCTGTTGCTGCATGATCTGGTGGAAATCGATGCGGGTGATACCTTTTGTTATGATGCCGCGGGAAATGAAACGAAAGCGGAACGTGAACGGCAGGCTGCGGAGAGAATCTTCGGACTCCTGCCGGAAGATCAGGCAAAAGGGTTCCGGGAATTGTGGGAAGAATTTGAGGAAGGAGTGTCAGCCGAAGCCGCATTCGCCAATGCTCTCGACCGGTTGATGCCGCTGATCCAGAATTTTCACAACGACGGGCGGAGTTGGCGGGAACATGGAGTGACGCACCGGCAGGTTCTGGAACGGAATCGCGGAATCGGGGAAGGTTCGGCGGGATTGTGGAAGTATGCGGAGGAACTGATCGAAAAAGCGAAGGAGCAAGGGTTGTTTGGAGGCAGCCGGTAGTCGAACCACCGATCCATCCGCGCAAATCAATCAGGCCGTGAGACGATCTGGATGCCCGAGACACCGGTGCCTCCCCGTTCCAGATTGCCCGCCCACTCCAAGGTGAAGGACCTGGCGGCATTGCCGGTGAAAACCACATGGTTGGATGGTTTCACATCTCCCATTTCCGTGGATTCCGCCCTCACGAAGGCTCCCTCGTGCCAGCCGAGATTGTAAAAATATGTTCCCGCGGGATCCACCACGCCATCGGACGAACTGATGCTTGCTTTTCCGATCCCCCCGTTGGCGCCGGCATTGATATAAACATGCACGTCGTATTTCTCATACGGAATTCCCGATACCTCCACCTTCCCGCCAAGCTGGATGTAGCCCCGCTGGAGTTTCAGATTTCCTCCGAGAAACCCCCATTCCCGTCCCCTGTCGGCAATGCCCTCGACATCGCCCCCCGAGGCATCCCAGCTTGCGGAAACCCCGGATTGCCGTCCGGTGTGATCCTTCAGATTGCGGGCATTCCCGGAGGCCCCGGGCAGATTGTTCCAGTGCGCCTGGAGAACTCCGGCGGCACCCGCCACATCCTGAACGTCCATTTCCGTATCAGGACTCCCCGGCATGGAAAAATTCAGACCGATCGCCGGGGTTTCCAGATCGGGCACCGATCCCGGCGGCAACATGACATAATCCGGAACCGGCTCCTCCGCATACACCCGGATGTAATCGACCCACATGTCCGTTCCATTTCCATACCGTTCCAGATCGACCGGCCAACCGCTGATGCCGCCGATGGCATAATTGACCACCAGGCAATGGGGAAACTCCCGTGAAACCTCGTTGGTGGGATGCCGGAGCACTTCGATGTCATCGAAGTAATAAATCGTTTCCTCCAGCCCGATGGACACGGCATAGGTATGGAACGTGGTGGACCAATAGGAACGGCCTCCCAGTTCCATGATTCTGGCAACGGTGGAAGTGGCTTTCCGGTCGCTGCCATCGGGATTTTTCTGTCCCCAGAAGTGGCTGACGATCGAGTAGCCCGAGTGATTCGGATTTCCTTTTCCCATGCCCCCGTATGCCTCCACGATGTCCAGTTCATCACCCGCCATTCCCCGGTCCAGATGAGTGATTGTCCAGAAAGCAGGCCAGGTGCCCGGGGCGGATTGCGCGACGAAACGGCACTCCAGATAAGCGGGAGCCTTGGCCCACACTCCCCTGCCATCCATATCCACCGAAGCGATGAGCCCGGAGCGCCCTTGGGGCGATTCCGAATCCTTGCGCGCCGCGATCTTCAGCCACGTGCCTTTTTGGGAAAAGGGCTTCCCCTCCCCCAACACATCCGAAAACTGCCAGCCGCTGAAATCGCCATGCCGGGGTTTGTGCGCGTTGTAGCGGGCACCCCGCCCGTCATTGGATATGGAAAGCGGTCCGTCGAAGTCATCGGCGAAAACCAGCGAAAGCCCCCTGGCTCCCGGCGGGTCGGTCCGGGGGATTCCCTGATTCCACTTCACCCCGCCCAGATTGAAAAGCTGGAGTTCAAAAATATCGCGCTTGCCCTCCTGATTTCCGGCGAAAATGCGCACATTGACCGGACCGTTGGGAAACCGGTCGGCGGGAAAGATAAAAGAACCATTGCCGTCCGCATCCAGCTTGATCCCATCGGGCGACAGGTTCGCGTCATGCCCCCATACATTTGGATTTTCCACCGTGGGTTGCCGCCAGCATAAGGCCATGGCGGTATCCATGCCGCGGGCGTTGAAACGGACGGTGACATCCCCTTCCACTTCCGCGCGGCATTCCGGCTCCAACACGCGGATGGCCTGGATCCAGTCCTCCCCGCCCGTGTCCTGGCCGTAGTTGAACTCATGGTAGCCGCTCTGTTGGGAATGCAGGCACGGAACGCACATACCAATCACCGCCAATCCCATGACTTTTCCCCGGAGGCCCGGATTGCGAAGAAGCCAGGATGAAAAGCCGTGCGATCGTTTTGTTTTCATGACAGCGCGGAAATACGGCCCGCGTTCCACAAACTTTCATTCGCCGGATGGAAGACGCCGCGATTCCTTTGCCTCCCGGATCAACGAAAAGTAATGGTCCGCCCGCACCACTTCAAATTCCGGACCAAGCCTTTCCACCAGTTGCACCACATCCGATGGACGCAAACGCCAGGCGAAAAGCCCCACGGAAAGGAAATGAGGAGACGATCCATCCCATTTGCGGCGGGCGTCCTGAAGCGCCCCCAGCCCCTCCTCCACGGTTCCAATCCCGCGGATTTCGGAAACCGGAATCCCATCAATGAAGTCGAGCCCGAACCGCTCCCCCCATCCCAGCAGGATTCCGGGCGCTTGTTGTTCGTCCCGATAGGCCGCCGCTTTCTCGGGGGCGAGGGGAACGTCGTGATGATTCACGCGATTGAGCACGTAGGGAATGGTCATGCCCGATTTTTCCACATAGGGGCGCGTCTGCCTGAGAAAGTCGCGGAAGTGATCCTCCGGCCATGGTTCGACATAGAAATAACCCACCCCCGACGGACCGGAGAGGAGCAGATCGTTCGGCGTGGCGGTGTTGCGATAGTAATCGAGAATGGCAGGAGCGGCATCCAGCAGCAGCGGGGTGGAAGTCCAGTTGATGGGCACCTTGCCGCGGGCGGAATCGTTCCACAAAACCCTCATGCGGTGCTGGTTGTACTGGAGGTTGTCCCCTTCGCCGAATGTCAGGGTAACGTAGATCTTGTTTTCCAAGGCAGGAGGCGGAGGAGCCTCCGGAACGCTGGTGGCGAGCCGCGTGCCGGAGAACACCGTCAGGTTGTTGAACCAATCGGCGGGAACGACGTAAACGCCATGCCTGGATGCAAGTTCCACGGCACCGAATTCCCCCTCGATGTCGTTGCCGAACCACCCGAGGTAAGGCGTGCCCGGTTTCACATCCGAGAGGATTTTCTCGAAAAGCTCGCGCTCGGCGGGAGCATTGGCATCGAGCCAGAAAACCATCGCCCGGTTCGCGATCGCGTAATCCCTCAGATGGCCATAAGGATTCCACGGCAACCTCGGTTCCAAACCGCCCGCGGAAACGCGGAATTGGTTCCACATCTCGATGCGGGCGGTGAGCTTTCCGGTGCCTTCGGGAACCGGGAAACGATAGGTGAAATTGCGGTCGTTGTCCGCGAAACGGACCCCGTCTTTCACCAGCGAGCGCTGCGGATCATGGAGAAACGGGGCCTCTTCCCCGGTGCCGGGGGTGAATTCCGCAATGAGCGTTTCCCCGGCCCGCAGCGATACCCTGGCAACGGAAGGGCCCCAGCCGTCGCGGGGCGAAGCATCGTCGAAACGGAGAAATACCGCCTCCCCGCCCATGTGGGGAGTGAGATCGATTTCATGGGTCCTGCGGTTGCGGGCGCGCCGCTCGCGGTTTGCCTCCGCAACCACCTGATAGCCCGGAGGCAGACGATTCGGAGTGCGCGCGGACCTGCCGGGGGAAAGTCCCACCAGCATGCGCTGGTTGGCGTTTTTCCAGAGGTTTTCATATTGCCAGGTGTAGGCCTCGATCCGCGTCCGGAACCTGCCGCGCAGATCGTCGAGAATCTCCAGATCGTAGGGAGGGGCGGACAATTTTTCAGCAAGATCCGGGCTGACCACCAAGGCGTCTTTTTGCCCCGCGAGGGTTGTCGCGACATTCACGGAATCGGCGAAACCGGGATCGTAAATCACCAGGCCTTTCAGTTCCTCCTTGAACCGCAGAATGACTTCAAACGGGCCGTCCCGAACCTCATGCGGAATCTTCATGTCCCGGAGCCACGTCTCACGGCCTTCCTCGGATGGCTCGAAAAGGTAAATCCTGGGCTCCCGCCGGTTGAGGATGCCCTGCAAGCTGGCCGCGAGCAGGCGGACATCCCCCGGCGAGCGCTCCACATCGAGAACCTCCAGGTGGCGGACCTTGGCGAATGTTGGCAAAGCCCGGCCCTCCGGCCAGGAGATTCCGGAAGGAGTTTCAGCGGATGCCGGCAGTGCCAGCAGGCAGGCGAAAGAAAGGGCGTATTTCATCACAACGTGGCGCAATGGTTCCACGGAATAACACCGGTGGAGAAGAATTGTTTTCCGCCGCCGTGTGCAAACCGTGGCGGGGATGTGGAGGCGATCACCGGTCGCCTCCCTCCCATCACGGCGACCAATGATCGCCGCCACGTCCCGGATTTGCCGGTTGCCAAGAGCCGGGTCGCCGCCTAGCGTTCCCTCCCGCGGGCGGAGGATTCCTCCCCCATCCGCTCTGAACCGACCCGATACCGCAGTGGGATTTGTGGATTCTTTCAAACGCTGGCGGTTGGCCCGACAGGGACTCTCGTCGGGAAAAAAACGGCGCGTTCACAGCGAAAACCCTGTCATCCAGGCGCTGGAAAACAGCATCTGGGTAAAACTCGGCCTTTACGCCATTTTCGCGGTGGGCATGGCCGTGTTGGTGCTCAAGGCCTCCCCCGGCGCCACTTTCGCCGCGGATGAGGTTCTCGGTGCCATTTACGCGCTGATCATTTCCCTCACGGCGATCGTGGCTTTCCACTCGATCCGGGCGGAGGTTTCCTGTCGGCGGAACAGCCGGGTCATACTCGTGCTGGGGGCGATCATCGGCCACTTGCTGATCATCCGGCTGGTGATGACGTTTGCCGACACGGGGGAGATTTCCGAGCGTTACCGCTTCCTTTATTTGCCGTGCGCCCTCGCCCCGATGCTTCTGGGGGTGCTTCTCGGCCGCACCATGGGCTCGTTCACCACGGTTTGCGTGAGCCTGATCGGATGCCTTTTCGTTCCACGCCATGATGTTCTCGGTTATCTCGTTCTGAGTGTCGTCTGCGGAATGACGGCGGTGCTGCTTGTCGGCCACGTGCGAAAGCGGGTGCAACTGCTGCGCGCGGGCATTTATGTCGGGGTGGTCACCCTGCTTCTCGGTCTGCTGGTGGGCAGGCTGGACATCGTTTCCTGCTTCGGCCCCAACGCGGTGGACCGGCTGCAAGTGCTCGGAGCCGGGAGCGCGGCCGCATTGGGAACGGGGATTTTCACCGCATTGGTAATCAGCGGCCTGCTTCCGATCTTCGAGGTTTTCTTCCGCCTCACCACCGACATCAGTTGGCTGGAACTCAGCGACCTGAACCACAAGCTGCTGCGCCGGATGCAACTGGAAGCTCCCGGCACCTTCCACCACAGCCTGGTCGTCGCGTCGTTGTCGGAAGCAGCCGCGGAAAAAATCGGCGCCAACGCTCCCATGTGCAGGGTCTGTTCCTACTTCCATGATATAGGAAAACTGAAAAAACCAGTCTATTTCATTGAGAACCAACACGAAGGAACGGAGAATCCCCACGATGCGCTCACTCCCACCATGAGCGCCCTGATCATCATCGCCCACGTGAAGGACGGCATCGATCTGGCGGTGAAGAGCAAGCTCAACCCCCGCATCATCGACGTGATCCAGGAACACCACGGCGATTCGCTCGTCTATTTCTTCTACCGCCGCGCACAGGAGCAGAAGAAAGCGGAACTCGAAAAAGTGGACCGCCGCCTGGAAAACCCGGAAGACCTCCCCGTGGTGGAGGAAAAAAACTTCCGCTACCCCGGGCCGAGACCCAGCACCCGCGAAAGCGGCATCATCGCCCTGGCCGACAGCATCGAGAGCGCTTCCCGCTCGCTGAACAAGCCCAACCCCGCCAAGATCAAGACGCTCGTGGAAGACATCGTCGGCAGCAAAATCAAAGACGGGCAGCTTGACGATTGCCCCCTCACCATCCAGGAGCTGGCGTTGCTGAAAAAAAGCTTCGCCGACACGCTGCGCAGCATGATGCACGCGCGGATCGACTATCCCAAGGATGACGAATCCCCATCCTCCGGCGGTTCCACAAGACGAATCGCCTCCGCCGACAGGAATCCAACGCGCGGCGGAAAACCCGTGCCATTGGCCGGCGCCAACTGATCTTTTCCCACGCCCACCCTCATGACACTCGAGGTCATCATCGGAAACCACCAGCACGCGACGGACATTCCCGAGCACTGGTTGACCGCCTTGGAAAGAATCGCCCCCGAGGCGGCCCGGCTGGCGCTGGATCACGCCGCCTCGCCGGATTCCCCGCTCTCCCATCTCGCCACCCTGGAGGTCGCCCTCGTCGATGATGCCGCCAGCGACCGGGTTCACCGCGAATTCATGCAGATCGAAGGCCCCACCGACGTGATCACCTTCCACCACGGGGAAATCGTCATCGGCGCGGAAGTCGCCCGGCGCCAGGCGGCGGAATACGGGGAACCGCTTGGCCGGGAACTCCTCCGTTACTTCATTCACGGCCTGCTTCATCTGGCCGGCCACGAGGACGAAGATCCCGAAGAACGGGCGGCGATGGAAAGTTCCCAGGAAACCATCCTCGACATCCTGTGGACCGGTGAACTCCGCGAAAAACTGGCATCCTTGACAGCCGGAACGGGCGATTCCAGCCTTCCGGAACCATGAAACCCTCTTCCGCCAGTCTTCACAGCCGACGCTCCTTTCTCTCCACCACCGGAAAATTCGCCGCGATCACCGCAGCCGCAGCTTCTCTCTCCACGCGCCTTTCCGCCGCGGATGAAGCCGCCGCGGCAGGCGGTGCCAAAAGCAGAATCAACCATTCGGTCTGCAAATGGTGCTACTCGAATATCCCTCTGGAGGATCTCTGTGTCGCAGGAAAGGAATTCGGCCTCCAATCCATCGAACTCCTCTCCCCGTCCGATTTCCCCACTTTGGAGAAACACGGCCTGACCTGCGCGATGATCAGCGCGCCCAGCGGAAAAACCCCCGATGGAACCAGCGTCGGCGGCATCGAACGCGCCTTCAACCGCCTGGAGCACCACGACACCCTGGTGGAAATTTACGAAGTGCTCCTCAAGCAATCCGCGGAAGTGGGGGCAAAGCAGGTGATCTGCTTTTCCGGCAACCGCGACGGCCTCGACGACGAAAAAGGCCTCGAAAACTGCGCGATCGGTCTCAAGCGCATCCTCCCGCTGGCGGAAAAACTCGGCATCACCGTTTCCATGGAGCTGCTGAACAGCAAAGTGAATCACGCCGATTACATGTGCGATCTCAGCGCATGGGGCGTCGAGTTATGCAAAAGGATCGGCAGCGGGAATTTCAAGCTGCTCTATGATATTTACCACATGCAGGTCATGGAGGGGGATGTCATCGCCACGATCCGCAGGGATCACGAATATTTCTCGCACTATCACACCGGCGGCGTCCCCGGCCGCAACGAGATCGACGAAACCCAGGAACTCTATTACCCTGCGATCATGAAAGCCATCGCGGACACCGGCTACCAGGGCTTCGTGGGCCAGGAGTTCATCCCCGCGCGCGAGGACAAGATCGCCAGCCTGCGCCAGGGTGTCGAAATTTGTAGCATCTGAACGGTCGGCGCCGCGCCCGGCTTCCCCCCAAAACCCATGAAACGATTCTTTTGGCCACTCATGTGCATGCTCCCGCTGCTTCTGGCGGGAGCGGCGCGCGGAGAAGTGATTCTCCAATACTTCGGCACGACCTGGAATGAAATCGAACAGCGTCTGCCGGAGCTGGCCGAGAGAGGCTACGATTCCTTGTGGCTGCCGCCTCCCTTCAAAGCGGGAGCAGGAACGTATTCGGTGGGATTCGATACCCTGGACCGCTTCGATCTCGGAGACCGCAATCAGAGCGGGACGATCCGCACGAAATATGGGACGAAAGCGGATCTCGTCAGCCTGATGCGCTCCGCGCACCGGTTCGGGCTGCGCGTGTATTTCGACAACGTGATGGCGCACAACGCGGGGCCGCTGGACCGCCATACGGAACCCGGCGAGTTGTTTCCGGAGGTCCCGGGATTTGTTCCCGAGGATTTCCACATCGTCCGTGAAGCGAACGGACAGTGGAGAAAGCCCGCCGATTGGCCGGATTGGCAGGATGAATGGCAGGTGCTCAACCGCAACCCGTTCGCCTGGGACATCGCGCAGGAAAGCCCGAATGTGAGCTTCAATCCCAACGGCACGGCGGAGGGGCATACCTATCCGAAATGGAGCGGCATCCGCCATCCGGGACGCACGGAGTGGTATCCGGACACGGATCTGACGGTAGGAACAAATGCCGAGGGACAGCCGCTGCATCCTTTCGCGGACAAGGAACCGTTCGAGGACATCGGGTATGAGGACAACGGTGATGTCATCGGCGCGGGCAACGGACGTTTCGATTTCAAGGATCTGAACGCCAACGGGCAGCACGACCCCGGAGAGCCATCCGAGCCCTTCGAGGATACGGGGGTGGATCCCACCGTGCCCTGGAGACAAACCACCCAATGGGGGTTCGGCGATGGCAGATACAACATGGGAAATCCCGTGGCCGAAGATGTGAACCAGATGCTTTTCCGCGCGGTGCGGTGGTTCATCCAGGAAACGAAGCCGGACGGTTTCCGCCTGGACGCGGTGAAGCACGTTCCCTCGTATTTCTTCGGCAAACAGGACGGCGGCGACAAGGATTGGGTGAACTGGGGATACAACGGCCAGATCCAGGAACAGTTCAACCTTTCACGCGGTTTCACGGATTGGAACAATCACAGGGATTCGGTTTTCAATTCGGAATATCAGGCGAGGGATGATGCCATGCTCTTCGGCGAGCACCTCGGCTCTCCTCCCGGCGAAGGCGGATACCTGAACGCGGGAATGCGAATCGCAAATGACAATTTGCTGAACTCCGTGAACAACACCATCGGCTTCAGCCTCGCGGGCTACGACCAGCCCAACCACGGCGGCTGGGGCGCAACCAACCAGACGATGAATTATGTCATGAGCCATGACAACAATTCCCTCTGGGGAGGAAACCGGCCGCTCGCTCATGCCTACATCCTGACACGCGAGGGTTTTCCCATTGTTTATACCGATGGATACAACCAGGCGGGTGCTCCCGACTACTTTCCGAAACCATCACAAGTGAATTTCGCCGGACAGTTCGGCGACAACAGCGTGGTGTCCGCGGTGGCGGTGCACAGGGATTTTGCCCGCGGATTCCAGATCCCCCGCTGGAGCGATCAGAACTTCGCCGCCTACGAGCGCGTGGACAACCGCGAGAACAAGGATGGCGGAGGCTGGAACGGACAAACGATGCTCTTCATGATGGCGCGGGCGGGCCAGGGAGGGCAGGCGCGCTGGGTGCAGACGGGTTTCCCACATGGCGCGACCCTGATCAACCAATCGGGCCACGGCGGCAGGTTTCGGGCATATGTGAACGGTTCGGGCCAGGTGGTGGACGGCGGAGGAAATCCCCCGATCGTGCCGGAAGGCGGATGGTTCGCCTTCACCTGGCACAATCCCCGGGTGCCGAAGGTGTGGCAATCCGCCAAACACAAGGAAGAGATAAGGCCGATCTCGATCTATCAGAATGGCGGACCGGTTCCCGAGATGGATCACTGGAGGGTGGACGGAAAGGATGGCGATCCGAATTTCAATCCCTACGGCATGCCTGCGGAGGACACCGCGCCGCGCTCTTACCGGGTCCGCATCCCGCGGGTTACGGACGGAAGCGATCTCAGATTTGTCGCGCGTGCCGACGGCTCCGCGAGCAATATCCGCATGAAGCTGAACGGCGGGGTGAATATCAATTCGCACATGAATCTTGGGCCTCAATCGGGGGATCTCAGGGACTTCCCGCCGGGCATCAACACCGACCGGGTGAACGCGTCGGACCCGGGGGATCGGCGTTTGGAAGCGTCCACGGACACCTATCTTGGCTATGAGCAGATGGGCTTTGTCCGCCGCACCGCGGAAAAATTCGCGGCGCGCAACGTGTCCCGCAACGTGATCGGATCACAGGGTTCGGAAACCTATCAGGCGGTGATCGGAACGGTCGGCGTGGTCGTGAACGATGGCGCGGGATTCAACAGCAACCGCGGCACCTTGAACTGGGTCTATCACAATCCCGTCGCACAGAATGAATCCGGGGTATTTCAAATGAACCCGGGACCCGGGCACGCCGTGGACGAACCGATCGATCTCTGGGTGAAGCTCGGCTATCAGAACTCCGCCGGAAGCGCGTGGATCTATTACACCACCGACGGCGAAACATATCCCGAAGGAAGCGGAGGTCTTGGAAAAGGCTCCACCCAGGTGGCGGAAGCCGCGTGGGTGGCCAATGGCGCGCCCGATGGCGGGGGAACGCCGGGCTGGTGGAAGGCCACCCTGCCCGCGCTGCCGGAGGGAACGGTGCTCCGTTACAAGATCGGCGCGGTCAGCCCGGAGGTTTCGCCCGTGTTCCCGTTCTCGGGAGAGGACATCGATCTGGTGGAACGGATGGAAACGGTTTTTGAGATCGCGGACTTCGACGCCACGGCGGTTCCCTATCATGTGCACAACGATTACGGAGAAATGGCAACCGGTCTGGAGGAAGGTTATCATGTTCTCCGTTCCAGAGCCTTCGTAAGACGAACCGATGGTTCCTCTATTTTCCGGACGGAAACGCAGGTTTTCTATTATGATACCGAGCGGCCGTCCGGCGAAATTGTTTATCCGAAACAGAACGACCAGCTGGGCGGATCGAACTTCGGAGTGGTGGTGGTGGCGGACCCTTCGGTGACGGAAGTCTGGTATTCCATCGAGGATCACGATCCATCGAATGACGATCCCGAAACCGGCAATGGCACGGGAAATTGGCGGCAGGCATCCTCCGTTCTGATTCCCGGGAATTTCGGCGCGCCGGAACACACGAAGGAATGGCGTTTCACCTACTCCGACATTCCCGGCTCCGGGCAGGCGAAAATCCTGGTGCGCCTCAAGGAGGCATCCTCTTCGCCGGACATGCACTTGAGCGATGAGGAGGGGCATTACACCACGCTGGAACGCGATGTCATCACCGGCAGCGACGTGAATTTCCATATCGCATATCCATCGGTTTCCGGCGAATTGGTGGATGAGAACTACCGGATGAAAGTTTTCTTCCAGAAAGAACTCATCCCCACCGGGATGACGGACGAGGAATTTCTGTCCGGTTTTTCCATCTGGATCAGCAGCAGCGTGGGCGGAAGCCCGGAGGAACCGGTGCTTCAGCCGTCCTCCGGCTACGAACTGGCGAGGGATGCGACGGCGACGGAGCATTCGGTCGAGTTCGTGTTTCCCAATTTGTATAACGGCATTCCGGATTTCCTTCATACGGTCACCGCCGGGCATCAGTTCGGCTCGTTGCTGCTGGAGGACCGGCAGCTGGTGACCATGCGCCGCAACGACCGGATCGACGAAGATTTGGACGGTTTGCCGGACTGGTGGGAAAGATTTTACGGGCTGAATCCGAAATCCGCTTCCGATCGTCATGGAGGAGCGGGCGACTTCGATTTGGACGGGGTGTCCAATCTCGCCGAATACCTTTTCGGTATGAATCCGGCGTTGCAGGATGTGAATGCGATGCCGCGCCTGGAGATCCGGGAGCACGAAACGATTCCCGGTGGCATGACGGTGAGTTTCCCGGTTTTGCCGGATCGTTTGTATCAATGGCAAACCTCGGAGGATTTGGAGGATTGGGACGATGAGGGGATGCCAATCAATACCACGGGTGAAGAAGCGGGATTCATTTATCATCACGATCCGGCCGCTCCGCCAAAGCGGTTTTACCGGGTGGTGGTTTCTCCGGTCCCGTGACCATCGGCTCTCCCCTTCCCTACCGTTTTTCAATCGCCACCAGCGTGATGTCGTCCATCTGCGCTCCTTCTCCGGTGAACATTTCCAGTTCTTCCTGCAAGCGGGCCAACACGGCCTCCGCGCCCAATGGTGCGGCGGTCCGGAAAGTCTCGGACAGCCGTTCCATGCCGAATTCCTCGTCGTCCGCATCCACGGCTTCCCTGATGCCATCGGTGTAGAACAACACGCAGTCGCCGGATTCGAGCTTCACTTCCTGGTCGCGGGTCACTCTTTCAAATACGGGTCCGCTGTCGATTCCGAGCGCGAGCCCCGGAGAGCGGAGGGTTTCCACCTTTCCGGATTCCCGGCGGTAAAGAAGCGCCGGGTCATGTCCCGCACGAGAGAGAGTCAGCGTGCCCGGGGCGGAATCCAGAATTCCATAGGCCATGCTGATGAACATATCCTCGCGGATGTCCGGGAAAAGCTGGTGGTTCACCGCCGCAAGCACGACGGAAGGAGAGGACGCTCCGGAGGCCACGGATCTCAGGGAACTGCGACACATCGCCATCAGCAGGCCGGCGGGCACTCCTTTGCCGGAGACATCCGCGATGGCCACGCCGAATTTCCCGTCTCCGAGATCGATGTAATCATAGTAATCCCCGCTGATGATGCGGGCGGGCACATTGGTGCCGCTGATGCGGAAACCGGGAACCACCGGATTTTCCTGAGGCAGGAGAATCCGCTGAACCTCGCGCGCGTTGCGGATTTCGTTCTCCATCGCCCGTTTTTCGTGAGCCTCGCGGTGGACGCGCGCGTTGCCTATGGCGAAGGAGGATTGCTCCGCGGCCGCCCGGAAGACGGCGAAGTCGTTCCCGGAAAATTTTCCGTCCTCATGGCGGCGGGCCACCGCAATCACGCCAAGATCCTTCCCCGCGTGGCGCAACGGGGAGATCAGAGCCGACACGTTGTCCGTATAACGGGTGAACCCGTCCCGGAACGAAGCATGGTTCTTCACGTCGCGGACATGGACGGGCTCTCCGAGCGAGAGACAATAGCCGAGAATGCCTTCCTCGACAGGCACCCGGGAAAGGCGGACATGGCTTTCCAGGGCACGGGGATCGCGCTCGGCCTTCTTCCGGATTTCCACGGGAATGCCGATCAACGGCGGGCAATCCTCGGAAACATAAGAGGGATGGAGGTGGTTGCCATCGCCACCGAGAAAATAGATCGCCCCGCCACGCGCGGAAACCACTTTGTCGATGCCTTCCACGATCGTCCGCGAAAGCCTCATGGAAGTGGAATCATCCTGGATCACGTGCCCCAGCTCGTGAAGAAAGGCGAACATCCGCTCCTCCTCGCCCTCGACGTCGTGGAATCTCCGGCGCAGGCGCGTCACCCGGCGGCGCTGGTTTTGCAATGCGATCACGAGAGCCACCGCGCCCAGGAGACAGATGGTGAGCGCGATGATCAATGTACCCTGCATCCTGTCCGCTGATATGGTTTCTCCCGGACTCTTCTAACCGCCCTTTTCCTTCTCCGCCAGCTCCGCTTCCAGAAGGCTCACCACGTTGGCGAATTTCCGGGCATTGCTGTCATTCGCACTGGAGAGAATCTGGTGCGCTTCGAGAACGTGCTCCGCCCGCTGCTTTTCGTGGGGAGCGCCCCGCTCGTTCAGGGGATGCAGGGAACATCGGATTTCATCGAGCCTGCCCCGCCAGATGGCGGAAGGAGGATCGATTTCCATCAGGAAATTCAGCCCCAGATCTTCCAGCGAACGGCGGTTCCGCTCACCGGGATCGGCGATTTGAAGACCACCGCCCTCCACCGCGGAAAAACGCGCCGCGAGCCCCGCCAGGGTTCCCATGAACGTGGAATCCATCCCGGTGCAACCTCCCAGATCGACGACCAAACAGGTTTCCCCTTCGGCGATGCGTTCTTCCCCGAAGGTTTTCAGCAAGGGGCTGCCAAGGAAAGAGCCCTTCCCTTCACAGCGGATCCAACTGAATCCATCGAAGGTTCCTACCAGATTTGGGCGATCCGCAATCACAGAAAAAAGGCCCGCCGGTCGGACGGCAGGGACGCTGGAAAGATAAAATCATAGTGCTCTCCGGTCAATCATCCATCGACGGAAAAGACATCATTGCCACAAGTAGGACTGTTTGGTGTCCAAAACCCTGCCCCCGCGCAGCAGGCTCGCCTTCCAGGCAAGCACCCGGCCATTCGTGAAATAGTCGTCGCCGGTGACCGAGAACCCGGCTTTTCCGGTCGTTTCGGATGCCGGAAATTTCGCGGACATGGTTTTGACCCGGCTGCCCGTCGCCCCCTGTTGGTAGTCGAAGCGGACTTCGATTTCCCCCTGTCCCTCCCCCTCCGGATGATTCCAAAGCAGGGTGTAATACTGGCCGAGGCGTTCGCCGCGTTCCTTCATGCTCACCGCCCCATGCAGGCGGCGCATCTTTTCCGCGCGCACCATCGGATCCTCGTCGTCATCGGTTACCTGGTTTCTCAGTTGAAACTGCTTCACCACGAGCGCATCGGTGGGAGCGGAGCAGCCGCTTAGCAACGCCGCCAACAAAACTCCCCGGGAAAAATTCATGGACGGATTCAACCAGCATCCCGTCCGCTTTCAAGAAGCAAGGGTGGCGGAATATCGCGCTGCCGCCGGTTTCCTAACGAATTGACCGACGGGGATTCCCGGATAGCCTCCGGCGGGAATGGCTGATACCGAGCGGACTGAAATCAAGCTGGAGTTCGACACCCCGCAGTTTTTGCATTCGTTGTTTGCGAACGACCTGAAAAACCTGGGCATTCTGGAGTCCTTCCTCGGCGTAAAAGCCGTGACCCGCGATGGCTGGATCACACTGGCCGGAGAGAAAGAGGCGGTCAAAAAAGCTCAACTCGTTTTCGCGGATCTGGAAGCCGCGCAGCGCAATGGCGGGTTTATCGACGCCCGCGCCTTCCGGCTCGCCGTGGAAGCGGCCGCGGCGGAAAACCCTGTGGGAGTATCCCAACTTTCCGGAGTGCGCCTGGTCGGCTCCCGCGGGCGGAAACCGGTGGTGCCCAGAACCGCCAGCCAGCTGGGTTATGTGAATGCGATGGAAACCCATGATGTGGTTTTCGGCCTCGGCCCCGCGGGCACGGGAAAAACCTATCTGGCGATGGCGATGGGGCTCACCTATCTGAAAAGGCGCGTCATGCAGCGGATCATCCTCACACGTCCCGCGGTGGAGGCGGGGGAAGCGCTCGGTTTTCTCCCCGGGGATCTCCGTGAAAAGGTGGCTCCGTATCTCCGGCCGCTTTACGACGCCATCCACGACATGCTCGATCCCGAGGAGGCGCAGCGCTACCTGGAGGATGGAACAATCGAGATCGCGCCGCTGGCTTTCATGCGGGGCCGCACGCTGTCCCGCTCCTTCGTCATTCTCGATGAAGCCCAGAACACGACTCGGGAGCAAATGTTCATGACGCTCACCCGTCTTGGCGAGGAATCCCGGATGGTGATCACGGGCGATGGATCGCAGGTGGATCTCAAACCGGGGGTTCGTTCCGGTTTGTCCGAGGCGGAGCACGCGCTGGAGGGGGTGGAGGGCATCGCGTTCCACCGGTTTTCGCAGACCGACATCGTCCGCCATCCCGTGGTCGGGCGGATCGTGGAGGCTTACGAGCGCCACCGCGCCTGAATCAATCGGCGGATTCCGAATTCCTCAGCCCTTCGGCTTCCAGATCCTCGTGGTTCGGAGGAAGCGGAACGCTTTCCGGAGCCATCACTTCTTCCGGCTCCACCGGCAGGGTTTCGGAAATCGTTGCGTCCGGGGTAGCACCGGGAGTTTCAAATACCGGTAGTGTTCCCAAACCATCATCCACGACCGGAAGAGGCGGATACACCTGGAATTCGCCGGGATTCATCCCATCGCTCGTGACGGGAGGCGCCATGGATGGATCATCCACCATCACCGAAGGAACGAATCCAACCTCGCCGCTATCCAGTTCCACCCGCAGATAGCTGGAATCGGAGGAAATCACCTTCATCTGCGTGTTTCTCCTGAGAAGCTTGTCCGCCTCCGCATCGCCACGGGGACGCCGGCTGAAAAACGCCGTGTTATCCATGGAGGCGATCACGAACTGGCCGGGTGAAAACGTGGCGGAGGTCGTGGAAACGGTGTTGAGCATGCTTCCGGGCGGCGCGAGAGGATCAAAGGTGCCGCTGCCCGACACCGGAGAGTTCATCGACTCGCACGCTACGAAAACCAGGGAAACGCACGCGGGAACAAGCGGAAAAAACTTCATAGACGGACGAAAGCTTGCACGCATGCCAACCGGGGTCAACGCCATTCCCGCCGCATCACCGCGCCCCCTCCCCCGACGGGGCGCGGCTTTGGCGGGCAACCGTTACCAGTCCCAGCTCAAACCTGCGAAAAATCCCCGGCCCCGCCCTTCGATGGGCGTGCCGAAATTGGACAACTGATAGCTTTCATCGAACAGGTTCTCCACCCGGGCGTGTAGTCTCAGGTTTTCCGTCCATTGATAGCTGGCATGCAGACGCACCAGCAGGAAATCGTCCATGGGGGCGCCGCCGTAGCTTCTCTCATCCACGAAGGTGGCGCCGATCCCCACCAGCCACGGATCGCACGGGCGGAATGAAAGCGAGCCGCCCGCCGTGTGCCGGGGCTGGTCCGCGAGGGAACGCTCCAGATACGTGTAGTTCACGCGGTAGCTCCACCGCCCGTCCGCGAATTCCCCTTCGAGGGCCGCCTCGACACCGGAAGCCCGTGTCGTGCCGTCCAGATTGACGGGAGGCGTGGGGAACGACTGGATCCGGTTCTCGATGAGATTCCGGAAATACGCGACGCTCACCCGGTGGGATTCGCAGATCTCCTGCTCCACGCCGAAGTCCCATCCGCGGCTTTTCTCGGCGGCCAGCGCGGGATTTCCCGCCCCGAATGCGGTGCCGTAAAGGTCCAGCAACGTGGGAGTGCGGAACGCTTTGCCATAGGAAGCGCGGAGCGTGGTTCCGCTTTGCCCGACCCGGTAGGCGGCGGATCCACGATAGGTGAACTCATCCCCGTATGCGGCATAATCTTCCCAGCGGGCCGCAACGTGGGTGGTGAGGCTTTCCGTGGCTTCCCACTGCCAACCGCTGTGGATTCCGTAACGGTCGCGGTCCTCCTCGCTGCCGATGGTGTTTCGGTAGTCCACCTGCTCGAAAAATCCGCCGAAGGCAAAACGATGGCTGTCCGCCACGCGCACCTCGTTGTCCAGCGACAAGCTCAACCGGTCCAGATCCGTGCCGTAATTCCCCCACTGGCTGTCGCTGTCGTACGCCTCCCGGTAAAAACCCGCGATGACCTTGCTCGTCCAGTCCGGCGTGAGCTTCCACTCGGAGAACAAGGTGACGAGCGAGGAATCGACATGATCCACCGATTGCCCCTGCGCCTCGTAGCGGCTGTCCGCGCCACGGTAGGTCAGCCCCACCGTCACCGCATCCGTCACCGCGTAGTCCAGTCTCAAGGTCTGGCTGAACAACGTGAAATCGTTGTGGGGGGCGTCATTCGCCGTATCTTCAAAGGAAAAACCGGCAGCATAGGACAGCGGCCCGGATTCCCCGTGAAACGTCAGCCCCGCGCGGCTGCTGTCGAACGATCCGCCCTCAACGAACAGCGATCCACCCGGATCGCCCTGTCCCCGTACGGTCGCAAGGGACAGCACTCCGCCGATCGATTCCCCTCCGTACAGGGCGCTTTGCGGACCACGGAGCAACTCCGCCCGGCCGATTCCGTTCAAGGTTTCCAGTCCCAGAAAATTTCCCAAGGGAGAGGTCGAGTCACTCAACCGCACTCCGTCCACGATCACCTGGGAATCGTTGGTCGTGGTGCCCCGGATGAACAGGGAACCGAGAGCGCCGCGCTGGCCTCCTGTGGAGGTGGAAATCACCCCTGGAAGCTCGTCGAGGGCCGTCTGCAAATCGTGGACTCCCCGTTCCTTCAGGGATTCCAGATCCAGCACGCTCACCGCTCCTCCCACCCGCTCGACCGGAGTCTCCATGCGGGTTGCGGAAACCACCAGGCGCTCCAAGTCCTGCCCGGTGTCTCCGTGGGTGTTTGCCAAACCAGTGATTCCCGCCGCCAACAGGCACGGGACCGTCCGATGGACACCGCGATGCGGCGTCGTTTTTTTCAACTGCATTGATGTATTCCGGTCGTGGCCCTGAAATCCGCAGGTCCGTTCGTCCATAGGCTCAGGCTGGCGATCTGGCTTCCCCGCGAGGCGGGATCACAGTGGCGGTACCGCTCCGGAATTGGCCCGAAGGCCGCACCGGATTCCCCATCAATTTCCTGCCCGTGCCACGGGCTTCCTGAGGCGGGGAAAAGAACGTCACAAGCACCGGGCGGATACAACTCCAATCTTCATGCCCGATGCCCGGCTCGCCGCCGCAGGAAACGAAGACCGGTCGGAAAAATCAGAACGGCGACCTCACGATCACATAAGACCTGCCCTGCGGACGGTAATAGGTGCCTCCGTGGACGTAATAGCGGGTTCCCCGGTGATTGACCGCCCTCGCACCCCTCGGAAGGGAGCGCACCACCTGTCCATAGTGCTCTCCCGGCCTGTCAAAACGCCCCCGTGGATCATGCCTTCCGTCCTGGTGGCGCTGGTTCCATCCGCGGCCTCCCCGGGGCGCTTCCACCACCACGTAGCGGCTGCCCTGCGGACGATAATAGGTGCTGCCCTGCCGGTAATACCGGACCCCTCCGATGGTTTCCGTCTGGTAGCGGGGAGGCAGGGTGTGGACGACATGGCCCGGCCGGTAATGCGTCACGGTGGTCGTCGTGGCGGCCGCTTCATAATAGGGCTCGACGCAGGAAGTCATCAATCCACCCAAGGCGATGGCGAGGATTGGAAATGTGTGTTTGGGTATTTTCATATCGGTTTTTCTGATTCTTTTGAGATGGATCGCATCCTTGGCTTTCGCATCCCCCGTGCCAA
>CAZVSA010000016.1:27396-27820 GCA_964629955.1 uncultured Luteolibacter sp.
CTTTCGGCCGCCTTGAACCGGGAAAACAAGGGCATTCATACCGGATTCATATGGCATTCATCGTGCACGGCATGCCCCCGAATCGTGCATTCCGCCATGATCGCCTTTCCGGACCTCCGCATTGCCAACCCCTCCCCCATTGGGTTTGATTCCGGAGCAATGCACGATCTCCACATTCACCTCGGCGGAGCTGTCCCGTCCTCCGTGCTCTGGGAAATCCTTTGCGACAACGGGCTGCGGACGGAATACGCCGATTTCGACGCTTTCCACGAATCCCTCACCGCCACGTCCGACGACGTGAAATCCCTCGACGATTTCCTCGGCCGCTATTTCCAGGCCACCGAGGAAATCCAGTCCTCCCCCTCCGCCGCCAGCGTCTCCGCCTATCAGGTCGTTGCCAAAGCCTACCGCTGGGCCCGCGTCA
>CAZVSA010000017.1:0-12323 GCA_964629955.1 uncultured Luteolibacter sp.
CGCCTGTTTTTCCGGTTTCCGATCCTCAATTCTCCCTCTTCGCGTTCCTTTGCGAACTTCGCGGCTTTGCGGTGAAAGGAAACCCCCGTCTTTTGATGCGTCAGCCTTGGAGTGCCGCCGTTCCTGGTTGCGTCCGGGTGGGGAATTGCGGAGGGTGGCTTTCGATGAAGATCCGGATCCTTGTTGTTTTGGGGTTTGCCGCCGTGCAGTCCGTGCTTGCCAATGGCGGGGGATACAGCCGC
Organism: uncultured Luteolibacter sp.; assembly: GCA_964629955.1. GTDB lineage: Bacteria > Verrucomicrobiota > Verrucomicrobiia > Verrucomicrobiales > Akkermansiaceae > Luteolibacter. Next base: position 243 of record CAZVSA010000017.1, read on the forward strand.
GGCGGGGTGGAGCGGACGGGGGATGTGGCGGGTTTCGAGCCGCAGGCCACGGAAAACATCCGGATATTGGACGAGAAGCTGACGATTCTGTTAGGTCCGGAGGAGGCGGACGTGGAGGTGCGGTATCTGATGCGGAACGAGACGGCGAAACGGGTGAAGGTGAGGTTCGGGTTCCCGGTGGAGGAGACGTTCAGTTCGGAAATGGGAGCGAGGCAGACGAAGCAGAGCAGCCTTCAGTATTGCAAAAATTACGAGATTTCCGCGGCGGGCAGGGAGTTGCGCGCGGTTTGGCAGGCGGAGAAGGGGGGAGCGGAGGACAAGCGGTTCGAGGGGCTTGCCGGCTGGCTGGTTTCCGAGATGACTTTCGCGGCGGGAGAGGAGAAACCGGTGCTGATCCGTTTCCAGAGCGTTTATCCCGAGGAGCACAGCTTCGTCAGTGATACGGGAAGCACTTCGGCGGCGATTTTCAAATACCGGCTGTCCACTGCGGCGTGCTGGGCGGGGACGATCGGGACGGGAAGGATCGTGGTAAAGCCGAACGGAACCGATCCGAGGGAGCTGAGGGTGCTCAAACCGGTGAACCGGTTCCAAAAGGAGGGGGACCAGTGGGTGTGGAATTTTGAAGATCTGGAGCCGACGTTGGCGGACGATCTGGAGATCGAGGTGAGACCTGCGGTTTACACACAGTGGGAGGAGGGGAACAAGCGCTATATCGAGCGGGGAGAGCGCTGGGTGATGGCTCATTCCAACTTTGCGGTAGCGGCGAGTTCCACCCTCGCGCCGGAGGAGAAACATTCGTATGAGGTGGGGAATCTCAAAAACTATTGGCGTGACGAAGTGTGGAGCGAGGGGGCTCCCGGGCCGGGGGTGGGGGAGTGGCTGGAGTTGAAGCCGGTGGCCCCGAAACCGCTGCACTCGATCAGCATTCTGCCCGGCTACGTTTCCCACGGGAAGGAGGAGCTTTTCCATGCCAACGCGAGGCCGAAGAAGATCCGGGTGGAGCTGAACGGCGAGCACCGTTTCCACGCGGATGTCCCGGATTCTCCGAAAGAGGTGGTGATTCCCGTGACCGGATACAGGAAGCCGGTGAAAACCGTCCGGCTGACCTTCGAGGAAGTTTGGGAGGGGAACCGGGACGAGGATCTCTGCATCACGGGCATCCAGCTTCATGTTCTCCTTGATAAAGAACCGAAACTCTCTCCCGTTCGTTAGGCTGTTAGCGGCACTGCTGATTGCGGCGTTTGCGCATGCGGGGAACGTGCTTCCCGTGTTCCTCGCGGACAATCACGCGGAGACGTTCGGCTGGATCACAAGGAACTTCGATCCGGATAGGCCGCATGTGCTGGTGCTGGTGGACGCGCATTCGGATGCCAGTGCGGCGGAGCGGTCCGATGATTTGCGCGAGGAATTGCGGCGCGTGCCATCGGAGGCGGAACGCGCGGCGCGGGTGGAGAGGTGGCGGAGCGGAGGAAGGTTGCAGGCTTTCAATTGGATCGAGCCGCTGATGCCGAGGCCCGTGGAGCAGGTGCTGTGGCTGGCTGCTCCGGCATTGGACGGGAAGCGGCGGGCGGAACTGACCCGGGATGCGGTGGAATCGCTGGACGGGAGACTGGAGGTGGAACCGCGCTCGGCGGGTTCTTTCGATGGGCGCTGGGAGACTTGCGACATGGAAGGGTTTCTCTCATGGAATCCCGGAAAATTGCCGGTGATCCTGTGCATCGATCTGGATTTTTTCGCGGGAATGGGAAGGGCGGATAGGGAGGAGCGGTTCGAGGAAATTTGGCAAAGGGCGATGGATTGGCCGGGGCTGGCGGGCGTGGCATTTTCCGTTTCCCGTCCGTGGCTGGTGGATGATGCCGAGGCGGATGAGCTGGTATCGCTGGCATTGGATGCGGTTCGTTTCACGCGCGGCGCCCGGCTGGAGATCGATGCCTCGTTGGATGACAGGCCGGACGATTCTTCGAGGGCGGGAGAGCTGGGGGAACGGGTTCCCCGCTGGGATCTTGCGGAGGGGTCGCAGGTGGTGAAGGCGAGGCTGGGGGAACTTGGCGAAAGGCTGGCGATCCATGATCGTGTGAGAGCGTGGAGCGATTTTCCCGCGATGCGGGCGTTCCTGCGGCCGGATGGCGGCGAGGTGGATTGCGACGGGGTGTGGCGGTTTGCCGCGGGGGATGAGCCGGTTTTGCGGATCGCCAATCCGCCCCATGGGGCGAGCGGGAAGGTGCGGTGGAAGATTCTCGAACCGGCGGGGACGGCCTACGATCTGTGGCCGGAAACGGGGCTGGGAAAGGATTTTTCCGAATCTCCGGGGCGGTGGATTTACGAGAAACGTAGTAGTTTGGGAATCACGGAGGATTTCATGCTGGATCCCGCCGCGTGGCGAAGAGCGGATGGAGGGAGGGTGCGGATCGCGGCGGAGTATGAAACGGAGGAGGGGTGGCTGCCCGCAGCGCCGGTGGAGATGCGCGTCCGGAAGGGGGAAGGATTTCATGGGGCGCTTTCGGAATGCCTGGGAATGCCATACGTTTTCGGAGTTTCCGGGGTGGCGGAGGAGGATCTGAGCGGGGTGGAGACGGGGTGGGGAAGCGATTGCGCGAACCTGCTCGTTTATGCGTGGAGGCGGTGCGGCGTTCCATTGGGATGTGGGGATCCCGGGCGCTTGCGGGCGCAGCTCGCGGCCAAGGCGGAGAATGTGGGAATCGGCAGCGGAGTGAAAATCGGTGACGAGGAGATCAGGCGTGGCATCGCCGTTGATTTCGGGAACCACGTGGCGGCGGTATGGGAGGACCGGGAGCCATCCGGGGTGCTGGATGGGAACGATCTTGTGATGCATCATCTTGGCGGCTTCCCGGAAATTGTGGCGTTGTCCCGGCTGGCGGAGAGGTATCCGAAGTTCGATTTGCTGGTGCCGGGGGTTGCGGAGGGATGCCGGGTCGCGTTCGCGGGTGATGTGGTGCTTGCGGGGGAGGACCGCGTGGTGGTGGAGGGGTTTGGCCGTGGAGAGGCGGATCTTTTCGTGGTGAATCTGGAGGGGATTCCCTCATCCATGGAGCCCGGGGAGCGGAGGCGCTATGATTTCCGTTTTCCACCGGAGCGTCTCAAGTGGCTGAAGGAGCAGGGTGTGGATGCGGTTTCCCTAGCGAACAATCACGCGCTGGATGCCGGGAGGGACGGGCTTGTCGAGGGAATGGAGAGGCTTGTGGAGCACGGCATCGCGGTGTTTGGGGCGGGAAAAAATGAGGATGAGGCGTGCCGTCCGTGGCGCGTCGAAAGGGCTGGGGTGAAACTGGCATTTTTCGGAATCAGCTACCTCGGAACGGACGAGGCGGGCGCGGATGAACCGGGGGTGGCGGGCCTGCCCGCGCACGGGGAGATCCTTGAACGGGAGATCCATCTCGCGCGGTCCAGGGGGGAGAGGGTGATTGCCGTGGTCCATGGCGGGGAGGAATATCGCAGCGAGGTGAATTCCGTGCAGCGCCGCCGGGCGCGGTGGCTTGTGGCCCGCGGGGTGTCGGCGGTGGTTGGAGCCCACCCTCATGTCATTCAGAGGGAGGAGATCCATGGAGGTGCGGCGATCCTGCATTCGCTGGGGAATGCGGTGTACCCGGCGGAGTTGAAGGGGGTGGATTCCGGGGAAGTCCGGTTGCTTGGGATCGATTGAGCTTGTTGGGTGGTGGCTTTGGCGTTGCACTTGAAAAGAGATGATTCAGCTCCCGATCCTGCATTTATTGCGTGTTTTGCGCAAAAAATGCAGGGATTTTGGCGGTTGTGCCGGATTGGTATTTATCGGGTGAACGATAATTTGTTCACTTTGAATCAATTGGGGGATTGAGGCCGGGCTGGCATGGGAAATGCCATTGTGTAGCTATTCTCCGGGGGGAGAAGACTGAACCGGGTGCGCCCGGTTCAAAAAAATAGAACCGTCGGCATGGGCTTTGGCCTGGCCGACGGTTCTGTATTTTCCACCGGGGTGGCGCTGCCATCAGCCGATGTGGGCCTGATAGGCGGCGGCGTCCATGAGCTTGAGGACGTGATCGGGATCTTTGACCCGGAGTTTGAAAATCCAGCCCGCGCCGTAGGGGTCGGTGTTGACGAGCGAGGGATCGGCTTCGACGGCGGAGTTCGCTTCGATGATCTCGCCGGCCACCGGGGCGTAGATGTCGCTGGCGGCTTTCACGGATTCGACCACGGCGGTGGGATCGCCGGCATCGACGGTTTTTCCGATGGGTGGGAGTTCGACGAAAACAACATCGGTGAGTTCGTCCTGGGCGTGGTCGGTGATGCCGATGGTGGCGATGTCGCCATCGAGGCGCACGCATTCGTGGGAGGGGTTGTAGCGGAGGTCTGCGGGAGTGTTCATGGTTTGTAGAAGGGTTTTTTGACGACTTCGGCGGGAAAATGGCGGCCCCGGACGTCGATGAGCACGCGGGTTCCGGGTTTTGAATGGGCGGGGGGGAGGTAGGCCATGGCGATGCCGGCGCCGAGGCTGGGCGAGAGGACTCCGCTGGTGAGTTCGCCGAGGGGTTGCCCGTCTTCCGAGAGCACGGGGTAGTGGGCGCGGGGCGGGGCTCCTTTTTCGAGGTAGCGGAGGGCGGTGAGTTTGGAAGGGAGGCCGGCTTCTCTCTGGCGGAGCAGGGCGTCGCGGCCGATGAAGTCTTCTTTTCCGAGATCGACGAAAAACCCGAGCCCGGCCTCCAGCGGTGTGCGCCGGGGGGAGAGATCGCTGCCGTTGAGCGGGTAGCACATTTCGAGGCGGAGGGTGTCGCGGGCTCCGAGGCCGCATGGTTTGGCCCCGGCGTCGAGGAATGCCTGGAAGCGGCGGATGCCTTCCCCGGCGTGGCAGAAAAGCTCGAAGCCGTCCTCGCCGGTGTAGCCGGTGCGGCAGACGATGAGGGGATGTTCTCCGTCCTGGAAAAGCGAGATGCCGTTTCGCGGAGGAAGCTCCCGGCCGGGGAATGCCCGGGCGAAGGTGGCGGCGGAGTCCGGGCCTTGAACCGCCATGCCGGCCCAGAGGTCACTTTCGTTGCGGAGGTTGGTATGGGGGGCCTCGTGCTTGGCCAGCCAGAGGAAATCCTCGTCGATCATGGAAGCGTTCACGACGAGGAAAAACTCATCGTTTCCGGTGCGGTAGGCGATGAGGTCGTCGATGATGCCGCCCTCCGGGTTGAGCAGGAAGGTGTATTGTCCCTGGCCGGAGGCGAGGCCGCCGATGTTGTTGGCGAGCATGCGGTTGAGCCATTTTTCCGCATCGGGGCCGCTGACGAGGAACTGGCCCATGTGGGAAATATCGAAAATCCCGGCGCTTTTGCGGACGGCGGCGTGTTCGTCGAGGATGGAGGTGTATTGGACGGGCATGTTCCATCCGCCGAAGCCGATCAGCCTCGCGCCGAGGGTCCGGTGGGCGGGTTCGAGCGGGCTGCGTTTCAGATCGTCAGGCACGGTGGGGAGGGTGGAAGCGCGTCCCGCGCTTGTCAATCGGGCGGAAGCGTCGATGCTCGGCGGCGTCATGCTTTTTTTGGACAGGATGGAGCGCAGGCTGGGATGGTTGTCTTTTCCCGGGTTTCTCCGTTTTTACGCGTTGTTCCACCTGCTGGTGTATGGTCTCGGGATTCTGCGTCCGGGTTTGGGCGAGCTGCTGGAGTTCGACCGCGAAAAGATTCTCGCGGGGGAGGCATGGCGGGTGGTGACGTTTTTGTTTTCCGGTTTCAGGGCCGGAGGGGCGTTCGGGCTGATCTTCCTGTTTTTCATGGTGATGATCGCGAACCTGATGAGCGATGCGCTGGAGGGGGCGTGGGGGGTGTTCAAGACCTCGATGTTCCACTATGTGGGGGTGATCGGATTGATCGCGGGAAATTTCCTGTATCCGGATGGTTTCAGCGGGAGTGGGTTTTTCCTGTATCAATCGGCGTTTTTCGCGTTCGCCACGCTTTTTCCGAGGGTGGAGTTCCGGCTGTTTCTGATTCTGCCGGTGCAGGTGAGATGGCTGGCGATTTTCCTGGCGGTGGTCATGTTCCTGCCGGTGCTGGGCAGCCCGCTGTTGCTGCCGTTTTATTTGTTGAGCTTCGCCAATTACATTTTCTGGGCGGGGATTCCGGCTTTGAAAGGAGGCGCGCGGGTGGCGCAGTCCGCACGGCGGCGGACCAAGTTCAAAGCGGCGGCGGGTCCGGCATCGGAGGCGTTTCACGCATGCGAGGTGTGCGGGCGGACGGATGTGACGGACCCCGGGCTGGATTTCCGCGTGGGGGCGGATGGGAAGGAATACTGCGAGGATCACCTGTAGCGGCGATCACCGGTCGCCGCCTGGTGCCGGGCAGGGCGGGCCCGCCGTGAGTTCCCGGGAGAATGATTTCAATCGGTGCGCTTGGCGGCATCGTTGTGCGTCCCGCACAACGGTCATCGGGTTCCGCGGGCAACCGAGCCCTGCACGGCGAAGAGTGTTCGGCAGGATGCCAAACACAGCCGCCGGGACGGCGGCGCTCCCCATCCCGCCATGCGGCCACGAGGGTTTTCAAGACGCTCTAAAACTATAGAATTTCCCGGACGAAAGATTCCTTCTGGAACATGGAAAATGCCTCCGGTTCCTCGCCGGTACCGAGGAAGAGGGGGGCGATTTTCAATTGGTCGTAGATGCTGACGACGATGCCGCCTTTGCCCGAGCCGTCGAGCTTGGTGACGATGAGCCCGTCGAGCGGGCTGGCCTTGTGGAATTCCTTCGCCTGCTGGAGGGCGTTGGAGCCGGTGGTGGCATCGACGACGAGGAGGGTGAGGTGGGGGGCGGCTTCGTCCTGCTTGGCAATGGTGCGGCGGATTTTTCCAAGTTCCTCCATCAGGTTGTGGCGGGTGTGGATCCGGCCCGCGGTGTCGCAGATCAGAAACTTCGCGCCGTCGGCGATGGCTTTCTGGTGGGCGTGGAAGCAGACGGAGGAGGGGTCCGCGTTCGGGTTGCCTTTTACGACGGGAACACCGAGGCGATCCCCCCAGCGCTGGAGTTGTTCCACGGCGGCGGCGCGGAAGGTGTCCGCGGCGGCGAGGATGGTGTCGTGCCCGCGGGACTGGAGCCAGTGGGCGAGCTTGGCGGAGGAGGTGGTTTTTCCGGTGCCGTTGACCCCGACGACGAGGATGACGAAGGGTTTGCCATCGAAGCGCGGCAGCGGAGGCGGGACATCGAAGGGCAGGAGGGCGGAGATGTGCCGGCGGGTGGTCTCGACGACGTCGTTGGCGGAGATGCTGCGGCCGAGGGATTGGAGATCGTCGAGGATGGCGGTGGTCATCCGGACGCCGAGGTCCGAGCTGATGAGGTCCGCCTCAAGATCATCCCAGTCGATTTCGGCGCGGTTGGTGACCTTGTGGAAGAGCGATCGGAAGAAGTCGGCCATGAGCGGGGAAGACTAGCCGGAGGCTTGCCCGGGTCAACCGGAGAACGGTTGGGCCTTGTGGAAGATCTGTTGGAGGGCGGTTTCATCGGTTTCATTCGGGATGGACCTGCGGGCGTTTCGCGGGCAGTTTCGCGCCGCTGCCCGGGCAACTTCGGGTGGTGGAACGATTATGGATTTACCTACCCGCGACCACGGACCCCAACCGCTCGACCGGTTGATGCAGGGCTGGAAACTGACGAACCATGATCTGGTGGAGGGGGCGTCCGAGCAGATCAACCACAAGCAGGTGCAGAAGGCCCGCAAAGGGCGGCAGCTCACGCTGCACCTGATGCAGAAGCTGACGCGGGCGCTCAACGAGGTCGCCTGGGAGAAGGTGCCGCAGGAGCGGAGGGAGGAGTTCGTTTCTTATCTTCACAAGCATATTTTCAATTACGCGAAGGGATACGACCCGGAGCGGGTGGATCCGAACGAGGCGCTGTGGCCGGATGAGCGGGAGGAGTGACAGCTTGCGGATCGCCGGGCAGGGGCTGGCGGGGACTTGTCTCGCGTGGGCGCTTTGGAAGCGGGGTGTGGGTTTTTCCATCGTGGACCGCGGGTATGGAGGGAGTTCGGGGGTGGCGGCGGGGCTGGTGAATCCGGTGACGGGGAAAAACTTCGAGCCGAGCTGGCGGGTGGGGGATTTTTTGCCGGAGGCGGTGGCGTTTTACCGGGAGATGGAGGGGTTGTTAGATGGGAGGTTCTGGCATCCGCTGCCGGTGCTTCGTTTGGCGCGGGATGCGAAGGAGTGGCGGAAGATATGTGAAAAGCTCGCGGGTCCGCAGGTGGCGCCGTGGGTGGCGGGGGAAGTGGAGGCGCCGGGGGATTGGGCGGGCGCGGTGGAGGTGAGGGGGGGAGGGCGTTTGGATGTGGCGGCGTTTCTGGAGGGGTCGAGGAAGTTTTTTCTGGAGAGGGGTCTTTTGACGGAGGGGGAGATCGCAGGGAATTTTGTGGATTGCAGGGGGGCGGAGGCGTTGAGGGAAGGAAAGTACGGTCCGCATCGTTGTGCGAAGGGGGAGATTCTAACAGTTCGTGCCGCTTGGGACGATTCGCGGATCCGGGTGGGGGCGGGGGGATGGCTGGTTCCCGTGGGAGGAGGGTTGTTCCGGGCGGGATCGACGTATGAGTGGAGCGAGCTGGATGAAGTGCCGACGGCGGAAGGCGGGCGGAGGATCGGGGAGAAGGCGGCGATTCTGGCGGACGGGAATTTCGAGGTGGTGGATCATGTGGCGGGGGTGCGCCCGATCCTGCGGCGCAGCCAGCCATTGATCGGAAGGACGGGGGAGGGGTGGATGTTCAACGGGCTGGGTTCAAAGGGTTCGCTTTATGCGCCGGGGATGGCGGAGAGGCTGGCGCGGTGGATTTGCGATGGGGTGGAGCCCGAGCGGGAGGTGAATTTGGCGGAGTTTCTGAAGGAGGGGGAGGTGTCCGATGGGAAGTGAAAGCGGGAAAGGGGCGTTGCCAAGGCCCACGGAGCTTGCTCATCGGTTGTTGGGTGCGGTGGTCCGGGAGGGGGACCGGGTTGTCGATGCCACGGCGGGCAACGGTTACGATACGGTTTTTCTGGCGGAGAGGGTGGGAAGCGGTGGAGAGGTGATCGCTTTCGACGTGCAGGAGGAGGCGATCGTTTCCGCGAAGAAGCGGGTGGAACTGGCGGGTTTTGGGGATCGTGTGAAGTTTTTCACGGAATCCCATGAGGAGATCGGGAGGAGGGTGCCTGCGGATTCCGCGAGCGTGGTGATGTTCAATCTGGGATATTTTCCGGGGGGAGATCATGAGCGGATCACGACGTTGCAGGGAACGCTGGCGGGCCTGGAAGCGGCGGCGGTTGTTTTGAAAGCGGGGGGCTGGCTATCCGTCGTGGTTTACCCGGGGCATCCGGGGGGCGCGGAGGAGGCGGCCGCGGTGGAGGACTGGATGGAGCGGAGGGCCGCCGCGGGATGGCGGGTGGTGCGGTATGGCGCGTTGGGCACGCTGCGGGCGGCTCCGGTTTTGTTGTTGGGAGTGAAGCCGTCCCCCGGGCGGTCCGTTGCAGCCGAATGATGGATCAGACAAATCTTTCCTCCTGATGCGTCGGAACGATGATGGGGGGCGCGAAGCGTGGACGGTCAGCTAGGGATCTCGAACGCATCCATGAGGAACACGCGGTGGCGATGTTCCGCCATGGCATGGCGTTGCTGCGTGACGAGACGGCGGTGCGGGATGTGTTGCAGGATGTTTTCCTGAAACTCGCCGAGGGCCGGGGGAATTCCGGCGAGGCGGAAAACGAGCGGGCCTATCTGCTGCGGATGGTGCATCACGCGGCGATTGATCGGATGCGCCGCGCGAAGGTCCGGCAGGATCATGCCGGCCGGGCTCCGGACGATCTTTTCGAGCGCGGCCCGGATCCCGACCGCGAGGCGTTCCGCGTGCAACTGGAAAAGGCGCTGGGCCGGCTTCCTCCGGAGCAGCGGGAGGTGGTGGTGCTGAAGCTGTGGGAAGGGCACACTTTCGGCGAGATCGCGCGCATTTGCGACATCCCGCCCAACACCGCCGCCAGCCGCTACCGCTATGGCCTAGACAAACTCCGCGAGCTTCTGCGTCCCGTATATGAAGAGCTTTGAATCCATGACTCCGGGTGAAGACAACGATTTTGAACGGCAACTGCTCCAGATGGAGCTGCGCCGTCCGCCGTCGGAGTGGAAGGCCCTGCTGCTGCCGGTGCCGCCGTTGTTTCCGAAGCCGTTTCTGATCGGCCTCGCGGTGTGCTGGACGGCCAGCCTGATCTTTCTGCTGGCGATGCCGGAGGAGGAGGATCTGGGGCCGCCGGTGATGCCGCCGCCGATGGGCTTCCCCATGAACGAGGAAGGGCTCTTCGTCCTTCACCTCAACAAATTGAAATTACAATGAAACCCTGGATGAGAAAAAAAAGGTTCCGGCTGGCGGTGCGTTGCGCGGTCGGCGGAGTGTCGCTGCTGGTGTTGGTTTACACGTCGGTCAACTGGTGGGGAGCACGCGAAAAACAGCGGGCGATCGCCGAAGCGAGGGAGGCGGGGATTTCCGTGACGCTCGCCGAGGTAATGGCGGACATGCCGCCGCCGGAGGAGAATTTCGCGATGATTCCGTTCTTCGTTGCATTGGAAAGGGAATACGCGACGCGTTCTCCGGGAGACATCCCGCCCACAAGCGCGCGCGGGCGCTACGATGCGATGGCGGATTCGGAGTTATTCGGGGCAGAGATCTCGAGGATCAGGGGCAAGATGAGGAGGGCGGAGATGAGGGGGAGCCGGGACGGTGGGAGCCGGGAACGGTTCGACTTTTCGCTGATGCCGGAGGGCAATCCCTATGGGCGGAGCGCCGCCAGCTTTTTGGAGGAGTACGACCGGAGGCACGGGGATCTCCTGTTGGAATTGAGGGAAGGTTTGTCCCGGCCCTATTCCCGGCGTCCGCTGGTGCCGGATGCCTTCGACGGCAAGGATTGGTTGGGTCTATCGGACAGGTTCGCAACGTCGTCACTTTATGCTATGAATGGTCTGGTTCTCAGGGCGGAGGCGGCTCTGGCCACGGGCGATCCGGCGAAGGCGGCGGAAAGTGTCGTGATCGGTCTCCGGCTTGCGGAAATGATCGGGTCGAAGGGAATCGTAATCACTTCTTTGATCGAATGGTCTTTGTTCCATAGGCTGACGTACAGCTTGAAGGCGGGATTTGAAAAGCATGCGTGGTCGGAGGAGGAGCTGGATGAAATCAGGGAGGAGCTTCTCCGGATGAATCCGCGTCCGCGGTTTCGGAAAGCGATGCAGGGTGAGATTTTCGCGCTCCAAGTATGGGAAGGGTGGAGGGACGACAGAAGCCGCTATTACCGTGACCAGAATATTCATACCATGCATGGTAAGGATCAACGGCGGTGGTTCTTCCGGGCGGCGAGATATTTTCCCCGCGGTTGGTTCGATCTCAATGGGGCGAGTGTGGTGAGAGCCTGCGTGGAGAATTCCCGTGTCGTGGCCGGCGATGGTCCGGCAATCTCGTGGTCGGAGGACGGCGGGCGGCTGAGGGCGATGGCGGAGAAGAAGAAAGGGAGCGATCTCCATCCGTCCAATGCACACGGAGTTTTGCTCGAAAGATGTGCCTACGCCATGGTGAAATGGCGGCAGAGCATTCTGGCGTGCGAGTTGGAGCGCCACTATGTTCGGCATGGAGAGTATCCTTCCGATCTCTCAGGCTTTCCCGAGGAGATCATCCGGGATCCGCTTCATGGCACACCATTCCTCTACCGCGGGACGGACGAGGGTTTCCTGCTCTACTCGACAGGCCCCGATGGGAAGGACGACGGAGGTGATGTGAACCCTCATCAAAGGTGGTCCGATCAGCCGGATTGGGTTTGGTAGGGACGGACCGCCGGGCCGTCCCACTTTTTCCCGATCTGTCATGGTTCTTCCCCCGGCCATTCCCCCTGCTTTGCCAATGGATGGCCCACCTGCTGCGGAGAGACAGTCACGGCGTGCCCGGCGATCACGCCCTACCCCGCTCGCTCTATTTGCATGGGTTACATGCAGCATGCCCGCGCTCCCTTGCCCTGAACTGGTCCCAGTGATTAATTGTGAAGTCCGGGGTGCAGTGGCCGGGGCGGGCGGAGGAGGGGTGGCCTGCGAAAAGCGCGGTGCGGAATCCAAGGGCTGCGGCGGGGAGGATG
>CAZVSA010000017.1:12333-19521 GCA_964629955.1 uncultured Luteolibacter sp.
TGTCCTGTACGGGATCGTTTCCGATGAAGAGGGTTTGGCCCGGAGAAATCCCACGTGCGGCGAGCCGTCCGGCCATGAGCTGGAAAAGCACGGGAGAGGGTTTTGCGATGCCGTGTTGATAGGAGAGGATGATGAGGTCTTTGTGGAAATGATTTCCGGAGTTTCCAAGGCAACGGAGGGTGTGGCACTGGGCGTTGGACAGCAGGCCGAGTGCGAGACCGGAGCGGTGCAGGCGTTCCAGCATTTCTTCGGCCCCGGGCATCCGGGAGGAGGGGTGCCAGACGGCTTCGGTCGCGGCGACGAGTTCTTCGGTGGTTTCGTCCGCGGGGAGGTTCAGAAGCTCGCGCCAGAGGATGCGGAGGTCGATTTCCGGAAAAGGTTCGGAAGATCGGGCGTGGTGTTTGCGGACGAGATCCGCGAGGCCGGTGCTCGGGGAGGCGGGAGCGGAATGCCCGAAGGTGGCGAGGATTTCCCGGAGTTTCGGGTCCGCTTCGGGATCGGGCTGAATCCGTCCCGGCGGTGCGAGCAACAGGGTGCCGTAGATGTCGAAGATGATGGCGCGGATTCCCGTGATCATGGGGAGGAGAGGAACTGGAAAGCGGAAGGATCTAGGCAGGATTTCAAGAGAGCGGAGGAGTTCAGCCAGGTGACAGGGCCCCTCGGGGAATTACTGGAAGCGGCGTACATGTCGAGAAGGCGCGCCGTGTGGGCTTCCGTGGAAAACGGCTTGAGGAGGCCGGGCGGGGGAGGGGGGAGGTTTTTCGTCAGATTTTCCCGCAGCCATTGGCGGGCGGGAATTTCGTTTCCTCCCGCGAGGATCGTTGGCTGGTCCGCGGGGTTGGAGAGGAAATGCAGGATGATGTTTTTCTGGATGGGTTCGGGCAGGTTGCCGAAGTCGAATGCGGATGGTGTGGAGAGGGAAGCTCCCGCGGCGAATGGCATTCCGTAGTCCGTGAACATCCGGGAAAGCGCTTTGGTGCGGAGGTTTTCCAGTTCTCCGATGTCGATGGTTTCCGCGGGGATCAGGATTTGATCGTAGAGGGAGGGGAAGCGGATTCCGTGATCCCGGTGATCGTTTGTTAGATGTGGGATGCTCCGGCCGATGAGTGGTTTTTGCAGGGCGATGGAATCGAGAAAAACATATCCGAATCCTTCCATGACGGAGGTGGTGGCGAGGTGGGTGGCGGAGGTGAGCCAGTTGGTGAAACCGGGTGTTTGCCCGGCTGCGGGCGGGAGGCGTCCGGCGACGGCGAACTCGACGGGAAGGGAGTGTTCGGTTGCGAAATCCCGCCAGTCGTCGTGAATGGCGCGCCACTGCGGATTGTCCGGTGCGCTGGCGATGGCGAAGCGTGTTCCGAGAGGGGAGAGCGCGGCGAGGAGCAGGATTTCGCCAAGGTTTTTCCGGCGGATTCCTCTGACGGGATAGAATAACAGCGGAGGTTGGCCGGGCGGATAACCGGGGGCGGAGGGAGGGTTTCCCGGAAGGGGATTCGGGAGAATGTGCGCGTGCTCCGCCAGCAGTCCCGCTGCCACGAAGCGGTCGCGGTCGCGGCGGTTGAGGAAAGCGTAGTGGATGCGGGGGGAGAGCGGATGGATGCGCTCTTTGTCAGGGAGGAGGCGGTAGTTTGAGGGACGGCCGTCTTCCGCGAGGTCGTGGACGTGAAGGACAAGGCGTTCGCCGGCTTCGGCGAGGCGGTGGACAAGGTTCGGGACCGATGTGTTTTTTCCGAGGAAGGGGTTGTGGAAATGCCAGACGGAGGGGCTTTCTCCGAGGAGTCGTTCCGCTGCCCGGCGGGCGGATTTTTCGAGGGTTTCCGGGTTCGGACAGGGGGTTCCGGGCAGATAGTCGAGGCCTTCGACGACGGCGGAGGGGAGGTCGGCATTTTCCGGCGGAGTGCCGCTGAGGATGGCATGGCGGATGCCGGCCGCGGACAGGCCGCGGGAGGCTTCCCGAATGACACGGGTGACTCCGCCGGGCCGCAGGTGGTAGTGGACGATGGCTGCGGTCATGTTGCCCGCTGTCCCTTATTCTCCGGATTCGGAGTGGATGGTCACGAGGATGGCGTTGTCCGCATGGAGGTATTTTTTCGCGAGGGCGTTGATTTCCTCAAGGGTGATGGAGCGGTAGTCCTCGTCCCGGTTGCGGGCGAGTTCGAGACGGTTTGGATCGCGTTGGGATTGGGAGAGGACGGTGCCGAGCCAATAGCCGTTGTCGCGCAGGGTTCTTTCCAATTGCCCGAGGGTGGGATTGATGGCCCGCTCGAATTCATCCGCGTCCGCTCCGTCGGTGGCGAGGCTTTGCGCGAGGTTGTGCATGGTTTCCAGAAGGAGTTCGATGTCCTCGGGTTTTCCGACGCTCTGGCCGATGAGGTAGCCGATGTCATCAAGGGCATCCGATCCGGAGGCTCCGGCATTGGGGCTGTATGCCGCGCCGAGTTTTTCACGGATCTCCTCGCGCAGGCGGTCGCCGAGAACTTCGCCGAGGATGTTGAGCCTGCGGAATTCCGGGATGTTGTCGCGGATGCCGGAGGTTTTCCAAATGGCGGTGGCGATGCCCTGGGGGACTTTGGATTCGTAGGTGAAGGTTTTTGTGGCGGGGGCGGCGGGGAACTTCACTTTGCGTGCTTCTTCGTGGGCGGCGGGGGTGGCGTCGCGTTCGGGCAGTGCTCCTAAGGTGGCGAGCAGGACGGGGATGACCGCATCCACCTCGAAATCCCCGACGATGGAAAGCTCCAGATAGCCGGAGGAAAGCTCGGGAAGAAGCCATGCCTTGGCGTCGTCGATGGAATAGGAGCTGAGTTTTTCCAGCGGGGCGAGGCTGTAGCGCGCGTCCCCTCCGTGGAGCCAGGCGTTCATTTCCTGCTGGGGGCCGGCGGTGGTGTGCTTGAGCTGCTGATAGATCATCGGGATGGCTTTCTGGAAGTTCCAGAGCCCTTCGTTGCGGAAGCCGGGATCGGTGAGAGAGGCGGTCATGAGGCCGAGCTGCATCTCGAAATCCGCCGGGGTGGTGCTGCCGCCGAGAACGAAGGCGTCCTCGCCGATGGAGAAGGAGGTGCCGACGTTTTTCCCGGCGAGGATCAGGCGGAGTTCATCGTTGGAGTGCTTGCCGAGCCCGCCGTCTTCGTAAACGGAGGATGCAAATGCATCGAGCATGGGGGAGTCTTCCGGCTGGGTGAGTTTTCCGGAGCCGATCCGCGCCATGAGGCGGATGCGGTTTTGCTCGAAGGGGGTGGGCTTGAGGTTCACCCGGATGGAATTGGAAAGTATCAACTGGGTGATGCCGAGGTCTTCGATTTCGGTGCGCGAGGTGATGGTGCCCGGGGTGCCGAAATCGGTGTAGGCGAAGTCCGGGGTGTCCCGGATTTCCGGAGGTTCCACCGCGGTGGACTGCGATCCGGTGAAGAGGGTGGCGAGGATTTGCTCGCCGTTTTCGGGCGTTTCCTTGGTGGTGAGGATGAGGTGCATTCCGGGAGCTTCCCAGAAGGCTTTGAGAGCGGCGTGGGTGGTGGCGAGGTCGATCTCCTCAAGTCCCTTGGCGATGATCTCCAGATTGGTGGCGGGGGAGGAGAAAACCGTGTTGTCGTTGACGGTGCGCGCGAGAACGGTGGCGATGCCTTCGGAGCGGCGGGTGGCCGCCTGGCGGGCCGCTTGTTCGTACATGTTGAGGAGGTTTGATTTCGCCTCGGCGAGTTCGCCCTCGGTGAATCCGTGCTCCAGCGCGCGGCGGAACTCCGTTTCCAGGATGGGGACCGCTTCTTCCCAGCGATCGTCGGCGGCGGTGATGTCGATGGAGCCGAGTTCCAGGTAATTGAAAAGCTCGCTGCGTGAGGCGGAGCCGGAGGCAACGGGGGAGTTTTCCGTTTCCGAAATGCGCGTGAGACGGCGGGTGATCATCGAGTGGGCGAGGTTCAGCGGGAGCTTGGCGAGACGGTTCGCGGCGGTGTCCGGCAGTTCGACATGGGGGCGGATGAGCGTGAGGGAAACGTCGGTGGAGGAAACCTCGCGGTCGGAGAAGACGGCGGTTTCCAGACCTTCGGGCAGCGGGAGGGGCCCCAGATCGGGATCTGCTCCGGGCTCGACGGGATTGGTCATGGAGGAGAAGTGTTTCTCGATTTTTTCCTGAATCGCGGCGGGGTCGATGTCGCCCACCACGATGAAGGTCATCCGCTGCGGGGTGTAGTAGCGCGTGTAAAAATCGAGGAAGCGCTCGCGCGGGGCGGAGCCTATGACCTCTTCCGTCCCGATCGGAAACCGGCGGGCGAGGAGGGAGCCGGGAAGGAGTTCGTTGAATTGTTGTTCCATCAGGCGGTAGCTGACGGAGTCGCGGCTTCTTTTTTCCGAGAGAATGACTCCGCGTTCCTTGTCGATTTCCTCTTCCTCCAGCAGGGCGCCGTCGCCGAAATCCCGCATGACGGTGAAGGCGAGGTCCATGGTTTCCGCGGAGAGATCCGGAAGGTCCAGCATGTAAACGGTCTCGTCGAAGGACGTGTAGGCGTTGGCGTGCGCGCCGAAGGAAATGCCGAGGCGCTGCATGCGCGGGATCAGGTCCGCGGCGGAAAAATTCCGGGTGCCGTTGAAGACCATGTGTTCGAGGAAGTGGGCGAGTCCTTGTTGGTCGTCCGCCTCCATGAGGGAGCCGGCGTCCACGTGGAGGCGCATGGAGACCCGGTTCGGGGGTTCGGCATTCGGGTGGATGATGTAGCGCATGCCGTTCGCCAGCTCGCCGAAGACGGCGGTTTCGTCGGGGGCAACGTCGGACTTTTCGTGGGGCCACGGACGGGGATCCGCCTCGGCGACACCGGTGTCGGTTTTTGCGGTGGCGGGAAGGGAATCGTCCGACGCGGCCGCTTCTGAAGCGGAGATGGCGGGGGATTCGCCGGAGCCGGGTGCATCGGGCTTGGATTGAAGGGAGAGGAACACCGCCGTTGCGGCGAGCACCAGGACGAGAATGAGCGGGGTTGCCTTCTGCATGGGGAGAATGGTGATCCCGGGGTGGCCGGGTGGCAACGTGGAAAGCGGTGCGGCGGGCGGGGTCTGTCCCCGAATTGAAGGGTGACAAGAAATCGGAGTTGCAATCCTTGGAGCGAAATGGTGTTTTCCCCGCCCGACCGCAAGGTCATCAACGCGCGCGTGGCGGAATTGGTAGACGCGCTAGATTCAGGTTCTAGTGGGGGCAACCCCGTGGAGGTTCGAGTCCTCTCGCGCGCACCATATTTGAAATCAATGAGTTGGAGGATTGACGGGGGTCGCGTTTGTCTATCAGGTTTACGGAATCCAACTCATCCCACGGATGCCATCATCTCCTTGATCTGCTTGGTCGCGATGCCGACCGGGCGGTCCAGCGGGATGCCGGCGCAGGCGAGGAGCGTGGTGAGCAGGTCGCCTTGGTTGCCTTTCGTGTCAGGGAGAAAACGTCCCGTTTTGATCGAGCCGCCTCCCCCGCCGGCGATGATGAAGGGCAGGTTTTCGCGCGCATGCGTGTTGCCGTCCTCCAGGCCGGAGCCCCACATCATGATGCAATTATCCAGCAAGGTGCCGTCGCCTTCGCGGAGGCTGGCCATCTTCTTCACCATGTAGGCGTATTGGGAAATGTTGAAGGCGGTGATCGCGGCGACTTTCGCCACCATGTCGGGATTGTTGTTGTGGTGGGTCGTCGAGTGATGCCTGTCGGTGAACCCGAGCTCCGGGTAGGAGACCCCGTTCGGTGTGGAGCCGATGTAAGTGCTGACGCGGGTCGTGTCGGTCTGGAAGGCCAGCACGGTGAGGTCGCACATCACCTGCATGTATTCGCTGCGCTTGTCGCCCTCCGGGATCTTGATCTCGATGGGCGGTGAGTCGGAGGCGTGGCGTTTGCTGGAAGCGACGCCCGCTTTCTCCATGGCCGCCTCTTTCTGGCGATCCTCGATCGCGGCGATGCGGCGTTCCACGGCCCGCACGCTGTCGAGATATTCATCCAGTTTGTGTTGGTCATCCCGGGGCAGCTTCCGGCGGAGGTCTTTGGCACCGGCGAGGACCAGATCCAACATCTGTCGGTCGAGGGGGTCCGCTTCGGAGGCGGGTCCGGATTGGCCGGTCTTTCCGAAGAGCCGGTTGAGCACGTTGCGGGGATTCGTCTCCGCGGGGACGGCTTCCGTCGGCGAGCGGAAGCTGCAGTGTGAGTAATATCCCTCGTTGAGCCCCTCTTGATTTTCCTTGTGGGTCTGCGGCATCGTGGCCAGCTCCAGGGAGGGCAACGAGGTGTGCGCGCCGATATGATTGGCGGCGATCTGGTCGGCTGAGATCGCAATGTTGATCCGGCTCCGCCGGTCCGCATCCGGCAGACATGCGGTGAGCCAGGTGGAGAGTTCCAGGGCGTGCGGCGCGCCGTTGAAGGGCGAGATCGGCACGCCCGAGATGCCCTTCATCAGCAGACATTGATCGAGGATGTCCCGCAGCGATTCGAGGGCCGGGGGCGGTGACGATCGGAAACTCCCGGCATCCGCCGGCCAGAACTGATCCATGATGACGCCATGGGGCATATACATGAAGCCGAGCCGGACAGGTGGCTTCGCCACCGCTCTCCGGGCGGTGTCGGCCCAGCCCATGGTTTCCAAAAGCGGCAGCGCGAGCGTGGCGCCGATTCCTTTGAGGCAGGTGCGGCGGCTGAGGCGGAAGGGAGTGGTCATTGTTGCGGGGGTTTGGCGGGTTTTTCGATGCGATGGTAAAGGAAAGGATAACTGGTGACGACCTCGGAAACCAGCGTCTGCATGCGGTAGCCATCGCGGGCGATCGTTTGCATGAGGTGATCCACCACGATCTCGTCATAGCCCTCGAGCGGACGGCACAGGGCATAGGCGAGCAGTCTCCGGGTCAGGTTGCGGGCCAGCTCGTCCTTGCGCGCGGCGATGATGCCTTTCAACTCCTTGGGGGAAGTGAAGCGCTCTTCGCCGGGCAGCTCGCCCGCGGCGTCGATCGCACCTCCCGAATCGTCCGAATCGCGCCAGCGTCCGATGGCGTCGAAGTTTTCCAGGCCGAATCCGATCGGGTCGAGAATCTTGTGGCAACTGGCACACGAAGGGTCCGTCCGGTGAAGTTCGGTCCGTTGCCGCAGGGTCAGATCCGCCACTTGGTCCGGGTCCTGTTTTTCCAGCTCCGGAACGTTCGGCGGGGCGGAAGGCACGTGTTCCCCGAGCACTTGTTCAAGCACCC
>CAZVSA010000017.1:19531-22422 GCA_964629955.1 uncultured Luteolibacter sp.
CAAGCACCCATACCCCGCGGTTGACGGGACTGGTGCGGTTGGGGAATGAGGTCGCCGCCAGGACACCGGGCATGCTCAGAATGCCGCCGCGATTGGTGTTTGTTAGATTCACCCGGCGCATCTCCGGTCCGGTGATCTCGTTTTCCAGGCCGTAGAGGGTGGCGAGACGGCCATTGAGAAACGTGTAATCGCTGTCCACGAAACGGACCACGCTCTGGTTTTCCGCCACGATGCTCTGGAAAAAGAGGCGCGCCTCGTCATACATCGCCGAGCGCATTTCGCCGGTCATCTGCGGGAACCTGGCGGCGTCGAACGTCTGCTTTTCCAGTTTCGCAAGTCCGAGCCAGTGCGCGCCGAATCCATCGAACAACGCCCGTGAACGAGGGTCCGCGAGCAGGCGTTTCACCTGCGCCCGGAGGACGGCGGGGTCGCGAAGTTTCCCGCGGTCCGCCAGTCCGGAAAGCTCCGGATCCGGCATGGTCGCCCAGAGCAGATACGACAAACGCGAGGCGAGCTGGTAATCGTCCAGCGGAACGATCGTCTTCCCCGCTTCCGCTTCCGCGGCCGGCGTGATGAAGAGGAACTGCGGGGAAACCAACGCCGCTTTCAGCATCAGGCGCAGCGCCGCCGGGTATTCGAGGCCATTGGCGCGCGCCAGATCGAAGACCCCCAGCAGGACGTCCACTTCCGCATCCGTCGCCGGGCGGCGATAGGCCTCCCGGGCCAGTTTGCGCGCGACGGTTTGCGCAGCCGCGCGGAGATCGGCGTCCGGGGCGGGAGGTTCGCCGAACAGCCGCTTTTGCACCTCCGTCGGAGGCGCGCCATCGGGAGCCAAAACCCGGCCCAGGACCTCATTGGCGATCCCGAGATATTGCTCCGACTGGAGCGGCGACAGTGAATTCAGGTAGCCCTCGCCGACCACTTCATCGGGCAACGTTCCGGCGACAGCCGGGTCCACACCGAAGAGATCCCGCAACGTGTTGCCGTACTCCACCTTCGTCAGCCGCCGGATGACGAACTGGCCGGGATCCTGCGGGCTGAGATACTTGAGCTTGGCCAGCCAGTCTTCAAACTTCCGCCGCTCCTCTGCTCTTGGTTGCTCGTCCGC
The DNA here is from genome assembly GCA_964629955.1 of uncultured Luteolibacter sp. GTDB lineage: Bacteria > Verrucomicrobiota > Verrucomicrobiia > Verrucomicrobiales > Akkermansiaceae > Luteolibacter. Next base: position 20,640 of record CAZVSA010000017.1, read on the forward strand.
GTCCTCCGGCGGCATGTCGTTGGCTTTCACACTGGCGAGCGCCTGTTTCCACTGCCTGCTGAAGGCCATGCTCCCGGGATCTTTGAGAGCGGGCGCAAAGTTGATGCCGCCTTTCATTCTCTTGTCGCCGTGACACTGGGTGCAATAATTCTTGAGAAAAGGCGCGGCGTCCTCTTGAAAGGACCGCTTGGCGTCAGCCTGGAGCGCCGCGAAATCCGGTCCTTCCGGCGGCAACGCGGCAAAGCCGGACCCGGGCGGCAGGAACATGGCCGCAAGAGCCAGGGCATGGACCCGGCGGCGGAAAACCGCAAAGTCCCTCTTCTCTTTCCCGGGACGGTGGCAGCGGCCCCGATACATCTCCGGGAAGGCCTCCAACGGTTCCGCTCCGCGGGCGGCACCAGCGAAGCCAAGGCTGGCGACGCGGAGCGAAGCGGCTGCGAATGATGAATCGAGGCGAAAACGGGAGAGCATGGTTGGGTAAGCTGAATACACTGCGCCACCGTCCTCCTTATCAGTCCGCTCCCATGAGATTTGAGGCGCAGCGGCCGCGGCTCGACCTGCATCGCGCCGGGGGGGCCTGCGGGCGCGGCCGGGTGTGACCGTGCCAATGCCCCGCATTTTCTCCGACGGAACCGCTCCCGTTTTTCCGGCGTGCGTTGTGCCGGAGCGAGCGGGAATTTTCATCGTGACTGTCGGAATCAATCCGGAAAAACTCGTTTTTCCTGCCGCAACGCGCTCATGCCGCACCGGGAACCCATCGATCCGAAATCCGAGAATCATGCCCAAATCCCTGAAAAACCCGATCCGCGGGGCTGCCCGGTTTGCCACCATCGCCGCGCTTTTGCTTTGCCTGATCGTTCCCCGCGCCGAAGCGCAGGTGCTGGCAATCGACAACGACATCCAGTTCCGGGAAACGCTGGCCAATACGACCGTCACCCTCACCGGTCGCTCGGAACTGCGCATCACCGGCACGGGCACACCGCTTTCCGGCTGCACCATCCACCTGAACTCGTCCGACTCCTGGCTGCTTTTCACCAGTGTCAAACCCTCCGCGGTGAACAACGCGGCCTACCTCAACCAGATCCGCGTCAACGGAGCGAACGCGGCGCTCAATGCCAATATCCGCATCGTCCAATACGGTGAGGGTGCCGTGGTTATCCCGCACGCCTCGAACTTCGCGCCCATGGAGATTTTCACCGGCAGCCACTTCACCGGTTCGTCGATGGCGCTCACGAATTATACGAACTACAACGACAACACCCTCGGAGCGTTCAACGACCGGATCCGCTCCTTCCGGCTCAAACGCGGCTACACCGCCACCGTCGCAACGAACGCCAACGGCACCGGCGTCAGCCGCAACTATGTTGCCCAGGACGGTGACATCGAAGTGGCGGTGCTGCCGGAGGAACTCACCGGCTCGATCAGCTTCATCCGCGTCTTCCCCTGGCGCTGGGTGACCAAAAAGGGCTCCTGCGATGTCGGCGCGGGTGCACTGAACTCGACATGGTTCTACAACTGGGACATCAACCAGAATTCCCCTTTGGACTGGGAATACGTGGCCATCAAGCAGCAGCCGAACTGGCCGGGCCTCAACCAAAATTGGCAGGTAAGGCAGGTCAACCACCTGCTCGGCTTCAACGAGCCGGACAACCCGGCCGAAGACGCCTACCAAAACCTGACCCCTCCCGGATCGGCCTCCGATGCGGTGGCCCGCTGGCCGGAACTCCTTGGCACCGGACTGCGCGTGGGGGCTCCGGCGGTCACCGATGGCGGCACGGGCTGG
>CAZVSA010000017.1:22432-25485 GCA_964629955.1 uncultured Luteolibacter sp.
TCATCAATCAGGCGGACGCCGCCGGCCACCGCGTGGACTACGTGCCGGTGCACTACTACCGCAGCCATGCCGGAAACAACCCGGCGGGCGCGGCCACCGCGATGTACAATTTTCTCAAGAGCATTCACGACGTGGCCCGGCGCCCGATCTGGGTGACCGAATTCAACAACGGCGCGAACTGGACCAACAACGCGCACGACCCGAACGTGACACAGAACCGCGATGTCATCCAGGCGATGATCCAGATGATGGACAATACGCCGTGGATCGAGCGCTACGCGATTTACAGCCGGGTCGAGTGGTTCCGCCAGACGCACTACGATGAAGGCGGCATCACGCCGATGGGGGCGATGTACCGCGACCATGTGGCGCCCATCGCCTATCAGCAGGTCATCCCCGAAATACCCACCCCGCCGGCCGCGCGGTATCGCTTCGAAAACGATGCCCGCGACAGCTCGGCCAATGGCCACGCCGCCATGCTTAAAGGCGCGGCAACCTATGCTCCGGGAAAGAACGGCAAGGCCGTCAAATTGAGCGGCGACCCCGCCAGAGCCGACCATGTGCAGCTTTCCTCCCGCCTCGGCGACAGCGCGGACTTCACCTTCAGCGCGTGGGTCTACTGGGATGGCGGCGGCGACTGGCAGCGCATCTTCGATCTCGGAGCGGACACGGAGCGCTATCTTTTCCTCACGCCCGCGGCGGGTGGCACCGGCAACCTCCGCTTCGCCATCAGGAACGGCGGCGCGGAGCAACAGATCAACCACAACGCGCCTCTGCCGGTCAACACCTGGACCCACGTGGCCGTCACGATCGGCGGCAACACCGGCAAACTTTTCGTGAACGGGCAACTGGTGGGCCAGAACCACTCGATGACGATCAACCCGTCCGATCTCGGGACCAGCAACAACTTCCTCGGCAAGAGCCGGTTTGCCGGAGATCCGTATTTCGCCGGCCTGCTCGACGACGTCCGCTTCCTGCCCAACGCCCTGAGTGACGCACAGGTCGCCGCGTTGCCGGATAACAACCCGCCCGAATTCACCTCCTCCGTCATTCCGGGCGGAGCCGCCACCCAGGGCGTTCCCTACCATGGAACGCTGGCGGGCGCCGCCACCGACCCCGACCCCGGCGATACCATCACCTTCGGCAAGCATTACGGCCCCGCCTGGCTGAATGTGGCGGCCGACGGCACACTCACCGGCACGCCGACCTTCGAAGATGAAGGCGTGCAGGAATTCATCGTTTCCGCCACTGACTCCATCGGAGCTTCCGCCGTGGCGGTGCTGACCATCCAACTGCCGGACATCCTCGGCAACGGCACCTGGATCGCCAACGGCGGCGGCGACTGGAGCGATACCACGAAGTGGAGCGGCGGCTTTCCCGCCAATGGAGGCGGCAACACCGCGAACTTCGCCACGCTCAACATCGCCGCCGATACCACCGTGAATCTCGATTCGAACCGCAAGCTCGGTTCGCTGCAATTCGGCGACACCTCCGGCAGTCAGTCGTGGACGCTCGCCTCCGACAGCGGGAAGACGCTGACGCTGGAAACCTCCTCCGGCACCCCCTCTATCACCGTGAACCAGAATACCGCGACCATCGCCGTTCCGCTGGCCGGTACGGGCGGGCTCGACAAAACCGGCGCGGGCACACTGGCCCTGACCGGCGACAACGCGCTCGGCGGCACATTCAACATCGACGACGGCTCCAGCAGCGGAAACGGTGGCGTGACGAGGCTCGCCCACCCGAATGCCGCGGCGGCGTTTTCCACCATTCAGATCCTCAAGAACAACAGCGGCTCGTCCACCCTCGAACTCGACGGCGCGTCCGGCCCGGTGACCGTGCCCGCCGCCCTGAATCTCAGCGGGCGCAACAACAGCGTGCCCGCCATCCGCAACGTCTCCGGCGAGAACATCCTTTCCGGCACCATCAGCGTCCAAACCGGCGGCAGCGACTACCGGCTCCACTCGAACGCGGGCCGGCTCGTCCTTTCGGGAACCACGGGGAGCGGCGGCGTCTCCCTCCGCTCCGAGGCAGGCGGCGCCCGCACCTTCACGCTCCAAGGCGCGGGTGACGGCGTGATCGGAGGCAGCATCGTCAACGGCAACGCCGACACGGTGAACGTGGCGAAGACCGGCACGGGAACCTGGTCCCTGAGCGCCATCAACAGCTACACCGGCACCACCACCGTTTCCCAGGGAACCCTTCTGGTCAACGGCTCCACCGGCACGGGCGCCGCCACCGTCGCCAACAATGCCATGCTCGGCGGCCGCGGCATCGTCCGCGGCAATCTCACCGGGCAGTCCGGATCGACAATCCGGGTCGGTGGCGAAGGACTGCCCCCGCCCCGCGACGACTCCTTCGCGCTGATCGACGATTTCGACAGTTACCCCACCGGCGGCATCGGAGCCGTGCCCAATACCACGGGCAACGCCTGGCTCGGTGTCCACAACGGCACCGCCAACGCCCTCATCGTGAACAACGCCGGCGACAAGGCGCTCGCCGTACACGGAATCAATGCTTCCGACGGCTGGCGCGGTGCCGTCACCAACCTGGCAAACTCCCATGCCACCGATTTCAGCCTGCCGCACGGCCAGACCGGCACCTACTTCTTCCGCATACGCCGCACCGGCACGGCCGCCATTGATGCCATCTTCGGCCTCACCGACCAGCCTGCCGCCACCAACAGCCCGCCGGGCAACGACACCGGCTCCCCGTGGGACGAATACGCCATCATGCTCTCGATCGCCGGAAACCCGTCGAACGGCATGCTGCGGGCCTACTCCCCCGGAGAGGGAGACCTGAACGTCGTCTCCATGACCACCAGCCAATGGCTCAACGTCTGGATCGTCGTGGACAACGCCGCCAAGACCTTCCGCCTGGCCACCTCAGCCGGCACTGATCCCGGCGCCGACGCCGGGAGGAGCTACAACTTCGGCCGCCGCACCGCCGCCACCGTGGGAAACAATCCGCTGGTCACCTTCGGCATCCACGAAACTCTGAACGTGGCCGCGCAGATCGACGACCTCCATTTCTCGCCCGGAGGGAACCTGGCC
>CAZVSA010000017.1:25495-26875 GCA_964629955.1 uncultured Luteolibacter sp.
GACCGGCTGGCGGTCGGCGGCACCTTCACCCGCAACGGCCGTCTTCTCATCTCCAATCCCGGCGGACTTTCCGCCGGAGACAGGTTCACGCTCTTCGAGGCGGAAACAACGAACGGAGCCTTCGCCGAAATCATTCTACCGGCACTCTCCGCCGGGCTGGAGTGGGACACCTCCCACCTCGACGACGGCATCCTTGAAGTGGCCGCGGTTGCCGGGCCTGGAACCGGCTACGCCGCATGGGCGGCCGGGTTCCCCTTCGCCGGGGGGGAAGATACCCCGGATTTCGATGCCGATGGCGACGGACTGGCCAACGTGATCGAATGGCTGTTCGACACCGATCCGCTCGATGGAGCCAGCGGAGCGCCGCTGCAGGCGGAATCCTTCGCCGCGGAAGAAATCGGTCTTGCCGATGGGAAGACCTATCTCGGTTTCAGTGCGCGCATCCGCAAGGATCGGCCGGGTGTCACCCTGATTCCGGAAGCGTCGGCCAGCCCGGCGGATCTCGGCACGCCGGAGTCCGCGACCCGCGTCCAACAGGCCGGATCGCCGGTCGATGACGGGGATTTCGAGATCTTCATCTGGTACTACGAAGTCGCCATCGAGGATGCCTCCCGCGGCTTCATGCGCCTCCGCGTTACCATGCAATGACGAAAATGGGATCACGGGCATCCTGCCAAAAGGGTTCCGGGAATCGCGGGGGGCAACGCCGGAGGCGGGTTTTCCGGTAGGGATGGACCGCCGGGCCGTCCCACTTTTTCCCGATGGGTATGGCATCCATCCCAACCATTCCCGCTTCCTCGCCGATGGAAGCCCCACCCGCCGCGCAGAGACAGTCACGGCGCGCCCTACCTGCCGAAATCGAACGATCCGGACCTCCAACGATTTTCTCCGGATTTCCGATGGAATGGATTCGTTCAGTAGTTACAACCGACCGTGGAGCCGGCACCTGATCCGTGACGGGTCGGGGTTTTGCGGACCATGCGAAAGCAAAATCGTCGTATCTCCGTTGTGACGGATGCCATTCCCGATCATGATAAGAACTTCAAAGGTGAAATCAGTCCCATTCCGCGTGAAATCACGCCGGATGACCTTGGTGCTGGCCATCGCGGCCGGCATTGCGGGCTCGTCCCAAGCCGTCCTTTCCAAAGAGCTTTTATGGTCGTTGAAGCCCGTGAGCCGTCCGGAGGTTCCGGCGGGCGACGCGACGATGACGAACCCGATCGATCGGTTTCTCGAAGCGGAACGCGCCGCCAGAGGGCTCGAGGCGGTGGGCCCCGCGGACAAGCTCGCCTTGCTGCGCCGGGTCCATCTGGATTTGGCCGGACTGCCGCCCTCGCCCGCGGAGCAGGAGGCTTTTCTCGCGGACACTTCGCCGGACGC
>CAZVSA010000018.1:0-1838 GCA_964629955.1 uncultured Luteolibacter sp.
CCAGTTCCCCCGAAACCCCGCCTGCACCTCGAAACGATACCGCCCCGGAGGAACGCGGAAAAAAGGCGCCACCCGCCGGGCCCCCGCCTCCGTCCATTCCTCATCCAGCCCCGCCAACCGGTAGCGGAACTCAATCCGTTCCCCCAGCCCCGGCTTCAATCCCGTGAACCGCACCTCGAACGGCGCTCCCGGCGGAATCCCGATCTCTCCCGCGGGCAACGCATCCGAAACCCGCGGCACCCCGTTCACCTCCACCGTTTCCACGATGGGGAAGGGCGGGGAACGAGGCGCCCTGATCTCAGCGGGAAGGAAACTCACGAACCCCCGCGTCGTGCCGAAATAAAGCCTCCCCCCGGCATCCTTCACCGCCTTCATCCGCGTGCAGTGCCCGTTCATCAGGCCATCCGCCGCGCCCAGCCACAGGGGCGTCACCGGCTCCGCCTTTCCCTCGCGCCACGCGGCCACATCCAGCCCGCAAATCCCGGAAGAAGTCCCCACCCATATCCAGCCCGCCTCATCCTCCTGGATCTGTCCCACCGTCCCCAATTCCCTGCCACCCTCGACCGGCACCGGCACAAACCGCCCGTTCCTCAGCAAATACAGACCTTTCCCCACGGTTCCGGCCCAGATTCCTCCCCGCGCATCCAGGTGGAGCTGCGACAGAAAGGTGTCCGGCAGCTCCGCATTCAGGCGAAACCACTCCCGCGTCCCATCGCGCTTCAGCACCACGATCCCCCCTCCCCACGTTCCCACCCACAAATCCCCCCGCGCGTCCCTCTCCAAAGCAAAAACCAGGGAATCCACCGGCAGCGGGACCTTTTCGATCTCCCCCGCACGGAGCCGGAAAAGCCCGCCCACCGTGCATCCCACCCAGAGCGTCCCGTCCTCGTCCTCCAGCAGCGAGTACACCGAATCCCTGCTGAGCGCCGGATCCTCGCTCAGAAACCGGGTGAAATCATCGCCACCCGTCAGGCGGACTCCGTCCCGGAACTCGTGCAAACCAAGACCCGTCCCGATCCAGAGCGAACCGTTGCGCGCCTTCAGCAGCGCATTGCCGTAAAAGTATCCTTCGTTGAACCCCGCATCCTCCGTGTAGCGCGCCATGGTCCCGTTCCGCCATTGCCACACACCACCGCCTCCCGTCCCCACGATCAGGCCGCCCCGCGCATCCGGCAGGAGCGCTCCCACCAGCGCGCTTGCGATCCCCTCGTTCCAGCAGGACGCCACCGGCGCGTGGCTGATCCGGAAAAGCCCCGAATCACTCGTGCCCACCCAGATTTCCCCTTCCCGGCCCGCCAGCAGCGTGGTCGCCTCCGGCTGATACTCCTTGCCGGAAAGCACATAGGCATCGCATCTCCCCTCGCTGAGCCGGTGGAGATCCCCCCCCGAAACTTTCAGCCACGTCTCTCCGGCCCGCCCCGGTTGGATGAAGCTCGGGAGCTGAGCCGGCGTTGGCGGCAGCCGCCACTCCTGGCGGTCCCCGTCCTGCTTTTTCAGCACCACGCCCGAAGGGAATGCCAGCCAGATCGCCGCCCCGCCATCCGCGGTCATCGCAACCCCTTCGGAACGGCGGCCTTCCGGGAGGATCACCCGTTCCCACTCCTCCCAGAGCCGCCACTCCCCGTCTTTGCGGACCCAGATCACCGGTGCCGGTTCCTTGTTGGGATCGAGCCAGACAACCGGACAAAACCACAATGTTCCATCGGCCGAGGCGCCAAACCTGCCCAAGCTCGCCTTGCTTCTCGCCGGCAGGGGAATCTCCTCCCCGCCCCCGTGCCCGCCGTCCGGCAGGATCGTGACCTTCTCCTCCCCCACGCCATACACCTTCCCATCGCCTC
>CAZVSA010000018.1:1848-26862 GCA_964629955.1 uncultured Luteolibacter sp.
CGCCTCCCACCACCACATCCCGGAATCCCGCCTCATCCGGGCGCGCCCTGCCCTTCTCCAGCCAGAAATTCCGCCTGTTCTCCTTGGAAATCCACAGCCGTCCGTCCGGCAGCGCCGTCAGCTTCTCCACCCGCACCCGCGGCAGCCCCTCCTTCTCTCCGTAAATCACAAAACGCGCCCCGTCGAAGCGCACCAGTCCCGCGCTGGTTCCCACCCACAGCCAGCCATCCTCCGTTTGCGCCAGTGCCGTCACATGGTTTGATGGCAGCCCATTCTGGGCATTCCACGACCTCACCACCTCATCGCGGAAAATCCATTCCTCCCCGCCCGGAGCCTCCGCCGCATCCGCCATCCGGCCGGTTGACAGCAGTAGCAAGCTCATTGTTCCCCACCTGATATATCGCCGCATTTTGTGATTCCCCATCATATGCCGGGTTCATTCAGGCCGTGCTTGGAAAGCTGGAAGCAAAAGACGTCTTTGCCGGTGAATGCCCTCTTTTCAGGCACTCCCCCGTTCTCAAACCCGGCCTGGCCTCGGCCATCCGAATGGAAATGTCAGCCGGGCGCGGTAAGTTAGCCATAACTCCGCCGCTCCGTCAACTCCTCCAAATGGAGCAAACGAAAATATCCCGGCCACTCCGGACCACGCGGTTTCGGATCGCAGTCCCGCCGTCCCCATCGTGGCACGCCCGCTTGCCGCACCCGCAAGGAAACCTATCCAATTGAACTGCTTTGTATGCGAATATCCCGTAATCAGGGGAAAAACCATCTCTTTGGGCATCTATCCAAATCACGATTCCTTGGCATTATGACTCTGCTGTTCAGGCTCCAAACACAAAACAAAGAGCCGAACTCTGAATGAGAAAACATGAAACAACCGAAATAAGCATGCATTCCTCCACTTGAGCAATGCATGCCATGCTGCGTCGCCGGACAGTCACCTTGCAATCCGGAAAAAAACAACACCCCTCAACATGAAAACATACAACACACCCATCGGGCTGGCAGCCGCGCTGCTGGCTTTCACATCCATCGCCAATGCCCAGAATTTCGATTTCGGGGCTGCCGCCCCCATCCAGGACGGATCCGTTCTTCCTGGTTTCGGAACAAGTTTGGCCATCAGTTCCAATTCTGGTTTTAATAATGGCATTGACCCCCACGATCGTAATCAATGGAACTTTGGTGATGGCGGGGTGGGTTGGTTGAGGCTTGGATATTCATACGGCACCTTCGGTGAGCTCGTCCCCGCGCCGGAGGACCGGGACTTGACACTCTCCTTCAGCAATCCCGTCACGTTCTCCAACGGAGGTTTCTCGATCTTCGATTTTGGTCGGGCCGACTTCACGATCACCTCCGATGTGGGAATGAGTTTCACTGGCGGAGGCTTGTTGGAAGTTACTGACATGCCAGGAATCCATGGATACCAGGTCGCCTCGTCTCCGGATGGAAAAACACTGACATTCACCGATATCGATGGTTCGACACATGGAAGTTTTGATCCCTTTTTCATCGCCTTGGACGGACCGGTCAGTTGGATCACGTTGACCTTGAGTGAGAGTGCAATTGGCAACGGCTCCGGAGGAGATTGGGGATCCTTCCTCTTTGCTGAACATACTGCCGTCCCCGAGCCCTCCGGCGCACTTCTTGTCGGACTCGCAGGTTCCCTTGCCTTGCTCCGCCGCAGACGCAACGCCTGATTTCCCTTGCAATGGGAAAAGGGGAGCGCACGCGCCCTCGCGTGCGGTTTCCGGCGCCCTCGCATAAAACGAAGCGCGTCGGCTTCAGCCGGCTTTGGCAGGTCCGGCTCTCCCCCCATGCCGGCTGAAGATCGTTGCTCCATTCCATGGCAAGGTGCGGAATCGGAACGTGGCGCGGCAGGGGTGGGTGATCCTGGCGGGAAAGTCCCCGCCGGTTTCAAGGCGTATGAATTCAAGGAGCGTGGGCGTCCCGCCCACTTGAGCAGGGATGTGGGCGGGACGCCAAAAGTGTTCCGGGAATGTTCCGGCAGGTAGCGCGCCGTGACTCTCTCTCCGCAGCGGGTGGGGCTGTATTTGGCGGAAAAAGCGAAAGGACCGGGATGGATGCCATACCTATCGGAAAAAAGTGGAACGGCCCGGCGGTCCATCCCTACCGGAAAACCCGCCTCCGGCGTTGCAGCCACGATTCTCAGAACATTTTTGGCGGGACGCCCACGCTCCTTGACTCGTGACGCAGCCGCCGGTGTTCCCGGTATGCCGCCACGGCATTTCACAAAACGCTATAAAGGCATTGGGCTGAAACCCGCGCTCCGTGATGCACGCGGCACGACGGCAAATGTGCGGGAACCGGCCTTCCTCCACGGACAACGCGCCGGGACAAAACAGGTTCGACGAAGCCATCAAGTGCCCCCCCTCCTCACGGGCAGGCGATTCCATCCGCCCCCCGAACGAAATCTGGAATGGAAAGCACCGCGCCCCAAAACCCATCCAATTGAACGGCTTCATGAGCTGATAACTCAATATCATGGTAAAAAACCATCCTTTTGCCCGGCTATTCAAATCACGGTGATCACTGATAACTATCGAAGTTCCCTTGCAGGGAAACCACCCCTCGTCCCTTGCAATAATGAAAAAAATAAAGACACCCCCTCAACATGAAAACATACAACGCACTCATCGTGCTGGCAGCCCTGCTGGCTTTCCACACCCGCGCTGACGCTCAATCCGACCAATACTGGACCGGCTTCGAGGCGGTGGATGGCTCGGTCTATGAAATGGCCCTCGGGGGAATCCCTCAGCTCCCGGATCGTGTGAATCGCCTTCATAGCATTGTCAGCGACGAGACCATTACGGCCCGCTTCGCCGGCACCCCGAGTCCCGGCTGGGGCGGCACCTTCAGCGTCGGAGTGGATGTAATCCAGTCTCCAGGCGTGCCCGACACGGCGTTCGCAAGCAATCATAACGCTCTTTCGCTGAGGCATGTTTATCGGGGCATCGACACCGTCACTGAAGAATTTTCATACATGTACGGGAGCTATAATTTGCTGACCAACACCATCGGCAGTGTATTGAACACCGGTTATTTCACCTTCAATCACTCCGAGACTCCCGGCAGCCCGAACGAATCCCACCTCACCTTTGACTTCACCGGGCTGGAAAACGGAGTCCTGCCCTCCGGCACCATTCTTTTCTTCGCGGATGTGGACATCGCGGGAGTTGAGAACCCCATATTGACCGCTGCGGTGGGCAGTCCCCTCGCTTGGGTGGATTATCTGGGGTTCTTTCAGCAAAATACCACCTTTCCCGGTGAAACCTCATCCATCATCATTCCTGATCCGCTCACCACGGATTCCCTCAGCTATGCATTCGATACCTATGGCCCTGACAACAACTTCGCGATCAACGCCTTCATCACCACCGCCGACATCACCGGATTGACGGTCTATAACCCGCCGGGCGAAGGGAGCGGCAGCTACCAGTTCGGAATCCTCGCCCCCACCCCCATCCCCGAGCCCTCCGGCGCGCTGCTCCTCGGCTTCACCGGCCTGGCCGCCCTCCTGCGCCGCGGACGTGCGCACAAAGCCTGACACACCTCGCTGCCGCGCCAGGCAGAGCCTCCATCACCCGCCAAACGATCTTGATCGACGGATGATGAAAGCAGGCATTGCCTGCGGCCCATCCTTTCAAAAAACGAAATTTACAACATGAAAACATCCATAACAGCCGTTCTCCTGTCACTCTTGGTTCCGTGTGCCCATGGCGCACTTACGGAAGTGGCGTTCTCCCTGCAAGGCGATCAATTGACCTGGTTCGCCGTGGGCGATCCCGCCTATCAAGGTTCCCTTTCCGTCACCGGCCTGCCGGGCGGCTTTGAGGGCAACAGCCTTGCCTATGATCCCGGCGCGCACCGCCTGCTCTTCGTGAACGGCCCTTCCTCCGCCACCCATGCCCTGTGGTCGGTGAATTTGGACGGGCTGTCTCTCGTCCCCGGTGAAAGCGTAAGCGCCGGAGCCGCCATCAACCTCGGGAACCTCGTCTTCGGCGGCGGGCCCGTCGAACTCTATGGCGGAAGTTTCCACAATGGCTCCTACTACACCCTCATCAATGGCGGGGATACCTTGAGAAAGGTCGATTTCACCGGCGTGGGTGGAGACGTCGATGATTGGGTGAACATCAACCTGCCGGGCAACAACACCATGTTTCTCGGAGACATTGCCTTCGATTCCGCCGGAGACCTCTGGATTTCCGGGAACAACGAGTCCGGCACTCCGACGGCCTCGATGGATCGCCTCTGGCGTTTCTCGACCGGGGACGGCCTGACCTTCACCAATGAAGGGTCCATCAATCCCCCCGGGTTTCGTTACAACGGCATTCTCTTCGACATGGAGGACAACCTTTATGGCTACAAAGTCCAGCCCTCCGTTGCTTATGGGGCCATTGCCACGGGCACGGGCGATTTCACCTCCATCTACAACGGCCCTCCGTTCCACCTCGGCGGAGATTTGACCAACAGCTTCATGATGCCCGTCGTCCCCGAACCCTCCGGCGCGCTGCTCGTCGGCCTCACCGGCATGACTGTCCTCCTGCGCCGCAGGCGTTGATTGATTCGTGTTCGGAAACCCATGTGCTCCCCCCCCCAAGATCAGGCACCGGCGGGAGGACTCCGGTGCCTGCTCAAAAACAGGGGAGCGCAAGGGAGCCGTTTGGGATTCCGTTGGTCTCTTCCATCGCTGTTCATTTGCGGTCCCTTTGATCCCTGGCTTGATCACCCTGGGGACGGACACTTGATTCTCTTGTTGCTGAACTGTGAAAATGTGATACTGTGTTTCTGCCATGAAAAACATCACCATCAGCGTGGATGACGAGCTTTACCGGCGCGCGCGCATCAAGGCCGCCGAGCAGGCCACTTCCATCTCCGCTTTGTTCAAAGCTTATCTCATCCGCTTGACGGGCGGCGAAGCCGGGGAGTCTGAATTCCAACGTCTGGAACGGGAGGAACAGGAACTCCGCGCCGAACTTCGCACCCGCAAACCCGGCCTGAATGCGGAGCACAACCTCAGCCGCGCCGAACTCCACGACCGTCATGCGCTTCGTTGACACGAACATCCTGCTTTACTCGCTGGATTTGGAACCGGCGAATGCCGCCAAGTCAGCCATCGCCACCCGGATTTTGCGCGGCACCGACCTCGTGCTTTCAGTGCATGTGTTGCAGGAGTTTTATGTCCAGGCCACGCACCCGAGGCGTCCGGACGCACTGCCTCATGACCTGGCAGAGCGTCTGATTCAGAAATGGCTGCGGTTTCGCATTCAGGACAACACCGTTGCCGTTCTCCAGTCCGCGTTGGAAATCAAAGAGCGCTTTCACACTTCCTATTGGGACGCCGCCATCGTTGCCGCCGCCAAAGCATCCGGATGCAGGCAGCTTCTCAGCGAAGACCTCAGCCATGGACAAGACTACGATGGAGTCACCGTGGTGAATCCCTTTCTGGCGCCCTAGACAGCGTCGTCACAAGATGGCTGCCCACACGATGGCGCGGCGGAACTGGACGACCGCCAAATACGAGGAGGCTCTCTTGGCGTAACGGGTCGGGACGCCGCGCCATTGCTTGAGTTTCAGGAAGGCGTTCTCCGCCAGGTGTCTGATTTTTTGTAGAGATGCAGGTCATGCTCGCGCTGTTCCTTGCGATTGGACCGGGGTGGAATGACCCGGCGAACAGGTGGCGGAACGCTTGCCGCTTACAATCTTGTGACGACATTGTCTAACAAGAAACCCATCCATTTGAATGGCTTTATGGCTGAATCATCCATCATCATGGTGAAAAGCCATCCCTTTGACCGTCTATTCAAACCCTGTTTTTTCCACATAATGGCATAATAGCGCTGCCGTTCGCGGCTTAATACCCTCCACCCAGGACGCTCTCCTCCTGCGCCGCCGGCGGGTCGCTTGACCTTTCATTCACCCCAAACTTAGCCAAACAAACAAAACCATTCCATGAGCAAGCATAACATCCAGGGAAAAGTCGCCCTCGTCGCGGGCGGAGCCAAGAACCTCGGCGGGCTCCTCAGCCGCGCCCTCGCCGCAAAAGGCGCAAGGGCCGTCGTCGTCCACTACAACAGCGACTCTTCACGCAGGGATGCGGAGGAAACCGTCGCCGCCGTCAAAGCCCTCGGAGCCGATGCCATCGCCGTGCAGGGCGACCTCAGCATTCCCGCCAACAATACGCTTATCTTTGATGAAGCCATCAAGGCCTTCGGCGGCGTGGACATCGCCATCAACACCGCCGGGCTTGTCATCAAAAAGCCCATTCTCGACGTCACCGAGGCGGAATATGACAAAAGCTTCGACGTCAACGCCAAGGCCGCGTTTTTCTTCATTCAGGCCGCCGGGGAGAAACTGAACGACCATGGGAAAATTCTCACCATCGTCAGCTCCCTGCTCGCCGCCTACACTCCCTTTTATGCCGTCTATCCCGGCAGCAAGGCGGCGGTCGAGCACTTCACCCGCGCCGCTTCCAAGGAATTCGGCGCACGCGGCATCACCGTCAACGCGCTCGGTCCGGGACCGATGGACACGCCCTTCTTCTACCCCGCGGAAGCTCCGGAAGCCGTCGCCTACCACAAGACCGCAGCCGCTCTCAGCCCGCACAGTCCCACCGGTCTGACCACCCCGGAGGACATCGTGCCGACTGTCCTGCACCTCGTCTCCGATGGCTGGTGGATCACCGGGCAGACCATCTTCTCCAACGGTGGCTACACCACCCGGTAAGCCTCCGGAGCCCGCCACATATGCGATTCGATTCAGTAAGATCAGACCATTGCCAAAATACATTGCCGAATGGTGGAGCGCCGGCTTCAGCCGGCTTGGCATATCCCGCTCTCCCTCCCATGCCGGCTGAAGCCGGCGCTCCATTCATTGGCCCGGATCTCCCATTTTTGATCATATTATGATTGAAAATGCTCCAAGGATCAGGCACCGGCGGAACGCCGGGATCGGAGCACCACACTCCGATGCCATCCAATTGAACTGCTTCATGCGCGAACTGCCCGTCATCATAGTGAAAAACCATCCCTTTGTCCGGCTATTCAAATCATAATTATTCCGGATAATTACCGGCGTTACGGACCTACGGAGCCCATGCCATGCAGGGCGGACACCCTGCAATCCAATATCTCAGAACCAGAATGAAAATAAAGCCATCCCCCATTCGCAGCATGATTTCCCCCGGAATTCGTGTCATCCTTTCCGTTTTTGCCATCTCGAGCATTCCTCATGCCGAAGCTCAACTCATCCCCGACGGTCTCGATACCTTCGCCTCCTTTGGCTCGATACTTCCTCTAAACGGCTCCTCCGCGGGTACACTGCAAAACGATGGGGAAACCCTCGGCCCCATCACCGGCCAATTCAGGGATATGGCTCCTTTCTTCTCCCCCACCGCCAATCCCGACTATCAAGGAAACATCTCCGTCTCCTTCAGTTACTCCGAACCCACAATCATTCCCGCTTCCGTGGAGGTTTTTGCCTCACCGTTCAGCATCCGGGTGGCCAGCAGCGCCGGGGCCTTCACTTCTCCCGACGATTGGACGCTGAGCATGACCTTTGATTTCACCGGCATCGGCAGCGGCTATCTGCCCTCGGGCAGCACCTTTGGCCTGCTTGATCTGGATGGCAACCCCATCAATGGACCGGTTTCCTCCCAACTCCCCTCCGTGCGTGCATACGATGAGGCGGACAATCTCATCACCCTTCCCTGGCTCAGCGGCTTTCAGTATCTGGATGCCGGAACCCTGGATCCCGGCAGCGGACAACCCAGCCCCGTGTATCCCGTCGATTATGCCGCGCATACCGAGGCAGGCGGTGTTTACAGCTTTGTCAGCGCCCCCCGCGCAACCGACACCACTCTCATCACCGCGGCAACCACCGGGAACATCAGCCGCATTGAAATTGATTACTTTGGCGCCGCGCTGGAGAACACCCAGTTTCTCTTCGGCGGCCCTATTGAGGCGGTTCCCGAACCCTCCGGAGCCCTGCTGCTGGGAGCCACCGGCATGCTCATTCTCCTGCGCCGCCGCCACCCTGGCGTGGCCGCGTGATATTCTTTCATCATCATCCCGTAAAAAGATGCCCCCGGCTTCCCAACTCAGATGTCCTTCGTGCAATCAAGTATTGCAGGCCAATGGGAGTGCTTCGGTTGTCGAGGGGCCTTGCCCCGGGTGTGGATCAGTATTGCGGATGACGATTGAAGTTTCACTGGAGGACAAGCCGGAAAAAAAGCGCGGCGGCAGATTCACGGCATCCCGCAATCCTCTGAATTTTTCTTCCGGATCATCTTCCGTCACAAGGCAATCGTTTGCCGGTGGCAGGAACGCTTTCGGGGGTGCATGTGTCGGCAAATAAGGGGTCCAAGGGGGACAGCCAATTGAAGATCCATGCACCCTCGATTTATAGCGTTTTGTGAAAAGTGGTGACGCAAACCGGGAAGCTCCGGCATTCCGGCGGCTGCGTCGGGTATCAAGGAGTGTGAGTGGTTCCGGGAATGATTCCGGCAGGTAGGGCGCGCCGTGACTGTCTTTTCCGCAGCGGGTGGGGCTGTATTTGGCGGAGAAAGCGGAAGGGCCGGGATGGATGCCATACCAATCGGGAAAAAGTGGGACGGCCCGGCGGTCCGTCCCTACCGGAAAACCCGCCTCCGGCGTTGCCGCCGCGATTCCCGGAACACTCTTTTGGCGGGCCGCCCACGCTCCTTGTGTTCCCGTCCTCCGCAAGACACGGCAGCCACCATAACCGCCACGACTTTTCACAAAACGCTGTAGAGCCTGTTTGAGATTCGGGGAGCACACGCTCCGTTCGCTGGTCCGGATTTGGCAAGCGGTATAAATTGTCACGCTCCGAAATGGCATTCACCGCACCAGCAAGAGGAACGAGATCGACGAGGCAATCTGTTTTGCGGTGTTTTTATTTCAATGTCTCTCCGTATGCCGCCCACTTCCCGCGCAGTTCTTCCAGCACTTCCTGATGCGGGGCATCATTGGCGAGGTTGTTCGTTTCCAGAGGATCTTCGCGGAGATCGTACAACTCCTCCAGCAGGGGATCGCTTTTGATCCAGCGGATGTATTTCCAGCGTTTGGTGCGCACACCTTCCACCTGCGGGATGATGCTCGGCACGCTGTGGTGTTCGTAAAAGTATTCGGTGCGCCAGTTGGTGGGATTTTCCCCTTTGATGAGAGGCACCAGGCTGCGGCCCTGCATGGCCGCGGGTGCTTCGATTCCGGCGAGATCGAGCATGGTGGGGGCGAGATCGACGTTCAGGACCATGGAGGAGACGCGTGCACCTTGTCTTTCCTTGGGCAGGCGGGGGTCCCGGATCAACAGGGGTACGCGGATGTCTTCCTCCCAGAAAAACCATTTGTCGGCCAGGCCCCGGTCGCCGAGGGCGAAGCCGTTGTCGGAGGTGAAGAGGATCACGGTGCGGTCCGCGATGCCACGTTCCTCCAGGATTTGTAGAATCCTGCCGACCTCGCGGTCCACTCCGGTGATGAGGCGGTAGTAGTCGCGCAGCACGGATTGGGCTTTTTCCGGTTCGTCGAAGCGCCAGAACCAGCGGCGGCGTCCTTCGGATTCCTTCACGAATCCGGGCAGTTTCCCGAACAATTCCACGGTTGCGGTGGGTGGCAGCGGAATGGTGATGTCCTTGTAAAGTTCTTCGTCTCTTGGGTCGGGCTCGAATTCGCGCGGCTCGTTGTCGCGCGCGTGGACGGCGTTGAAGCTGACGGAGAGGTGGAAGGGTTTTTCCGGATCCACCGAGCGCAGGAACTCCAGCGCGTGGTTGCCGTATTTCGCCGTGGAATGGGTGCGGGTGGGGTCGTCGGGATCGATGAAATGCTTGCCGCCCTGCCCCGGCCGGCCTTCCCAGAAATCGAAGTCCTCCCGTTTGCTTTCCTGGACTTCGGCGCTTCCCACGCCGTATTTGCCGATCAATCCGGTTTGGTAGCCCTGCCCGCGCAACAGCACGGGATAGGTGATGGCGCGTTGCTCCGGTGTCAGGCCGGTGTGGAAATCGACGATGCCGTGGCGGCGTTTCCATTGTCCGGTGAAGATGGATGCCCGGCTCACGGAACAGATCGAGGTGGTGACGAAGGCTTGGTCGAAGACGATGCCTTCTTTCGCCAGGCGGTCGAGGTTGGGGGTTTGGACAATGGAGTTTCCCATGAAACCGAGGGCGTTCCAGCGGAGGTCATCGACCAGCAGGAAGACGATATTCGGGCGTTCCTCCGCCTGAAGCGGAGGAAGAGGCAGGCATGAAAGCGCCAACAGGACGCAACGCCGGATTTTTGATCTCATGCGGATCAATCTGGCGGTCCGCCTCCGCAAGGTCACTTGCAAATGCTGCCCGCGGCTTTCCAGAGGCGATCAGGTTCGGCGGTTTTGGCCGGAAACATGTCAATCCTCCGGATTGATTTTCATTCCGGGGATTGCTTTCCCATCGCGTAAACCGGCGGAATGCCGGGGCGGCTTCACCAGTTGATGTTGGCGCCGCGGGTGTCGATGTGGGTGAAGTTGCGGTAGCTGCCCACGCCGCCTTTGAAGAGGCCGCGATCACGGAGATTGCGGCTGGTGGCGGTGACCACGGAGGGGCGTATGGGGAATTTCACGTCCACGGCGACATTGGCCTGGTGCCAGGAGCCTTTTGAAGCGCCCGCGCAGCGGGCATTGTAGGCGGGGCTGCGGTAGGCGGAGAGGATTTCATCCACGGGGGATCTTAGTTCCACGGCGATGCGGTCCACCACGCGGAGGGTGTAGCCCATGCGGTTCCACCAGGCGCGGGGCGGAAGGGAGTTCCAGACGGAGCCTCTCTTTTTCGCGTGAGCGGAGATGACCTGCATCGGGGTGAGGCGTTTCAGTTTGAGGGACGCGAGATACTGGCTGTATGCGTGGAGATTCGAGCCCTGCAAGGTCACCCATTCGGAGGGAAGGCCGGAGACGTCGACGTGCTGGCCCGGGCTTGAGTTCCGGGTGCCGGAGCCGGTGTTGACTCTGGGCTGGGAGGAGGACTGGGGGGTCCGGAAGGCGCTGGCAGGGGTGGATGTGGCGAGAAGTCCGAGGCCGGCGAGGCCGATGGTGCCGAGAATTTGCCGACGATTGGTGCCGGGGAGCGCGGAAAAAGAGGGATCGGAGGAAGAAATCGCGCGATTTTGAAAAAACGTAAGCATTGGTGGCGTAAATTTCGGTCGGAGCGTCCCGAGTGCTTGCATTCCGCGTGCCATGCATGCGGTTTGTCTGCCCGAAGACCCGTCGAAACAAGCAGACGGATTGGTCGCGGCAAGGAAAAAAGACCTATCAGGCACTAACAGTGGGCGACATCGGACGTCGGATGGGAAGAATGGGCTTTGTCCGTTTTTTGGCGAACCGGCTTTTCAGACGATTCCCTGGCGCAGGGCTTTGGAGACGGCTTCGGTCTGGGAGCGTACGTGGAGTTTGCGGTAAACGGAGCGCAGGTGCATGTCCACGGTGTGCTGGGAGATGGCGAGCTGGTCGGCGATTTCCTTTTTGATGAATCCTTTTACCAGAAGGCGGAGGACGTCTTCCTCGCGGCTGGTGAGTTCCTCCAGTTGCTCGACGGGGCCGTGGCGGGAGAATCCCTGGAGAATCATGCTTGCGATGGCTCCGCTGAGAACGGCGGTTCCGTGGATGACGTCGCGGATGCCGGAGAGGATTTCATCCGGGTCCGAGGTCTTGAGGAGATAGCCGGAGGCGCCGTTGCAAATGGCCCGGTAGACTCTTTCCCGGTCATCGAAGGCCGAAAGGATGAGCACTTTCAGCTGGGGGAGGGCACGGCGGATTTCGATGAGGACTTCCAGTCCGTCGCGGTGGGGAAGGCCGAGATCGAGCAGCAGGATGTCGGGTCGTTCGCTGCTGAAGCGGAGTTTTTCAAAAAGGGATTCCGCGGTGGGGAAATGATAATCGCATGCCATGTCGTCTTCGCCGGAGATGAGGCGGCGCATTTGTTTGGCGAAGACCTCGTGGTCTTCGAGGATCCAGATGCGGGTGAGGGCGGGTTCTGCGATCATGACAGGGAGGGTGTGGCGATGAGCTGGGAGCGTTTGACGATGAGGCGGATGCGGGTGCCTTCGTCTTTGGAGGACTGGATGTTGAGATTGGCTTCGAGGACGCGGGCGCGGTCGGTGAGTTTCCGGACGTTGGCGGGGCGCTGGTCGGGACCGAGCGGCAGGCCGATGCCGTTGTCGGCGATTTCCAGCGCGAGTTTGTCGTGGTCGTCCCACAGGCGGATGGCGACGCGGTTGGAGCGGGAGTGTTTGAGGATGTTGTGGATGGCTTCCTTGTAGAAGAGGAAGAGGTGGCGCTTGGCGTCGAGTGACAGCTTGGCGGCGGTTTTGTTGGATTCGCAGTCGATGGTGTAGTCGATTTCCCGGAGCAGCCGCCCGGCGGTTTCGCGCATCCGTTTGACGAGATCGCCGATGGAGTCTTCCCGGCGTTCCAGCAGCCAGACGATGTCGCGCATGGCGAGGGAGCTTTCGCGGGCGATGGATTCGACCTCGCCGAGGTCATCGGCGACTTCCTCGGGGCCTTTGAGGCGGACAAGGTCCTTGCGGGCGGTGCGGGCGATGAGGGAGATGCTGCCGAGGTTGCTGCCGATGTCGTCGTGAAGATCGGAAGCGATCCTGCGGCGGAGCTGGTCGAGTTGTTTTCTGGATTGCACGCGGCGGCGTTCCACGATGAAAACGGGAATCAGGAAGGAGAAGGCGAGCATGGCGGCGGATCCCCAGGTTGCCTTGATCTCGCTTTTTCCGGCCATTTGCCGGCCCAGGGGGCGGAGAATGGCCAGCTCCTGTTCAAGCCGCCAGCGCTCGTGAAGCTGGTTGAGCCATGCGGCGACGGGAATGATCTGGCGGCCGTTGGAATAGCCGTCGGTGAGCGTGGCGATGGATGTTCTGGAGCCATCGGCCTGGAGGCGGAGAACATTCCTGCCGAGGGCGACGTTCTCGCCCCGGGACCAAACTTCGATTTCGGAAACCGCATGCACCTGGAGATCCCCCATCTGCCACGGGCGGGTGCCTGTGAACCGGAGATGCTTGATTGGCCGCCCGTTCATCGGGATTACGAGTGGTGTCATGCGGTTCGCGCCGCTCAGCGGGGTTTCCCAGCGATAGACAAGGGTTTCCTCCCCGCCGGAAGCTCCGGTGGCGTGCAGGGTGAACGATTCAGGAAGGACGCAGGATTCAAGGAGTTCGGTGAGCTGATAGGGGAACAGGACGACCCGGTCCACGGGCTTTTCCTCCTCCAGTTCGAGAATCCAGAAAACGGGTTCGTCGGATGTGCCGTTCGTGGTGATGCTGTCCCCCCGGCTGGTTCCGGACGTGCCGTTGTGCCAGATGCCCAGAGGGGTGTGCCCGTCGGTCAGGGCTTCCGGAAACCAGATGCCGGTGACGTTGAGCGCTCCCACGGTGGACACCGTCGCGCCGAACGAAACCGGATCGCCCGCGGAGACGGCGATCAGCTCGGACAGCCCGAAGACATCGCGCATTCCCTTGTGATGGCCTTGATGCACGGTGATGCGGACGAAGCGTGCGTCATTCCCGCTTCCCGTGAAGCGGACGGGCTTGCCATCCGGGATGGGAAATATCCGGGAGCCGGAGGTGAAAAGAACCGTTCTCCGGCTGAAATCCTCTTCCGTGGAGCATTCGATGGTGAATTTTTTCGGGAAAAGCCCCGGGTCTTCGAGATACTCGCGCT
The DNA here is from genome assembly GCA_964629955.1 of uncultured Luteolibacter sp. Lineage (GTDB taxonomy): Bacteria > Verrucomicrobiota > Verrucomicrobiia > Verrucomicrobiales > Akkermansiaceae > Luteolibacter. The sequence goes on from CAZVSA010000018.1 coordinate 15,577, forward strand.
GCGTGGGAATGAGAAAAATCTCGTCGAGCGGATGGACGGCTCCGAGGTCGATGGTGACCGAGGGATCAGGGTCGGATTCGTTGATCCGCCCGCAGCGAACACCGAGGGCGACTCTCATCGCGTGCTCGTGATGGGGAGCGATTTTGGAGAGCCGTTGCTCAAGCCATGAAATGCGATCTTCGATGCCAACCAGCTCGCGGTTGAAAACACGGGCCAATTTTCCGATCGGGTCAATGCTGTGAAAGGATTCGCCGGCCGCCGGTTCCGTTGCCGAGAGAAGCAGAACCGGCAGCAGAAGATTGCCGGCCGGGCATCGTGCAAGGAGTTTCCGAGGGAGATTTGGCATGATCCGGGGGAGGAGCTTGAAAATTCAGGGAGCGACCGGGATGTTAGAAATTTTAAAAAAATAATCAACTTTTTTTAATGAAGGACCTTTGCGTGATAATCTCCAATTATTGCAATAAATTGCAAATGTGTGGGTTAGGTGTTTTCGAGGGGGCGGAAAAAACCGTCAGGAATGTCCGAGAGAGTGCTTCACGGCGTCCCGTTTCAGCCGCAGTTCCCGCCATTCGCTGACCAGGCGGCTGGCTTCGATGATGCCGCATCCGGCGGGCAGGATGAGATCGTTTCCCTGCCACCAGATTCCCCGGATGGCGACGATCACATCCAGGTTTCCGTGCTCCCACAGGCCGAACGGGGCTCCGAAGCCGACCGGGCAGCCAAGCCGTTTTCTCCAATCCAGAAGCATGGAGAGGGTTTCTCCCGTTCTGGGGAGGGGGCCGAGGGCGGGGGTGGGGTGCAGCCGCTTGAGCAGCTCTTCCGGAGTGGGAGGGTGGTCGAGGTTGACGCCGATCAAGGTAAGAAAGTGGACGATGTGGCCGAGATCCAGAATGCGGCGGGGCAGCCGCTCCACGTTGCCCAGATCGAGCAGCTTCGCCACCAGTGTCTGCGCCACGTACTCGTGTTCGCGGATTTCCTTGTCGTCCACGGCGAAGACATCGCGGTCGTCGCTGCGTGCGGTTCCGGCGAGGGCCATGGTGTCGAGCCTGCCGCCGCCCAGGGAGAAGAGCAGTTCCGGCGTCGCGCCTGCGAATCCTCCGGTGCCGTCGATCCAGCCGTAGGAATGAAGGGGCTGTTTCAGGCGCAGCATGGATGCGGCGATTCCGCGCGCGGGCGGTGCGGAAGCGGTGCCGAATTCGGTGACCACCGGCACGGTTTTCTCGAAAACCCCATCCCGGATCGCGGACATGACCTCCTGGAAAATTTCCGAAAACGGACCGGCATCCACGGGCTTCCATTCGATGTCCGGGAGCGGGGTGTTTGCCGTGATTGCGGCCACCTCCCCGGGGGACAAGCGCTCGATCGAGTCCGGAATCTTCCATGGTTCCGGAGTGGAGAAGGCGAAATCCCCCACATGGAAGGCCACTCCGTTCTCCGGCGGAACCGGGCTGCTGGTGAAAGGGCCGCGACCGATGACCACGCTGCCGTCGCGTTTCGCCATCCAAGCCATCGGGTCCGAGAAAAAATCCATGAGAGGGCGGGCAAGGTGCGGGAGCGGCGGCTTCCCCGCAAGCCTCATCGAATAGCATCAGAAGGCATCCCGGACGTGGTTGACCGAGGGTGCTTTCCCGTCTTCCAGAAGCACTTCGATCACATCGAAGCGCCAGGGGAGATTCCGCCTGCCAAGCCTGCGGAGCCATTCGTTCGCCCCGCGTTCGAGGAGCGCCTGTTTGTCTTTGGTGACCGCATCCAGGCCGCGGATCGGGGTGCCATGACGGCGGGTTTTCACCTCGACGAAGAGGAGAAGCCGCCGGTCTCTCGCGATGATGTCCACCTCTCCTTTGCGCGGGCCGCGGAAATTTCTCGCAAGGATCTTGCAACCGTGCGCCCGCAGCCAGTCGGCGGCGACTTTCTCGCCGTAGTTTCCCATCCAGATCCGGTCGCGTTCCTTTCCGTCAGCGTCCGTCAAGCGGCAGGGAGAGTTGAGCCACCGGCTGAAACGACCGACGATGATGCCGGCAAGGGCCGTGTATCCGAAGCGCTTCAAGATGCGCCTTCGTGCCATATCCCTGATGCTTCGCAAAGTGGTATTGGGGGAACTCTTCGTCGATTTCCCGCATGCGGCGGTCGCGGGTGACCTTTGCGATCACACTGGCGGCGGCGATCGACAGGGAAATTCCGTCCCCCTTCACCACCGCGTCGTGGGGGAAGGGCAGATCCCGGACAGGCAGGCCGTCGATCAGGCAGTGATCGGGCCGGAGGGGCAGCGTCTCCAGGGCCCTGCGCATCGCGAGGTGGGTGGCGCGCAGGATGTTGAGCGAGTCGATTTCCCCGGTTTCCGCAAAGGCGACCGACCACATCACATCGGGGTGGGTCGTCAGGACGGCGTGCCATGCGTCGCGGCGCGCGGGAGTCAGTTTTTTTGAATCGTCCAGCCCCTCGCAGAGGAATCCGGCGGGCAGGATCACGGCGGCGGCGGCCACCGGACCGGCTAGGGGACCGCGCCCCGCCTCGTCCACGCCGGCGACCAGGGAGAGGCCGCGGGCGTGCAAGGCGGATTCGAGGTGCAAATCGGGCATGCGCCCATTCAGAGCCGGCGGAAGCGGTCTGTCAGGTCCATTTGCGAGTTGCTGATGACGCCGAAAAGCTGGGTGGAAAAGACCATGCCGTCGTCATCCACGACCACTCCGATGCCGGAGTGCGTCCAGGAGCTGCGCATGTTGTACGCGTGGCTTTTGGAAGCGGCCCATTGCTGGACGAGCATGGAAGCCGTGCCGGAGCCGGAGCTGTTCGCCGCGACGACGTTTTCGCCAAGGTTCTGCATCCGGTAGCGTTCGCGGGCGGCCAGTGTCCGCCCTTCAAAGCCGAAGTGGCTGACGTTTTTTCCGTAGAGGCCGAACTTCCCGCGGTTTTGCCGCAGGAATTCACAATGTTCCTGGGCAAGCCGGTCCAGGCCGGGATGCCGGGGGAGATCCCTCGCGCCGTGGCTGCGGCGGTAGGAATTGACTTCCTGGAAAACCCTTGCGGAGAGCGAGGAATCAGGAGGGCCGGTGGCCGACATCGGCACCGACGTGGTGGCGGGCGGTTGCGCGCATGACGCCAAGGCGATCATGCAGGCGACGGCCCCAACTTTCGTCAGGTTGGTCGTTTTCATGCGGGGACAGCACTTGGCGAACATCCCGGAAGAGGCCTGAAAGTAAAGATTTTTTTAAAATTTGCAAACAGTGAATGTATACCTTTCAACTCATGATTCCATCCTCGCGCGGAGGCGGGTTGTCGTCAAAAGTTGCCCTGTCCCGGATTCTCCCTAAAATCTCGCACGCAAGCCGCCATGACCAGCGATCCCGATCATTTCAATCAAGCGTTGTTCGACAAGTTGCGGCATTGTGAGTTGTTTGTGACTTATCAGAACGCGTTCCGCTGTGCCACCGGCCTGCCGCTGCGTTTGATCCGGGCGGATCAAACGGCGGCCTATCTGTGCGGGCAGACGGAAAACGGCAGCCCTTTCTGTGAGAAACTCAATCTTTGTGCGAGCGCGTGCAGCGCTTGCGTGAAAGTGAACGAGCGTCTTGTTTCCGAGGCGAAGATCAACGGCCCCACCACCTGCCACTGTTTTTCCGGCATGGCCGCCACCGCGGTGCCGATACGAAACGGAGGTTCCCTTCTCGGGTTTCTGCGTACCGGCCATGTTTTCCATCAGGTTCCCGATCCGGAGACATTCCAGGTGGTTTCAAAATCCCTTCTGCGCCAGGGGCTCCGGCAGGAGGAAGTGGAGATGCTCCGCGGCGCGTATTTCCAGACCCGGGTGGTGGAGCCCGAGCGGTATCAGAGCATGGTCACTTTGCTGATCGCCTTCTCGCAGCAGCTCAGCAGGCACGCGGAGAAACTCGCGATCATCAGCGATGGCAGCGAGCACGCGGCGGTCGCCCGCGCACGGAAGTTTATCGACAAAACCCTCGCGGACCCCCTGCCATTGTCATTGGTGGCCCGCCATTCCGGTTTGAGCGAATCGCACTTCTGCCGTGTTTTCAAGGAATCGACCGGTCTCACGCTCACCGATTACGTGAACCGCCGCCGCATCGAATGGGCCAAGAGGGAGCTGCTGAAGCCCGAGACCCGGGTGTCCGAAATCGCCTTTCAAATCGGCTACCAGTCGCTTTCCCAGTTCAACCGCAGTTTCGCCCGTTTCACCGGAAGCTCGCCCACGAACTTCCGCCGCGAGGAAATGGCAAAGGCGTCCACGGTTTGAGGGAGCGAGGCTGGAGAGGCAAGCCAGGCAGCCGGGCGTTTACTCGAAAGGGAGCCAATCGGTTTCGGTGTGGTTGGTCATGATCCCATCCCGATGGTGTTCGGTGCGTGTTTTTCTCTCCAAAAGGATTGTCCAGGTGATGGAAATGGCTCCCGAAACGCCGGATGTGAATTCCGCGGTTGGCTCCCACTGCTCGTCCGGTTGGCCGATGTTTGTCTTTTTGCAGACGTTTTCTTTTTCGAGCATCGTGTGTCCCAACGACTCTCCTTTGGACTCGGTGATGATTTTGTAACGGGAGCCGATTTTGTCGATGACGGCCGGGGTTTGGTTCTCTCCCGAGTAGCCCAGGCTTTCCATTGCGGAGGACAGGGAGAGATGGCCGCTGGTGTGGGCGGTGTAATATTCGGTGCTTTCCGTGGAAGTTCCTGCCCGGGTGATTCCCAGAGAATGAACATTGAACCCGGAATACGCGTAGGCCAGAGTGATGGTTGAGCTGGAGGCATCCACGGCGAATTTGAGGCCGGCGTGCTCCGGCATCCCTTCGCCCGAGGTTTCGTAGTAAAGTGCCGGAGCGGGGGCATCTTCCTCAATCCAGCCCCCGTCGTATGGATCGTATGAGACGCCCCCGTTGTTCGCAGCGGCTGGGGAAGCTTTTTTTGCAATTCCAAGTTTTGGAGTGGTGGATGTTCGAAACATCTCCCCTTTTCCGAAAAGGGTGCTGGAAACACTCGCCTGGATGGGGCGCAGACGAAAGGAGCTGATGCTGGATTTTGCAGGGCCGGTGGTGTCAAACCGGATGCGGTGGGTTTCGGCTTGTTCCCATGATGGGCGGGATTCGAGCCAAGAGATCACGTGATCGTCTGAAAGCGGAGCATTCGTGCACCTGATCCGGAACTTGGATTTTGTGACCGTATGAAGGCGGCCTTTCACAGGGTCGCCATCATCTCCCGCGAAAACAGCCGGCCCCAAAAAACACGCAGCGCCAAACAGGGCAAAAGCGGCTGTTTTCAGGAAGGCGTGAAAGAAGGATTTCATTGAATTGAAAGTATGCTTCGTCCGTCATGCGAAAAGCATGGATTTGAGAGGACGGGGAGTTTTTCAGGATGGCGGAACGGGTTTTTATCAAGATCGATTTTCATCCAATACACCAGTTCGAGTTTCCTTGGCGGGGAGAACAACGTTGCGGAATGCCGGAGAGATCAAGGCGATTGGTCGCCAGGTTTGGCGTTTCGGGGCGGTTGGCTTCCTGGAAACCGGAGATTCCGGGCCGCGGCAGGAATGATCTTTTAGCTGGTGGTGCGGTTGCCGGTCCGGGTAGAGCGTTCCGCAGGAAAATATGGGGCATGCTGGATGGGAGTTGCTGGCATTTGCCGGGGTGATGGCGCTGGGGCAGTTCAGCCCCGGCCCGGACATGATTCTTCTGACGCGGACGGCCCTGCGGGAGGGAGCGCGGAGCGGCGTGATCATGGCGCTGGGGATCGCGAGCGGTTTGATGGTCCATTCCACGCTGGCGGTGGGCGGGATGGCGCTGGCGTTCGAGAGAATGCCGGTGTTGAGGACCGGGCTGCGCTGGGTGGCGGCGGCGTATCTGTTGTGGCTGGCGTGGTCCTTGCTGCGGGAAAGGTTTGTCGCGTGGTATTCGGGTGCGATCTATCAGGTGGAGGCCCCCACGGGCGGGAGGGGGCCTTTCCTGCGGGGGTTGTTTTGCAATTTATTGAACCCGAAGGCGGCGCTCTTTCTGGCGGCGGTGAGCGCGCCGTTTCTGGCGGGGGAGCGCCCGGCGGCGTGGCCCTTCCTGATCTGGGCGGTGGTGGTTTTCCAGGGCGGATTGCTGTGGGCGTTGTGGGCGTGCTTGTTGCAGTGGAAGCCGCTGCGTTCCCGTTACGAGCGGGCGGCGGGCTGGATCGACGGGTTGTTCGGACTGGCGCTGGCCGCTCTGGCGGTGCGGCTGGTGATCGGATGAGCCGGACGGATTACTGATAGACGGGGGTTTTGTGCAGGGAGAAATACCCGTCGCCGAGATGGAAGGAGGGCGGGTGATCGGGCAGAGGGCCGGCGTCGGGTGGAAGCGGGATCCTGCCGTGCGTGGAATCCTCCGGCTGGGAGAGGGCGATGTGAACGGGGGTGTTCACGCTTACGAGTTGGAAAAATTTGGGTGCGAGGTTTTCGTGCATCCGTATGCAGCCGTCGGTGGAGGGATGGTGGCGGACCCAGCCGGTGTGGAAGCCGAGGGAGGGTTGGAATTCGCACCAGTAGGGCATGGGGGTTCCTTTGAACGACCAGCCCGGGGGCTTTTTGTTCCGGTAGGTGCGCCGGATGTCGCCGCCCTGCCAGGCGTAGCCGTGGGTGTCCGAGCGGCGGAACCGTTGTTTGCGGGTGATGGTGAAGTTTCCGGAAGGGGTGGGCGTGTCTTCCGTTCCCACTCCCACCGGCATGACAAGGAGCATCTCGTTTCCTTCCATGACGTAGGCGCGCTGCCTGCCGAGCGATACTTTTACGTGAACGTTGGCGGGGTTTTGAGGGAGCTTCGCCGGGCGATCGTAGGACTGATAGGCGGCGAGGCTGGATTCGAGGGTGGTGCGGTTGCCGGTGCAGGAGGAAAGCGCCGCGACGGAAAAGAGGATCAGGCCGGTGAACAGGATCTTCCTGGAATTCATGATGCACCCGGGCGTCGCAGGGGATGCGGAGGCTGTCAAGCGGTGGCGGGTGCTTCAGCGGGCGGTTTCCCAGGAATCGACCTTGTCGCGGACGAACCAGACGGTGGCGCGGCGGTAGGGGATGTAGGAGATTTCGGGACCGAGGCCGAACCCGTAGCTCGCGTAGGGGTGATAACGCCCGTGCCATCCGTATCTGCCATAGCCGCCGTAAAAGTATGTGGTGTGCACCGGGCGCGAGCCGAAGTAGTCCCAGCGTTCGGTGGACTTTCCATCGCGCGAACCGGCGAACACGCCGGAGGGCGCTCCCCAGGAGAGAGCGACGCCATCCCTGGACATGCCGCGCTTGATTTCGCCACGCTCGACGAGGGCTTTTTCACTGGCGGGAAGCGCGGCGAAGCGGGCGGGATCGCGTTCGATGCGGGCTTGCGGGGTGTTGGGCGCGCAGGATGCGAAAACGCCGCATGCGGAGAGGAGCATCAGGAGCTTTTTCATGCGGGCACATTAGGCCGTGCGGCGGAGGATGCAATCCGCATGGTGGAGGAATTCAAGAGATGTCGGAAACGCGCTTGCCAATTTTGAAACGGTAGAAGAAATCTTCCGGCGAACGTATCACCGATATCCAAATGTCCGAATTGCTCGAAGATGATGACCTTGCCGCCGCTCTGAAAAAATGTCCGGAATGGGACTATGAGAAGAAGGCGATCACCCGTACCGTGGAGTTCGAGGAATTCATGGATGCGATCGATTTCGTGAACGATCTCGCGGAAATCGCCGAGGAGGCGCAGCACCATCCGGACATCACGATCAAGCACACGAAGGTGACCTTGAAGCTGACGACGCACGATGTCGGCGGAGTGACCGAGCTGGACATCGAACTCGCACAGCGGGTGGACAACCTCGTGGACTGAGGCGGTCCCGTTGATTTTACCGTAATCGCATGCGGGCCTGCCTGGGGGCGGGGCCGCATGTTTCGTTTCAGCGCGGGAGCATCAGCTCCTCGTCCTTGTATCCGGTCAGCTCGCGCAGGCCGGAGAGCAGGAAGCGCAGCGTGAAGAAAAGGAAGATGAGGATGGGCACGCCGATGACGGCGAATCCCCAGCCGGTGAGGCTGGCGATGATTCCGTTGTAGCGCTCCAGCGCGTCCTCGGCGTTTGCCTGGAAGTTTCTGAAGAAATAAAGCGCGAGGCAGAGGTTCATCACGGAGCTGATGAAGAAGGATGCGGCGAAGAGCCGGGTGGCGCGGAGGAGGAGTTGTTGGTAGCCTTCGGTTTTTTCCGTTTCGGCGATGCGGCGCTCGATCTTCGGGATGTCGAAAATGCCGTCGTTGTAGAGGAACACGTTGAGCAGCGGGGTGGAGGAGCGGAACGATTTGAGGATCGCCACGCCGAGCACCAGGGGGATGAGGGCTTCCTTGATGCCGAAGAGGGTGCCCGCGTTCGGTTTTACGCTGCCGTCGGGATTCCAAAGGTAGAGAGTGAGCCCGCCGGTGAGCAGCACGGAGACGATGCCGAGGGAGGAGAAGAAATTCGGTTTGCGGGTTTTGACGAAGTGCCAGATGCCGTAGCCGATGGGCAGGGCGAGCGCGACGATCATTGCATACAGCGGGCCGATGTGCCAGAGGCGCGGGGTGTTGCCGATTTTTTCCTGAAGCGCGGGGTCTTTGCTCAGGAAGCTGAGCGCCAGCACGGGGATCAGGACGTTGATCAGGATGTTGGCGAGCGGATGTTCTTCGGCGTTTTTCTTTGAGGACATGGGAAACTTGCCCGGGAGACAAGCATCCGCAGCCTTGCGAGGGGAAGGAAAAAGGCCGGCGCCGCTGGGAAAGCGGCCCGGCCCGGATGAGGGTGAAATCGTGAAGCGGCTATCGGGAGGGATGAATTTCCTCCAGCGCCTTGCGGCTTTCATCCGAAAGGCGGTCGAGCGGGTAGTCCACCACGTTGCCGTCTTTCATTTTGAAGGTGACTTCCAGGGCGGTTACCGCGAGCGCTTCGGCGGTGATGGTGTGGCCGAGGACGTTGGTCCATTCGCGCATGCCATCGCCGGATCCGGCGGCGGATGGTTCGGGTGTGTCTTCCCTGGTGGTGGTTTCCCCGGGGCTGTCGGAACTTGAGGAGAGTCCGTCCGCGACTTCCTTGTCGAGATCACGGAATGCCCGGCGGGAATCTTTGGAGATCTGGTCGTAGCAGAGACCGCCGACGACCTTGTCGTCCGGGGACAGGACGGTGACGATGGGGATGAAGTTTCCCTTGGAGCGATAGATCTCGTGGGTCCGTTGCTCGATGTTTTGCGGGAGGGTGTCGTTCCTCGCCTTGTCTTTGATGACGAGAACGTAGTCGGAACGCATTTCCTTGAAGACGGCCGCATTTCCCGCCTGGCATTTCGGGCAGGTGGACGCGGTGTCGGTGACGACGACGGCTACGGGTTTTCCGGTTTCGGCGGCTTTGGCTTTGGCCGCTTCATATTCGGAACCGGGGAAGGAGCCGCGCGGAACGGCAAGAGCCGCAGGGGCGAGGAGTGTCGCCAGGGCGATGACTTTCCAATTCATGGTGGAATACGGTGTAGGGAAGAAAGTCTCCGTGTCAATCCGGCATTTCCGTGGTCTCTCAAACGCCGATGGGATGCCAGACGGTCTTGCATTCCAGAAAATCGCGGATGGCGTAGGGCGAGTCGTGGCTTTCGGAGAACCAGTCGGTATCGGGCGGGTGGAGTTTCACGCGCTTTACGGATTCCGCCGCGCCTTGCTGGAGGGTGGCGGCTTCTTCTCCGGCGACGGCGGCGGAGAGGGCGCGGATGTGCTCGTGGGTGGCGAAGGTGGGGATGAGGTCTTTCCGTCTGCCGGTGAGGAGATTCACCACGCCTCCGGGGAGGTCGGAAGTGGCGAGCATTTCCCCTAACAGGATGGCCGGATACGGGACGTTTTCCGATGCGAGGGCGATCACGCTGTTGCCGCTGGTGATGGCGGGCAGAATGAGGGTGAGGAGTCCCAGTAGGGGGAAATCGTCCGGCGCGACGATGCCTGTGATGCCCATGGGCTCGGTGACGGTGAAATTGAAGTGGGAGCTGGCGACGGGGTTCACGCTGCCGAGGACGGCTTCGTATTTGTCGGTCCATCCGGCGAAGTGGACGATGCGGTCGATGGTGGCGCGGACTTCGAGGGCGTTGCGCTGGTGGTTTCCGTCCATGTCCGGATCGACGATGTTGAGCGCGGCGATCATTTCCGCTGCGCGGGCTTCCAACATTTCGGCGAGGCGGTAGAGGATTTGTCCGCGGTTGTAGGCGCTGCGCGCGGCCCATCCCGGTCCGGCCTTGGCGGCGGCTTCGACGGCGTTGCGCAGATCCTTGCGGGTGCATTGGGGGATGTTCGCGAGGAAATTTCCCCCGCTGTCGTGGATGGGGAAAACACCGCCGCCTTCGGAACGGATGAAGGCACCACCGACGTAGCATTTGGGGGTTTTGGTGATGGGAAGGGACATGAATTGGAAGTGATTCAATCGAATGCCCGGGGATTATCCAGCAATCTCTGCAATGCGTTGGCGTCGATCCGGTCTTTTTCCCGGACGGACCGGGATTTCCAGGCGATCAACGATTCCTTGGATGCGTAGGGGATCTCGTGGTTGTGCAACGGGAACAGGTCCGCGTCTTTTCTTACATCGGAATAACGGCGGCCGGACATCCGGGTGAAGAGATCGACCTGACATTGCTCGATCTCCTCCACGATGCGGATGGCTCCTTCCTCGTCATCGAAGTCTTCCGGGGAAAGTTCGCGGGCATAGCCTTCACCGTAGTTCGCGAGGGTGTCGAGGAGCAGGCGGATGTTGGCGGGCGAGTCGTCGAGCAACAGATCGACGTCTTCGGTGAACCGGACGTATCCTTGCAGGCTGACGGCGATGCCGCCAACCACGACGAAGCGCACGCCCGCGCTAGCGAGGAGCGCCAACAATTTTTCGAACGAGGGTTCCATCATCGGCGGGTGGAGACCATTTGCCGCCTCGCAGCATGAGGGCGTTGCGGCGGAGCATGTCGAGACGCTGGAGGGGAGGCAGTTTGGAGAGACTGCCGCCCACCTTTTTTTTGAGAGGTTCGCGGAATGGATCGTTCATGTCGCGGGATGCTTCGTCCGGGGGCTGGGTTGCAATGCGAAGCCTTTCACGTGAGACCGGCGTAGTCGAGGAGTCCTTGTTTGCCGCCTTCGCGGCCGAAGCCGGATTGCTTGTAGCCGCCGAAGGGGGAGGTGGGGTCGAATTTGTTGAAGGTGTTCGCCCAGACGACGCCGGCTTTCAGCTCGGTGGACATTTTGAGGATCTTGCTGCCCTTGTCGGTCCAGACTCCGGCGCTCAGGCCGTAGGCGGTGTTGTTGGCTTTTTCGACGGCTTCCTCCGG